>NZ_CP019603.1:0-300000 GCF_001661675.2 Croceicoccus marinus | reverse complement strand
GTGCCGACGACCGACGCCGAGACCTATGACTGGGTCGAGGAAGTGCGTATCGCGATCGAGATCGCATCCTCGCCCTATCCCGGCATCAACGAGGACGGGCCTTGCGTCACCGTGACCGATCACGGCAATAATGCCGGCCTGGTGTTGGGCGCCCCGGTTCCGCGCGACAGATGGGACGCGATCAACGACATAGCGGTCGAGACGATCATCGATGGCGAGACCGCCGGCAAGGCAAGCACCGCCACGATGCTGGACGGTCCGTTCGGAGCTGTGCGCTTCCTGCTTGGCAATCTGTCCGAACGCGGCTTGATGGCGCAGGCGCCCGGGTGGGTATCGTCGGGCGCGATCACCGGCGTGCATGACGTGAAGCTGCGCCAGTCGGTCGAGGCGCGCTTCGACGGGATCGGGTCGGTTTCGGCGCTGATCAGCGGCTAGTTCCCCCGGCGATCGGTGCGCGCCGAACCGGCGCTTTTCCGATAATTGGTATGGTTCGGCAGGTGTCGCCAAGTAAGTGCCGGTCATGCCGCGCTGCCCCTTGACGCATCGGAACGGCAGGTGGATCCCTACCGGCGGTCCTGCCAGTCTGGCGGCGACAGTCCGACAAGGCCGGATTGCCACGGGAAAAGGGATTCCATGCCGGTAAATCGCCATTTCCCGATCGCCGTGCCGGGGTCCGATTCCGGGACGCCCCGGCGTGTCGTCAGATGGCTTCTGGCCATGCTCTATGCGGCGGCGGGTGTGCTTCACCTTGCCATGCCCGCGCCATTCCTTGGCATCACGCCCGGCTGGGTGCCCCATGCACCGCTGATGATCGCGCTGACCGGCCTTGCCGAACTGGCAGGCGCGGCGGGGTTGACGCAGCCATGGTCGGCGCGGCTGCGACAAGCGGCGGGGTGGGGGCTGGCCGCCTATGCGCTGTGCGTCTGGCCAGCCAATATCCAGCACATGCTGATGGATATGGCGCAGCCCGACCGCGGATTGGGATGGGCGTATCATGGCCCCCGCATGCTGCTGCAACCGGTCCTGATCTGGGCAGCCCTGTGGTGCAGCGGGGCAGTCGGCTTGCGCCGGCGGGACGCCTAGCGGCGTGTACGCCATGTGGGGGTAAGAAGCCGGGGAAGCTTCGTGGCCTTTCGGGCAATGCGCGGTGATTTATCCAGTAAATCCAATGGCAGGATCATCGATTCCGGACGAATAACATAAATCCCGGAACCTGCCGCCCTCTGCAAACATTAAACTCGGGTTAACCTTAAGAGTGCCCGACTTATGCAGATTCTTGCGATTGCCCTTGGTGGATGCCTGCGTGCTCCGCCGGTTCGTTATGGCCTGACCGAGGATACGGGCGGACATATTGCCTATATACTGGGCGCGATGGCGGCGCTGGCGCGCGATCCGCGGGTTGAGCGTGCCGATATCGCGACCCGCCTGTTCGACGATCCTGCGCTGGGCCGCATCCACGCACAGCCTCGCGAGACGCTTTCGGCCAAGAGCGACATCATCCGCATCGACAGCGGCGACCGGCGCTATCTGGCCAAGGAAAGGCTGGCGCGCGACCGTGCCGCCTTCACCCGCGCATTGATCGAACATCTGCGCGGTGCGGACCGGCTGCCCGACATCATCCACGCCCATTTCGCCGATGCCGCCGATGTTGCGCGGCAGGTGCGGGACGAGCTGGGCATCCCGTTCATCTATACTGCCCATTCGCTGGCGCACGACAAGGCGCAGATGATGGAAAGCAGCCCCGCGCTGGCCGCCAGGCTGCGGGAGGAGGACCGCGCCATCGCGGCGGCGGACGCCATCATCGCATCCTCGCGAGATGAGTGCGAGCGGCAGCTGCCTGCCTATCCCTCCGCCCGCTTCGACCGGATCCACCGCCTGCGCCCGGGTGTCGAGGCCGGCAATGTGCCTGCCGGCGATTTGCAGCGCGCCGAAAAGCTGATCGAACCGTTTCTGCGCGATCCCGGACGCCCGATGATCCTGGCCATCGCAAGGCCGGTCCGGAAGAAGAACCTCGTCCGCCTGGTCGAGGCGTTCGGGTCCAGTCCCGAATTGTCTTCGCGCGCCAATCTGGTGATCCTTCCCGGCCTGCGCACAGGGATGAAACAGGGCGAGGAGGAGCAGCGCGACGTGCTGCTCGACCTGGTCGACGCGATCGACCGGCACGATCTGCACGGCGTGGCGGCCTGGCCCTCGCGGCACGACAACCGCCATGTCGCCGCGATGTACGCGCTGGCGCGGCGCAGCAGGGGCATGTTCTTCAACCCGGCGCTGATCGAACCCTATGGGCTGACGCTGATAGAGGCGGCGTCGCACGGCCTGCCGGTCGTCGCCACCTGCAACGGCGGCCCCAGCGACATCGTCGCCGAGCTTGAGCATGGGCTGCTGGTGAACCCGCTCGACCCTGCCGACATGCAGCAGGCGATGCTGCGCATGCTGGACGACGAGGTGCTGTGGCAGCGCTGTTCCAGCAATGCGTTGACCAATATCGGCGGCATGAACTGGACCGACTATGCCAATGGCTTCCTGTCGATCGCGCAGGACATCGCGGCGGGCGCGGCGAGCGAGCGCATGCCTCGGCCAGCGCGCATGCTGATCAGCGACATCGACAATACGCTGACCGGGTGCCGCACCGGCGCGCGCAGGCTGTCGGCCTTCCTGTCGCGCAAGCGGGCGCAAGTCGGCTTCGGGGTCGCGACCGGGCGCTCCTTCGTGGAAGCGCGCCGCTTGCTGCGCGAATGGGACATGCCGGTGCCGCGCGTGCTGATCGCCTCGGTCGGGTCCGAGATTTACTGGCGCACGAAACGCGGCTTCGTGCTCGACCGCGACTATGCCGCCGCGCTGGACGATGGCTGGAACGCGCAGGCCGTGCTGGCTGCGCTGGCGGACATTCCCGGCCTGGTCCCGCAAGCCGCGATCGAACAGCGGCGCTTCAAATGCAGCTTCTTCGCCGACGATCCCGGGGTGCTTGCCAAGGTCCGGTCACGGCTTGACGCGCTGGGGATCGAGGCGAAGGCCATCCTCAGCCATGACCGGCTGCTCGACATATTGCCCGCGCGGGCCGGCAAGCATGCCGCGCTGGCGCATGTCGCCGCCGCGCTTGGCCTGCCGCAGGGCAGCATCGTGGCGGCGGGCGACAGCGGCAACGATGTCGATATGCTGGCGGGATCGGAACGCGCGGTGCTTGTCGCGAACCATCATGAGGAACTGCGCGGCGTGGCCGGGCTCACCCATGTCTACACCTCTCGCCGCTCGCACGCGGCAGGGGTGCTGGAAGGGCTGCTATGGCACGAGAGACGTTCCCGCCCCAGGGAGGCCGCCGATGTCGCAGCATGACAGCCGCCCCGTCGGCATTTTCGTGCACCACCAGGGGCGCGGCCATGCCGAGCGATGCGCGGCGCTGGCCAACGCGCTGGTGCAATATCGCCCGGTCACCTTATTCTACGCGCGCGCCGATATTTTCCCCGAATTGCAATCCGGCATCGATGTGGTGACGATCCCCTCGCTGTTCGAAACGCAGGAGCGTGAGGCACCGCGCCTTGCCGCCATGCCGACGCCCGACACGCTGCATTGCGCGCCGCTGGGATGGCATGCGATCTCGGACGCGGTGGCGACGCTGACGGGCTGGTTCGCAAGGGCGCGGCCAGCGCTTTTCATCACCGACGTCTCGGCGGAAATCGGCCAGCTGTGCCGCATCGCATCGGTGCCGCATATCGCTGTGCTGCAGCACGGCGACCGCGACGACCCGGCCCACCGCGCCAGCTATGACGGGGCGGCGGCCTTGCTGGCGCCCTATCACCCAATGCTGGAACAGCCCGGCAGGCCCGAAGCGCTGAGGGCGAAGACGATCCATGCGCCCGGCCTCGGCATCGACCTGCTAAACCCCGATCCCGACGCGCGCAGCCGGATCCGCGCTCCCGAAGGGCGCGAACTGGTGGTGGTGATCGCTGGCGGGGGAGGGCAGGGCACGCCGACCGCTCCGCTGACGCTGGGCGCTCGGGCGGAGCCCGATACGCACTGGATCGTGATCGGCGGCACCTTCAGCGAATGGCACGAAACGCCGCCCGGCAATCTGGAACTGCGCGGTTGGGTCGATAATCCGCAGGATCATATCGCCGCCGCCGACCGCATCGTGTCGAGCTGCGGCAACACCACCGTCCACCAGGTGATGCAGACCGGCAAGCCGTGGATCGCCATTCCTGAATGGCGTTATTTCGCCGAACAGGAACGCAAGGCCGAGGCGCTGGCCGCCGCGGGCCTGTGCGCTTCGCAGCCGACCTGGCCTTCCGATGCGGCGGGCTGGGCGCGTCTGTGGGACCGGGCACGGCAGGCCGATCCGGGCAAGGGGCGCACGCTGGTGGGCGGCGATGCCGCACCGCTCGCCGCACGCCGGATCGACGCACTCGCCCGCGAATTATGGGAAGGCGCGGCGCCCATCGAAGCAACCGACAAGGATTTTGCCGCATGATTTCCGTCTGCACGCTCGCCCATGGGCGCGAGGGGCATTTGCGCAATCTGGTCAGGGGGCTGAACGAAAGCCGCATGCCGCCCGGCGAGCTGGTCGTCGCGGTGTTGCAGGACCAGCCCTACGACCTGCCCGAAACTGCATTTCCGGTGCGCCAGATCATGCTGCAAGATGGGGGGCTGTCCCTGTCGGCGGCCCGCAACCGCGCGGCGGCCGAAGCGGCGGGCGAATGGCTGGTCTTCCTCGACGTCGATTGCATTCCGCATCCGGAGCTGGTGGGCGATTATGCCGCTGCCTTGCAGGACAGCGACGCCTTGCTGATGGGGGAAGTCGGCTATCTGCCTTCGGGCGCGCCGCTGGAAACGCTGGATTTCGCGGTGCTCGACCGGCTGGCGGTGCGCCATTCGGAACGGCCCGGTCCGCCGGTGGGACCAATCGCGCCCTGCCGCGACTATCGCTGTTTCTGGTCGCTCAATTTCGCGATGAGCGCGGCTTTGTTTCGCGCGGTCGGCGGCTTCGACGAGGGTTATCGCGGCTATGGCGGGGAAGACACCGATTTCGGCCGAACCTGCGCCGAACAGGGCGTGCCCCTGTTCTGGCTGCGCGGCGCCAGGGCCTATCACCAATATCACCCGCATCACATGCCGCCGGTCCACCACCTCGACAGCGTGATCCGCAACGCCGAATATTTCCGCAGCAAATGGGGCGAGCCGACGATGCAGCACTGGCTGCGGGCGTTTCGCCTGATGGGACTGGCGGAACCGGGCCCCTCGGGCTGGCAGCGCATCCGCCCTACGCAAGAGGCCGATCTTGCGCTGACACGTCAGCAGCAGCACCAGCCCTATGCCAGCAGCGCCGCGGTCCTGCAGCAGTTGGAGGCGGAGGCCGAAGTGGGGACAAGAACCGACCTGGCGGACACCGCGGCGGTGTAGACTTGCGCATGCCGGACGGGTCCTTGCGGGGCCAGCGCGCGCGGGCCGAACTTCAGTCGCTCATGCGCCAGCCTTCCGCGTAATCGGTATTGGCAAGAACCTCCTCCACCCGTTCGACGATCGCGCGCAGCGGATGGCGCACCCGCGGCAGCAGAGGCCCGCACGAGGCACCCGGCGCATAGCCGAGCCGCGAATAGGCGGCGCTGCTGCGCTGCGCGGAATCGAGATAGCGGCGATTGCCGTTGGCGATCTGCCGTGCACTCTCGCAAACCGGCAGGTCGAGGAAGGCGAACATCGCGCGGCGCATCGTCTGGGGCCGTTCGACCAGATCTTCATAGCGCACGATCATCGCGCAATGCAGATATTCCAGATCGGCCAGGACCAGATCGTGGGCGCCTTGCCAATAGCCCCTGAACCCGATGGCCTCGACATCGACCCATTTGCGCATCGCTTCGGCGGTAAAGGCCGGGTGGCGGGTGACGATGATGAATTGCGACATCGGGAACAGCGATTGCAATAGGCGGGTACGGGTCAGGTTCACCGGCGATTTCTCGACCCGCCAGGGCCGGGCCGAGTCGAACCAGCGCGACCAGTCCGCTTCCATCCGAACCCGCGTCTCCAGCCGGTCCAATGCGCATCCCTCCACCAGATGCTGGTCCGGGTCGGTGGCGAAATGGCCGGGCACGCCGTGCCGGGCGGTATGGGGAATGGCGCCCTGAAGATAGCAGCCTTCGTTCTCGGGCACGGGGGCGTCCGTGATCGCGGCAATGTCCGGATGCTCGCCCAGCAGGCGCGCGACAAGGCTGGTGCCCGACCGGTGCAACCCGGCGACGAAGACATAGCGGTGACCCTTCATGCGACCGCCTTCATCCCCCGCGCCGCCGCCATCGCCGAGCGATAGAGCGTTTCATATCCCCCGATCATGGCGGCGAGCGAGAATTTCCGTTCCGCCCGCGCCCGCGCCATGCCCGTGGCCAAGGACGGAGGCGCACGTAGGGCCGCGGCCAGCCCGTCCACGTCGCCCGCCGCGACGATGACGCCGCACGGTCCCACCACTTCGCGCAGCGCGCCGCGGTCGAACGCGATGACCGGCACGTCACAGGACAAAGCCTCTGCCGCGACAAGGCCGAAGGGTTCGTCCCATGCCGGCGTCACGACCAGCGCCCGGGCATGGGCCGTCTGCCGCCGCAGCCGCTCGCCCGACAGATGCCCGACATAGCGGCGGCGGGCGTCGAGCAGAGGTTCGACCTCACGGGCGTAATAGCTCTCGTCCTCGATCGTGCCGGCAAGATCCATGGCCACGCCGGCGCGATGCGCGGCCTGCAATGCCATGGCGGTCCCCTTGTTGGGCGTGATGCGGCCCGACCAGAAATAAGGGCCCTGCGCCTGTCCGTCTGTTGCGGGCCGGTCTGCTGCGGGCCGGTCGGTCGCAGGCCGCCATAATTCCGTATCGATGCCGTTATGCACCACATGCATGTTGGCGGGCCGTTCGGACCACAGCGGCAACTGGCTGGCCGATGTCACCGTGACCGGCCGCAGCGGATCGCCCGCCGCGCGCAGCACCGCCTCGCGCATCTTGCCGAAGGGAGGGACGTGCTGCGAGGTCAGCATCGGCACGCCGTCGCGCGCGGCCCAATCGATCAGGTCGGGAAACAGGGTGTTGTTGTGAACGACATCGTATCCGCCTTGCAGGACCGCTTGCCAGGCCCGCTCGAAAGCAGAGCGCTGGTAATCCTCCAGCTGCACCGTCCCGCGCCATTCGGCCCATGGCAGCACATCTTCATAGGGCCGCTCGCAGATGGCCCGATCATTGTCCACGCCGTGGCTTCCGCCTGCCGCATACAGGTCAGCATCGTGCCCCGCCAGCGCCAATCCGCGGCACAGCGACGCGCAATGCGCCTCCATCCCGCCGGGGAACGGTTCGGTGACGGCGAAACGGATATGCCCGATCACCGCGATCCGCAAAGCGCGGCCCGGCACTGCGGCAAAGCCGATCGGTTGGCGATGCAATTCGTTGGTCAGCGTCTCGCTCGCCATCAGGCATTCTCAAAGCAATAATGGTTTCCGGTTCAGATCCAACCTGAGCGCGCGATGAAGGTTCCGGTGTATCGATCAGCTAATGGCTTATCGCATTGTCGTTGCGGGGCAATGCGGATGGATTGCACAGCCAAACGACTGAAGGGCTTCCAAAATGCGTCGGAGAACCTAAGGCTGTATCGTAACACTTGAAAGGATCTCCCGGCATGTATCGTCTGCTTCCTGCCCTGCTTCTTGCTGGCTGCGCCGCACAGACCGCGACCGTCCCCGCCGCTCCCCCGGCCCCGGCACCCACTGCCGGGCAACCGCCCGCTGCCGGGCAACCAGCCTCGCAGGAGGATGCGCGGCTGCTCGCCTTTCTCGACGCGGCGTTCGATGCGCAGGTGGCGCTCAGCCCGGAATCGCTGACCAGCCTCGGCTCGCGGCAGGAATACGACAAGCTCGACGATTATACGCTTGAGGCCGATGCCCGCTCGCTCGCGCTGGCGGAGCAGCAACTGGCCGAGATGCGCGCCCGGTTCGATCCCGCGGCGCTGGGGCCTTCGGTGCGGCTCAGCTATGAATTGTTCGAACGGGAGGTGGAGCGCGAGCGCGAGAGCGCGCGGTTCCGCGCCTATGGCTTCCCGGTGTCGACCAACGGGACGCCGGCGGGCGACATCCCGGTTTTCCTGATCAACCAGCACAAGGTCGAAAGCGTCGCCGACGCCGAGGCCTATATCGCGCGCCTGCGCGACAGCGAGCGCGTGATGGACGAGACGGTGGCCGTCATGCGGCAGCAGGCCGCCATGGGCATCGTCCCGCCGAAAATGGTGTTCGAACCAGCGATGGCCGACGCGCGCAGCATCCTTCAAGGCGCGCCGTTCGGTGCGGGCGAGGCCAATCCGCTGTGGGCCGATTTCCAGGAGAAGGTGAACGCGCTTTCCATCGCCGACGCGAAAAAGGCACGGCTGCTGGCAGAGGGGCGCGCGGCGCTGGTGGGGCCGTTCCGCAGCGGCGTCGAAACGCTGATCGCGGGCATCGCAGCCATCGAGCCGCAGGCCAAGGGCAACGACGGGGCGTGGAGCCTGCCCGACGGCGATGCCTATTACGCCAACCGCCTTGCAATCTCGACCACCACGGACCTTACCGCCGACCAGATCCATGCGATCGGCCTTGAGCAGGTCGCCGCGATCCGGGCGGAGATGGAGGAAGTGAAGCGGGAGATCGGATTTACCGGCACGCTTGAGGAGTTCTTCGCGGCGCTGCGCAGCGATCCTGCCTACAAGTACCCGAACACGGCCGAGGGGCGCGAGCAATACCTTGAGGAAGCGCGCACGCTGATCGCGAACGTGATGGCAAAAGCCCCACAATATTTCGAGCGCCTGCCCAAGGCCGCACTGGAAGTGCGGGCGGTCGAGCCGTTCCGCGAGGATACCGCTTCGGTCGCTTTCTACAACCGGCCCGCGCCGGACGGATCGCGCCCCGGCATCTTCTATGTGAACCTTGCCGACATGACGCAGGTCAATCGCGTGCAGACCGACGCGATCGCGGCACACGAAGGCGCGCCCGGCCATCATTTCCAGATCGCCCGCGCGCAGGAACTGGAAGGCCTGCCCAAGTTCCGGCGCTTTGGCGGCTATGGCGCCTATATCGAGGGCTGGGGGCTATATTCCGAACGGCTGGCCGACGAGATGGGCGTCTATACCACGCCCGAGCAGCGCTTCGGCATGCTGTCGCTGCAGATGTGGCGCGCCATTCGCCTCGTGCTCGACACCGGGATCCATTCCAAGCGCTGGTCGCGCGAACGGGCCATCGACTATTTCCGCGCCAATTCGCCCAATTCCGAACGTGACATCCGCAAGGAAGTCGACCGCTACATCAACAATCCCGGCCAGGCGACCAGCTACATGATCGGCCAGCTCAAGATCGCCGAACTGCGCGCCCGCGCCGAGCGCGAGCTGGGGCAGGACTTCGACATCCGCGCCTTCCACGAGGCGGTGCTGGGGCAGGGGGCACTGCCGCTCGACGCGCTGGAGCGGCAGGTGGAGGCCTATATCGCCAGGGCAAAGGGCTGACGCGGGCGCGGACCGAAGATTGCGCGGGGCGACGGCTATTGCATGGCGCGCCCCGCCGGTTCCTCTTCGGTCCAGTTGCCGCCCAGCGCCCGGAACAAATCGACCTGTGCCAGCGCGACGTTGCGGCGCGCAGCGGCGTAATCGGCTTCGGTCAGGGCCAGCGTCCGCTGCGCATCCAGGGCGTCCAGAGCATCGATCTGGCCGCGCGACTGGCGGGCCAGGCTGACCTTTGCCGCCCGGTCCGCCGCATCGCGCGAGGCGGCAAGCCGGTCCTCGGCCGCAAGGGCGTTGCGATAGGCGGAGAGCGCGGTCTCGGTCTCCTGCAGCGCTTGCAGGACGGTGCCGTCGAACCGGGCGAGATCGGCCGCCGCATCCGCCCGCGCCGCGCCGATGCGGGCGCGCACGGCTTCCTGGTTCGGAAACGCCCACTGGATCAGCGGGCCGAGCAGCCAGCCAAGCGGTCCCGATCCCAGGACCGGCGTATTGCCCAGCGCGGTGGTCGATACCGACGCGCCAAGCGTGATGCGCGGATAGAGGTCGGCCGTTGCCATGCCGATGCGCGCGGTATCGGCGGCGAGCCGGCGCTCTGCCGCCTTCACGTCGGGGCGCCGGGCCAACAGGGTCTGCCCGTCGCCCACCGGGATCGCCGCCGCAATGTCGGGCGTGGTGCGCCGGTCCAGCGCAGCCGCCGGCAGATCCTGCGGCGTGCGGCCGGTCAGCGCCGCCAGCCTGAACAGCGCGGCATCGCGGCGTGCCTGCAGGGGAGGAATGGCGGCGGCCTGCGCTTCCCTCAATTGCGTCAGGCGCAGCACGTCGAGCTTCTGGTTGAGCCCGCGCCGGAAGCGCGCATCGGTGATGCGTTCCGATTTCGCCAGCAGTTCCACCATGGCCTGCCCCACGGCGATCTGCTGCGCTGTGGCGGCGGCATCGACATAGGCCTGCACCGTGTCGGCGGCGACGATGACCCGCACTGCGTCGGCATCCTGCCGCGCGGCGTCCAGATCGGCGCGCGAAGCCTCGATCCCGCGGGCGACGCGGCCGAACAGGTCAAGCTCGTAGGCGGCGGCGAATTCGCCCGCGAGGCGGCGCCCCTCGCGGTCGATGCCAGGCAGCGTTTCGCTTTCCGAAACGCGGCCATAGGTTCCCGATGCCGAAACCGCCGTCCGCGGCAGCGCGGCCCCCCGCGATCCGCGTAGCCCGGCACGCGCCCGCTCGATCCGGGCCAGCGCGACGCGGACATCGGTATTGGCGGCCAGAGCATCGGCGACCAATGCGTCCAGCACCGGATCGTCGTAGAGCTTCCACCAGTCGTCGGCGGGCGCATCGGCGGTTACTGACGCCGACTGCACCCCGATGAACGGCGCGGCGGCGGCGGGCGGGATCGCGGGTTCGACATGTTCGGGGCCGACGGTGCACGCCGCAAGGGCGCTTGCCGCCATCAACGCGGCGATGGTTTTTCTGAACTGGAACATGAAAAATCCTTTCACTCCGCCGGGATGGCCAGCGGATCGTGACCGCGCGGCTTCGCCTGGCGGGGCGGCCGCCCGCGCCGCAGCGCCTCTGCCAGATTGCGGCACACGACATAGAAGGTGGGGGTGAACAGCAGGCCGAAGACGGTGACGCCCGCCATGCCGAAGAAAACCGCCGTACCCAAAGCCTGCCGCAGTTCCGACCCGGCACCGCTGGCGATGACCAGCGGAACCGCGCCCAGGATGAAGGCGAACAATGTCATCAGGATCGGACGCAGGCGGGTGCGCGCGGCCTGGACTGCGGCCTCTACCGGCGAAAGGCCTTGCTCGTCTTCTGCCTGCTTTGCGAATTCGACCACCAGGATCGCGTTCTTGGCCGCCAGCGCGATCAGCACGACAAGCCCGATCTGGGTCAGGATGTTATTGTCCATCCCCCGCAGGTTGACGCCCAGCATGGCCGCGAACAGGCACATCGGTACGATCAGGATGATCGCCAGCGGCAGGGTCAGGCTTTCATATTGGGCCGCCAGCACGAGGAACACGAACAGCACCGCCATGCCGAACACCACGCCCGCGGTATTGCCCGCGATCGACTGCTGATAGGCGATGCCGGTCCATTCGGCGCCATAGCCCGCCGGCAGCGTATCGGCAGCCAGTTTCTCCATCGTGGCGAGCGCCTGTCCGGTGGAGTATCCCGGCGCGACGCTGCCATCCACCTCGATCGCGCGCTGCAGATTGTAGCGCACCACGCGGTAGGGGCCGGTCCTGTCCTCGAAAGTGGCGACCGACCCGATCGGCACCATCGCGCCGTTGGACGAGCGCGTCTGCAAATTCGCGATATCGGCGGGCGAGCCGCGGAATTCGGAATCCGCTTGAGCCGTTACGCGATATGTCCGCCCCAAAAGGTTGAAATCGTTTATGAACGTCGAACCCAGATAGGTCTGCAAGGTCGAGAACACGTTCTGCGGCGGCACGCCCAGCATGTCGGCTTTGCGCCGGTCGATATCGGCATGGACGCGCGGCGAGCCCCGGTTGAACAAGGTATAGACCTGCTGAAGTTCGGGCTGCGTATGGGCCTGTGCCAACAAGGCCTGAGTCGCCTTCTCAAGCTCGGCATAGCCTTGGCCTGACCGGTCCTCGACGATCATGCGATAGCCGCCGGGCGGGACGATGCCGTTGATCGTCGGCGGAGGGACCAGGATGATGCTGGCCTTGTCATAGCCTGCCAGCGCTTCCTGCGCGCTGGCCATGATGCTTTCCTCGGTCACGCCAAGCTCGGCGCGTTTTTCGAAGCTTTCGAACGGGAAATAGATCGCGCCGGAATCGGGCGAGGCGGTGCGCGAAGGGCCGTTGAAGCCCGCGAACATCACCGCGCCGCGGATTCCCTTGCCGGGCAGGATCTTCTCGGCCACCTCGCGCGTCACTTCGTCGGTGCGCGACAGGGACGAGCCCGGCGGCAGGAAGATCGCGGCCAGGAAATAGCCCTGGTCCTGCTGCGGGATGAAGCCCGCGGGCGTGGCCCAGAACAGGCCGCTGGTCGCGACGATCAGCGCGGCATAGCCCGCCATCATCCGTGCCGGGCGCTTCACCAGCCTCAGTGTCAGCCTTGCATAGGACTGGCTCATACGCTCGAACCCATGGTTGAACCGGTCGCCAGCACCCTGCAGCACGCGCCGCCAGCGCGGGGCGTCATCCGCCACGCGCTGCTTTTCGCGCAGCAGGATCGCCGCCAGCGCGGGTGAGAGGGTGAGCGACACGATCAGCGAAATGACGGTCGCGGTTGCGATGGTGACGGCGAACTGCTTGTAGAACTGGCCCGAGATGCCGTCGATGAACAATGTCGGGATGAACACCGCGCACAGCACCAGCACGATGGCGACCAGCGCGCCCGACACCTCGTCCATCGACCGGCGTGCGGCCTCCAGCGGTGGTATTCGGTACCGCGGTCCTGATCCTGTCCAGGCGTCTGAAAACCAATGTCTACAAATGTCGCATTTTCTCGAAGTTCATGCGGCAGGCGCGGCGGCCAAAGCAATTGTCAGCGCCGTCGGGAACGTAGGTCACCGAATGAGAAAGCGTTGGGCCGCGCTTGGTAGTGCTGCGATAGGCTACAGCCTCGCCGAGCCTGAGCCAGGACATTGGTCGAGCAGGTACGGGCAGGTACGGGCAGGTACGGGCAGGTACGGGCAGGTACGGGCAGGTACGGGCAGGTTACCAAGCCATTCCAGAAAAACGCAATTCCGCCGATGCAGAATATTTTTCGGGTTTCTGCATCCAGTCGCTTCGTCCCCTCGTAGCTTCCCCTGCGATACGTCCAAGGGCACCCATCCGGAGAGCCCATGATGCATCGCGGACGCGACCAGAGGGAGCAATGCGGTGCAGAACTGGAAGAAACTGACGATAGCAGGCGCGGGGTTGGCGATGGCCGGCGGCGCGGCGCTGGTATTACCCGGGTTGGGCGGCATGGCGGCCGACCACCTCGACCCGCCCGCTCGAACCGATCCCAACGTGGATTCGACGCCCGACCGCGCCGCCGACATCGCGGATCTCTATGCGTTTCATACCGACACCTCGGTCGTCCTGGCGCTGACCTTCGCGGGGCCGCAGGCCACCAGCGAGCCGGCGACCTACGACCGCGACGTGCTGTACACCATCAACATATCGAACGCGGGCGGGCGGACCGAGGCGGAAATCCCGCTGCGCATCCGTTTCGCGCCCGGCAATGCGGACGGAACATATGGCGTGCAGGTTGAAAACCTTCCCGGCGTCACCGGCCCGCTCAGCGGACCGGTCGAACAGGTGCTGTCGCAGGACGGCGTCCGCGTCGAGGCGGGGCTGTTCGACGATCCGTTCTTCTTCGACTTGCAGGGCTTCAAGGACACGGCGGCGACCGGGACTTTGATGTTCGACAGCACGCGTGATTTCTTCGCCGGTCAGAACCTGACCGCGGTGGTCATCGAAATCCCCCGAGATCGCATCGCCAATGGCGCGAACCCGATCGATGTCTGGGCCACCACCGCACGCTTCGGAGGACAGCTGTGATGAACACCACCCTTACCCGCCCGGTCCATCGCCGGAACGCCCGCCAGATGGCCCGGCTGACCATGGCTGCCCCTGTCGCGATTGCAATGGCGCTGGCGGGATGCAGCGACAATGACCGCAAAGGCGACGATCCGATCCTTGCTCCGTCCCCTGCGCCCACACCCGGCCCGGCGCCGACGCCGACACCCACCACGACCTATGACGTGACCGCCTGCTTGACGCAGGAAGTCGCGCCAGGCGTGGCGGTGGCCGATCTGATCGTGCCGGACACGCTGACGCTCGACCTGTCCGCGCCTTCGGGCTTTCCCAACGGTCGGCGGCTGCCCGACCAGGTCATCGATGTCACGCTGGCGGTAATCTTCCTCGACCTTGGGACGCACAGCCCGACCACGCTGGCGCAGGTTCCGGTCAATCCGCCGGGCAATGACGTCCAGTATAATCCCGCGTTCCCCTATCTGGCCGCGCCGCAAGGCAATCCGCCGCTGGCATCGGGAGGAAGCGGCTTTGACTTCCGAACCGACGCGCCGGGCGATTATGTCCGCGTCGACCGCATGGGCATGCCGGCCGTCGCCACCGCTCTGATCGGTTCGGACATGAAGACCGCCTATAACGATGCCAATCCCGCCGACGATTTCGCCGGGCAATTCGTTCCCGAACTCACCGAGCAGCTGACCGGGCTTACCAACGCGCTGGCCGACGATCTGACCGACCTTGGTCTGACGCCATGCGCGATGTCCGCAAGCTGATCGGAGAGTTGGTGCCGGAGGCGATGCATTGACTGCGACCCATCAGCAGGCATCGGCCATGACGGCATCGGGGGCAAGGGGCAGGCGGTTCGCGGCGTTCCCGCACGCGGCCGTCCTGCTTCTTGCCCCGGTCGCGGTCGTCGGAGCAGCCGTGATGCTGGAAGGCACCACCGCCGAGTTTCGGGAAATCGCGCCGACGAACGTCGATATCCGCCCTTCGGTTCTGTCAGGACCCATGCTGGGACCGGCGGACTATTCGGCCATGATCAAGGATGCCGAAAGACGCATCGCGCTGGGGGAAGAGCGCGTGTCCAGGGGGCAGGGAGAATGGCTGTGGGCCGAGACGCTGGCAGCCGGCTTGCTGGCGCGGTTCGATCTGGCCGCCGATTATGCCGACCTTGCACGCGCGCAACAGATACTGGCCGATGCACAGGCGCTGGCCCCCAGGGGATCGGGGCCCAGCCTGCGCCGCGCGTCCTCCGCCATGAAGGCGCACGACCTTGCGCTAGCAGAGCGGCAACTGGCGGTGTTCATGGGTCAGGCGGTGCCGCCATCGCGGTCCGACCGCGGCGAAGTGATGGCGATGCGCGGCGATATCGCGTTCTATCGCGGCGATCAGGCGCTGGCCGATCAGCTGTACCGCCGCGCTGGCGAAAACGATCCGGCCGGCGACCAGTCATGGCGGCAAGCGGTGCTGGCCCTGTCCAGAGCCGAGTACGATCACGCCATCATGTCCTTCGCGCAAATGGCAGGGCCGCGGGCCACGCCTTTCACGCGGGCCCGCCTCGCTCTGCGCATCGGCGCGTCGGAAAGCGCGCGCGGCAACTGGGGGAGGGCGCTGGTCTTCTACAAGGCGGCCGATGGGTTCTTTCCCGGATACTGGCTGACCAGGGCACATCTGGCCGAGGCCCATGCGTTGAACGGCGACATGGCGGGCGCGCTCTCTCTGATGACCGAAGCCGCCGAACTGTCCGATGCGCCCGAAGCGATGGATGCGCTCGCGATGATGTACCGCAGCAGGGGCGAGCGCACGCAAAGCCGGGCATGGGCGGAAAGGGCAGGGGCCATTTGGCAGCAACGCATGCAGCAGGCCCCGGACGCAGCGGCGGCGCATGCGGCGGAACACGAACTCGTCTTTGGATCGCCCGAGCGCGCAATGGCTCTTGCGCGCCGCAATCTGGACGCGCGTCCCTATGGCGAGGCGCGGCTTCTATACGCCAACACGCTGATGGCCGTTGGCGAGATCGAGGCCGCGCGCGCGGAACTGGCCGCCGCCGAGCGCGGTGGCTGGCGCAGCGCGCCTCTCTATGCCGCGATGGCCGATGTGGAGGCAATGGCGGGCGATGCCGAGGCCGCTGCCAAAGCGCGCGAACAGGCGCTGGCGATAAACCCCCGTATATTCACACCGGAAGCGAGGCTTGCATGGCTGGGTCACGGATAAGGTCCGCATGGTGCCTGATCGCGGCCATGCTGCTGGCAGCCTTCGCCCAGCCGGCCCTCGCGCATCTTACGCCCAATAGCGAGATCACCCTGACCGTCCGGTCAGGCGAGGTGGTCGCCGATGTCATCATTCCGCGTTCCGAATATGCCTATGCCAGCGGCAATGGCGTGTCCGGCGATGCTGCCTCTCTGCGGGCCGCGAGAGCCTATCTGGCAGACCGTTTCGCTCTGGCTGGCCCTGACGGCGATTTATGGCCGCAGCATTTAGACAGCCTGCGTTTCGCGCAGGTGCAGGGGCCGCCCGACCTGCTCGCCCGCGTCCGCTTCACCCCGCCGCAGCCGACGCCGGAACGCTTTGTCATGCGCTGGTCCGCCGTGATCGACGTAGTGCCCGACCATTTCGCGCTGGTGGTCGTGAACACGGCAGGCGACAGCCGCGTCATCGGCGCGCTGCGGCATGACCTGCAGGAAATTGCGGTCGATCCGGTGCCCTCCTCATGGGCCGCCTTCACCAGCGCGGTTTCGCTGGGTGCGATCCACATTGGCGAGGGATACGATCATCTGCTGTTCCTGCTGGCCCTGCTGCTGGCCGCTCCGCTGATCGCGCGGGGGTCGCGCTGGGACGGGATCCGGACGATGCGCGGCACCTTCTCGCGCCTCGTCCAGATCACCTTCGGCTTCACGCTGGGCCATTCGGCAACGCTGGTGCTGGCCGGAATGACCGCCATCGAACTGCCCTCAGCGCCGGTCGAGGCGGCCATTGCCTTTTCGGTCATACTGACCGCCGTGCATGCGATCCGTCCGATTTTTCCGGGGCGCGAGGCATGGGTTTCGATAGGCTTCGGCCTGATCCACGGCCTCGCCTTCGCGACGCTGCTGGCCGAGACCGATGCACGGATGGCGCAGAGCCTGCCGTCGCTTCTGGGCTTCAACCTGGGCATCGAACTGGGTCAGCTGGCCGTGCTGGCGATCGCGGTTCCCCCGCTGATGCTGCTGGCCCGCAGGCCCCGCTTTTCGCATTATCGCACCGCCGCGGCGGTCGGAATCGCCCTGTGCGGCAGCTGGTGGCTGGTCCAGCGCGTGCCGTTGATTGTCGCCTGATCGAATGCGGCTTGTCACGGCTTTCAATGCGTATAGGTTCGCCGCATGAACCGCGGGGATGACCGGTCGGCGCAGCGACGCCAGGCATTGGCCGCGGCGGTCGAACAGGTCGCCCATGGCGACCGTGCCGCGCTCAAGACCGTTTATGACATGACCTCCGCCAAACTGCTCGGCGTGATCCTTCGCATCGTGCGCGACCGGGAGACGTCGGAAGACGTTCTGCAGGATGTTTACCTCAAGGTCTGGCGCCGCGCAGGCCGCTTCGATCCCGCCGTCGCCAGCCCCGTGACATGGCTGTGCGTGATCGCGCGCAATACCGCCATCGATTGCGCCCGCCGCCAAGGTCGCGGCGATCCGGTCGTGTCGGGTCCTGCCGAGGCGATGGAGGAGATCGAGGACGATACCATCGCCGCCGACGATTTCCTGTGCGACATGGAAGACCACGAACGCGTCCGCCTGTGTATCAAGCAATTGCAGAACGAACATCGCAACAGCATCCGCCTCGCATTTTTCGACGGTTTGAGCCACTCGCAGCTGGCCGAACGGATCGGCGCGCCGCTGGGCACGGTCAAGAGCTGGATCCGCCGCGGCCTTGCCAGCCTGAAGGGGTGCCTGGGCGGTGAGTGACGATATGCCACCTACCGGCCCCGAAGGCCCCGGCGCCGACGGTGGCGATCCCGACATGCTGGCGGGCGAAATGGCGCTAGGCGTGCTGGAGGGCGAGGCACTGGCCGAAGCGCAGCGCCGCATGGCGGACCGCGCCTTCGCGAACGAGGTCGCATGGTGGCGGCACCGGCTTGGCGCATTGTCCGAGAAGGCGGGCAGTGTCGAACCGTCGGACGGCGTATGGCGCGCCATCGATCTGCGGCTGAATGCCGACGATCATCAGGGCGCCGACATCCACCGCCTGCCGCCGCCGCGCGAAAACCCCGGACCTTCGCGCTGGAGCATTGCCACGGCGCTCGCCGGGCTGGGTGCGGCCGCGGCAGCCATCGCGCTCTATGTCTCGACACCCGGACCCGTACCGGTCGCACCGCCCGCCGAGGCTCCGGCACCAAAACCGGTGCTGATCGCGCAGCTTCAGGGTGATGATGGCGTGATGCGCCTTGCCAGCGTGATCGATCCCGCATCGGGCCGCCTGTCGCTTTCGATCGAGGGGCTGGATGCGCAGCCTGGCACCGCGCCTGAACTCTGGGTCGTGCCGCAGGACGGCGCGCCCGTTTCGCTCGGCCTGATCCCGCAGGCGGGCAGCACCGAACGCAGCCTCTCGGCAGAGCAAGCCGACCTGCTGGTCCCGGGCGCGACGCTGGCCGTCACTTTCGAGGATGAGACGACCGCGCCGCATCAGGCGCCGACGCCGCCGATCGTGCTGGCCGGAACGCTCGACCGCGTCTGACGACGCTGGCCCGCAGGCCAATGCGCGCAATAATTTTTACCGCGCCCTGCATCCATGACGGGTTTGCCTTCGTAGCTGCCCCCGATCGCGCAATTCCGCGCCATCGACGCGGCGTTGCCGCCGAGGACAGCGAAGGGTTCGGGCATGCCGGTTTCATATTGTCCACTTCCTGACCGCGGACCGCACGCGCGCGCCAACTGGTCCGAAACAAGGAAGAGGTATAATCGACATGGCAAGCCATCGTAACGGGCGTGCAGCCCGCTTCATCACCGTCAGCGCCGGCGCAATGATCGCCATGCTGGCCATCCCCGCAGCGGCAGAGGAATGCCTGCTGGACGATGCGACGGTCCAAGGCGCGACCGGGACAGGGACCGGCGCGCTGGCCTGCGGCACCGACGCCGCCGCCAATGGCGAGGGCAGCCTGGCACTGGGCAGCGAGGCAAGCGCGGACGGCGCCGATGCCACGGCGATCGGATATGAAGCCGTGGCCACCGGCAATTCCACCGCGGCGGTTGGCGGCGAATCCGTGGCGACCACGCCGGGCGCGACCGCGCTGGGCTGGCAGTCGCAGGCCACCGGCGCGATGGGTACGGCGGTCGGCCACCAGACGACGGCATCGGGCGACCAGTCCTTTGCAGGCGCGGAAGATGCGGTCGCCTCGGGCAGCAACGCCATCGCCATCGGCAATACCGCACTGGCCGAAGGCGGCGACGCCATCGCCATCGGCGGCAATCGCGATGGCGAAATGGGCGCGCCGACGGTCGCTTCGGGTCCCTCCACCACGGTCGTCGGCGGACAGGCGCAGGCCATGGGTCCGGGCGCAACCGCTTATGGCTGGCGTGCGGCGGCGACGGCGGAGCGCGCCACTTCGCTAGGCCATCTGGCAACCGCCCAAGGCGTGCGGTCCTTGGCGGTGGGTGAGAATGCCGACGCCCAGACCGACAGCGCCACCGCCATCGGCAATGAAGCGATCGCCAACGGCATCGATGCCCTTGCGGTAGGGGACACGGCCGTGGCCATGGGCAATTCCACCACTGCGGTCGGCGGCGAATCTGTGGCGACAACGCCGGGCGCGACTGCGCTGGGCTGGCAGGCGCAGGCGACGGGTGCGATGGGCACGGCGGTCGGCCACCAGACCACGGCATCGGGCGACCAGTCCTTTGCAGGCGCGGAAGACGCGGTCGCCTCGGGCAGCAATGCCATCGCCATCGGCAATACCGCACTGGCCGAAGGAGGCGATTCCATTGCCATCGGCGGCAATCGCGATGGCGAAATGGGGATGCAGACCATTGCCACTGGTCCTTCAACCACGGCGGTTGGCGGACAGGCGCAGGCGATGGGCCCGGGCGCGACCGCCTATGGCTGGCGTGCGCAGGCCTCCACCGAACGCGCAACCGCGCTGGGCCATCTCGCCAATGCATCGGGCACCCGCTCCACCGCGGTGGGCGAGGCGGCATCCGCATCGGGCGAGACGTCGGTCGCCATCGGCAACCTGGCTTCGGCGAGCGGGACCAATTCGGTCGCGATCGGCAATGGCGCGACCGCCACGAACGACGGGCAGGTCGTCATCGCATCGCTGGATGCCAGCACCGCGTCGCAGACCGGGCCGATCTCGGTCGTGACCGCGGACAGCAATGGCACTATCGGGCTCAGCACCACGCCCGGCCTGACGGAGCTGGCCAGCTTCAACGATGTGCAGATGAACTCGGCCGCCATTTCCGCCAATACCAGTGCGATCGGCATGAATTCGATGGCGATCATGGACCTGCAAGGACAAACGGCAGAACTCTATGATCTGGCTGACGAGAACCGTCGCGACATCCGCAAGGCGAATGAAGGCGTTGCGATGGCGCTGGCGATGGATTCGCCGGTCATAATGCCTGGCCAAAGCTATGGCGTGTCGGGCGGCTTCGGCTATTACGGAGAGCGCACCGCCGGAACCGCGGCCTTCGCCGCCCGCGTGGGATCGGCCGCATCGGTTTCCGCCGGTGTAGGTGTCGGCTTCGATAGCGGAGAGCTTGGCGCCCGGGCGGGCTTCCAGTTCGGTTGGTGAGGCAGGTAGACGGTTCTGTGATATTCCTGCGGACCAGGAAGGGAGGCCGGGGCGTACTGCCCCGGCCTCATCCCTTGCTCGGCGTCCGGTGCAATAGGATGTCAGGTTTTCTTATATGCCTGTGACATGCAAACTGGTCGAAGGGATCTCCTCGCTTGAGGAAGCAGTCCTCATGGCAGACACCATCCGTTCGGAGTTCCGCCGGTACAGGCATGAGCTGATTGGCGAAGACACCGAGCTCAGCGCCAGCTTCGGGGTCGCCGCCTATGGCCGCGAGCACTCGATGAAATCCGCGTTCCAATTGGCGGACAAGACCCTTTACCAGGCGAAGGCGAACGGGCGAAACCGCGTCTGCCGCGGAACGGTGGAGGTGCCTGGCACCAATTTGCTGGAAAAAGCCGCGTAGCGCGCAGGTCCTTGCGTCAGGCGCCTAGCATGTGACGCAATCGGCATGACCAGCCTGGTTGATGCGGCAAGTCGGTTCCGCAATTGCAAAACGCTCTTGTGCGCCGTTATCCGGCGTTCTGGCTCGCGGAAATATTCGCCCGGGCCTGGATTGCCGCCAGAGACGAAGTGGCCGCTTCAAGCAGCTGCGCTTCGTCGGTTCGGGTCATCCTTCCGCCCTGCTTGAGGATCTTCCCGCCGACCATCACCATCGCGACATTCTGCGGCTTGGCGGAATAGACTAGCAGCGCGGTGGGATCCGTCTGGGAAAATCCCATGTTGAGCGCGGCGGGGTCGACAAGGATCATGTCGGCCTGCTTGCCGGTCTCCAGCGAGCCGATGGCGGCATCCATGCCGATGGCGCGTGCGCCGCCGATCGTCGCAAGCTGCAGTATCTCGCGCGGCAGGATGGCCAGTTCGTCGCCGCTGACGGCTGCCTGCACCATGTGGCCGGCGCGCATCACCGCGAACATGTCCGGCGCCCCGGCTAGCGCGCCGTCGATCCCCAGCCCCACACGGCTGACAGGATCGGTGTAATGGTTGAGCCGCGTCAGGCCGAAGCCGATGCGATGTTCGGTAATCGGCGTAAGCGAGATCGCCGCACCCGCCTCCTCTACCTCGCGCAGGGCTTGCGGATCAGCGCCCGTGGCGTGGACGAGCAGCATGTCCGGGCCCAGCAGGCTGCGCTGCATGAGGAATTGCAATTGGGCCGGGCCGTTCTCTCCGCTGATATGGGTTGAAATCGGCAGGCCCAGCGTTCGCGCGCGGCGAAGCTCCTCAAGTGCAGTGGCGACCACTGCATCGCCCGAACCGGTCGTCGGCGTTCGCCAGCCCAGGCCCAGTTCGATCGGAGCGTCGCCGGCCCAGCCGGCCCTGTTCAGATGCAGCTGCCGAAGGTGATCGATGTCCAGCGGCGCGTCGGCTGGAAGCCGGTCATGCCCGGCGTAGAGGAAACGGGCCCTGATCCCCGATTCCACCAGCGCGTCCAGCGCCGCCTCCGCATGGCCGGGAATCCGGATATTGTCGCAATAGGCAAGGGTGGTGGTGACGCCGGCCGCCAGCGCGCCCGACGCGCCGAACAATGTGCCGACCCGCATGTCCTCCGGCTCATAGGCGGCGCCAAGCCGCTCCGTCAGCGGGAAATAGCGGGTCTGTTCGGACCGACCGAACAGCCCTCGCATCTGCGATAGCCAGAGATGGTTGTGCGTATCGACAAGGCCGGGCAGCAGGATCTGCCCGTGCGCGTTGATCGTCTCCGCGCCGTCGCTCGCCAGCCCTGTGCCGGTCGCCGCGATCCGTCCGCCGTGGACCAGCAAATCGGTCTCGGGCAGGTCGCCCTGCGGTCCCATCGTCATGACATAGGCGCCCCGGATCAGCAGCGGTCGCTCGGTCCGGGGCTGGGCGAAGCTTCGGGTCGCGCCAGCCGCCAGTACCGAGAACGCTGCTGCTTTCACGAAACCCCTTCGGCGCAGGGGGAAATCGGTTGGGTGACCTGTCATTGCGGTTCCTTGCTGCCATCCTGGCGATCGCGCAGCACGGCAATCAGGCGGCTCTCGAACAATTTCGGATCTTCCACCTGGGGCGAATGGCCCAGATCGGGGAAGGGGACGAGCCGCGCATCGGGAATGCGGGCGGCAGCCTCAGGCGCCAGTTCGGGGATCGGCCGCAGCCGCTGCGCAACCTGCTGCGGCGCCTGTCCCTTGCCGAAAGTGGTCGTGTCCAGCATGCCGATCATCAGCGTGACCGGCATGGCCAATCGTTCCAGATGCTGCGAGACTGGCTGGGTCAGGATCATCTCGCTGGTCTTAGCCTGCGCGAAGACGACGTCCTCGCCGTCTGCGCTGGCATACTGGCCGGCCAGCATCGTGACCCAGCGGTCGTAGCGCGGCTGCCATTGCCCATGGTGATAGACGTCGCGCTGATAGGCCTTAATGCTGGCGAAGTCCTTCTGCCGCTCCTGTTCGATCAGCTCGTTCAGCGGAACATAGGGTACGCCTTCCGCCATCCGGTCGGTCAGGCCCAGCGGGTTGACCAGCACCAGATGCGTGACCTGATCCGGATACATCAGCGCGAAATGCATCGCCAGCATGCCGCCGGTCGAGTGGCCGATAACCGCCGCATCGGCGATCCCGCGCTCATCCATCAGCTTTTGCGTGAAGCTGGCCATCATGGCGAAGCTGTATTGCGCCTCGCGCGGCTTCGAGGATTTGCAGAAGCCGATCTGGTCGGGGATGAGCACGCGGTAGCCGGAATCGAGCAACGCGCCGGCGGTATCCTCCCAGGTCGCGCCGCAAAAGTTCTTGCCGTGCAGCAGGATGACGGCTTGCCCATTGGGCCGGTCGGGCCGAACGTCCATATAGGCCATCCGAGCAGGCGTAGTGCCAACCATGACATCAAGGCGGTGCACTTCCCACGGGTAGTCGAAGCGCTGGAGCTCGGCCCCGAGCGCCGGGACCGCATTCTCCTCAGCCATCGCCATATCACCGTGCGGTGTCAGGCCGAGACAAAGCGCTCCCCCGACAAGCACTGCTACAATTCTGGCGCGAAACCCTGCCATCTCAGCCAATCACGTCTTCCTCCCGAGGCCAGCACTATTGTGCTTGAACCCGAATGGCAGGCTTCCGTTCCGTTGGATATTGTTGCGTCAGCCAACAGAGTTGGCGGTTGAGCTGTCCAGTTTCAATTCCATTCCATAGCCGTCAGCTCGCCATTGGGGGGCGATATCCATCGATGACGCAATGGAATGTATCACCCTCGTTCCCAGACCCGATCCCGTCGCTGCCCTTTCGGCTTCCTTCGCTCCTGCTGATCCATCATCGCAGCAAACAAGTGACCATCGATCACCCTTTGCTTCGATTTCCACTTTGATTGAACCATGGCCTGATCCGAACGCATGCTTGACGGAATTGGCGACAAATTCGTTTACTATCAGGACCAGCGAATTTGCCAGTTGCGGACCGACCCGATCATCTCCGACGCTTATCGTCAGTTGAATTCCTTCGGGAAGTAATTGCCGAAGATCGATCTCGATGCGCATGAACAGGGATTGCAAGCTCACGGAAGCCTGACCATCCAGTTCATGCAGTTCTGCATGAAGCGACGACAGGGATCGAATGCGGTTACTTGCGTCCTCAAGCGCAAGCCTTGCGGCACTATCGGTTTCTCTCCGCGCCTTCATCGAAAGCAGCGCGCCGATCGACGCGAGCGAGTTCTTGACCCGATGATCGACCTCGCGTCGCAGCGTCTGCTCTCGATCCAGCGCAATACGAAGATCCAGTTCACGCATGATATGGCGCGACAATACGCGTAGCACCTTGCGCTGGTGATCCGACAATGCGCGCGGTCTGTGGTCCAGAACGCACAGCGTTCCCAAAGGAAGGCCATTGGCTCCCTTCAGAACGGAACCCGCATAGAAGCGAAATCCCGGATCGCCCGTACACAGGGGATTGTCGGCCATCCGTTTATCGTCGAGCGTATCCGGGATTTCGATGTAATCGCCTTGCAAGATCGCATGGCCGCACAGGCTTGTGTCGAGCGGCGTCGATCTGACGCCCAGCCCGACCTCAGCCTTGAACCATTGCCGGCCTTCGTCGATGAAATTGATGACCGACACCGGGGCTTCGCATATATCCGACGCTATCTCCACGAGCTCGTCGAACTCGCGCTCCTTGTCGGTATCGAGAATTCCATAGCGACGCAGTTCGCGCAGTCGGTCATCTTCACGCGGGTGTCGCTCAGGCTTCATCTGCTTCGACTAGCATCCTATTATCGCAAGCGGAAGCGGGGGAGTGCTGCGGTGGCTAGGGGAAGGGTAGCCCACCCACTCGATGGTTCCCGTTTCACGGATGCGGCTAAAGAAGTCGACCTTGCACGGGGCCTGCGCCGGTCGGCGAGATAGCGCCCGTCCGGTTCTCGACTTCCTTCTGCGCCGAGAAACGGACATCTTCGTTCCGGTCCGACGTATAGCGTCCCAGCGCTTCATCATCGAGTTCACCCCAGTAGCGTCCCCGGTCGGCTCCGTAAGGCACCCGGGGCAGCAATCCCGGTTCGGCGCTCCATGCCAGCAATTGTTCGAGACCGGCTTCGTTGAGCTGATCGCGTAGATGGTGCGCTGTCACATAGGCATCCGGAAAGGCCCGGTGGACCGGTAGGCCCTTCGGCTGATCAAGGCCGTCCGGCATTCGCCAGTAGCGCAGCACCTGATTGGAGAAACTCGGGCTGTCTGGCCACAGTCTCAGCGCGCACTTCCACGTGCAGATCCACTTTGCATTGCCCGACAGCTTGGGCGTGCAGAAACGCTGCTCGAACGATGCGCGGTGCGCGGCAAGTGCGACTGCCCCGGCTTCCGGTCTCAAAATCGATGGAGCGACCTCCTGCCAGAACGGTGCACCCTTCACATCATCGTCCATGATGTGATGCACGGCCATCGTTACCGGGGGAATGCATCTACCCGGATTGACGAAGCGTGCTCCATGATCGGCGTCCAGGGACCAATGCCCATCGTCCCGAAGGACGACATTCTGCCAGCCGACCTCGCAAACCGCATGAGCCGGAGGGCTCGAACCGGTTGTCTCAAGATCGATCACGCGTATCCGGGTCGTTGCTGTCATCGCCCATAAATAGGGAGCGATGACATGTTCTGCACGTGTTCTGTCGCCTGGCGAGATTCAGACCGGCGGCAAGCGCGATCTCGGCAAGGAAGTTCCGGTCATCCTATTGTTCGGCCAGGCTGGTGCGACGGCAGCGCTTCACTCCCGCGCTATCGCCGTCAGTTTCGAACGCGCTTCGCCCATTCGCGTAACCAGTCCGGGCGGAATGTCGGCGCCATAGCTCTCGCGGAAGTTCGCTCCCGAGAAGTCCAGCGCCGCCAGCAGGTCCTGCGCTGCGGCGCGGGCCGCTTGCGCGTCCGTGCTGCCGACATAGTCGATCCAGACCGGCTGGGTGTGCGCGAAATGCGTGAAGGACATGACCGGCCACGCGGTCTTGCCGCCGATAGCGCGCGCCGCGATCCATCCGCCGGCGGGCAGGTTCACGGCCCCGCGATAGGTCCGCTGGCCCTTCCCCTCGAACCCTTCCAGCGTCTGGACGACCGTGCCGTTAACCAGAATTTCGACCCGGTCGACAGGTCCGACGCTGATAAGGTCCAGCGACCATTCCCGCATCCCGCTGCCGACGACATCGCCCGGTGCCTGTCCGTCGATCGCGAACAGGATCGCGGGGCCGGTGGTGACGAAACCCCGGCCATCACGGACCTGATCGAGCGCGGCGGAATATCCATCTTCCGCATCGGTCGCCGGCAGATAGGACCGCGCGGTGCCGATCGCCGGGAGGCGGTAGAAATTCGCCATCATGTCCGTGCCCGACGTAACCGGTATCGCCCGTCCGATGTTAAGGAAGCGATACCAGGCCTGCGCAGTCCCAAGGGGGCTGGTCCACTGGCAGACGAGCTCGAGCCCGATGCCGTCGGACAATACACCGTCGATCACCAACTCCTGCGGTAGCGGGTTTGCCGACAGGTCCGCGAAAGGATCCGCATCGCCGCCTACCGGATGGACATAGGTCGCGAGGGCCCCTTGCGCCTTGGCGAACGGGTTCACCAGGCCATTGTGAAGGTCGCGGTTGCCATAGACCGGAACGTTCGGCCCGAAGAACCAGGGCTGAAACGGAGAAGTGGCACCGATCATCCCGATGTGGCCGTGATAGTCTGAGCGGACCTCCTGCGTCAGCCAGGCGGTCGTGCCATCGGGCGCGGAAGCCTTCTGCCCGATCCGGTCCGCGTCGATGAACCGATTATACTGGTTCCAGGCCATCGGCGCGCCATAGTCCAGCGCCTCGCCCCGCATCGGCAACAGCAGATCGGGCAAAGCCAGCTCGTTGACACCGCTGCCGTTGAGATGGGTGCGATAATCGGCGGACACATAGCCGGCCGCATGCGCATTCCAGATCCGCTGCACGTTCAGCTCGGCATCAGTCTCTTGCCCCGCGATGACGCGCACGGTTTTCGTCTCTGGCAAGGAGAAGGGGCCATGCGTCGCCACAATGCGATATTCGCCTGCCGGGAGGTTCAATTTCGTGGTGCCGTCGATGTAGAAATAGACCGGCCCGTTCTGATTATCGACGAAGGTCGATCCGGCGGGGTTCGTAACCGGGTGCCCATCGGCCCGCGTGATCGACACCCTCGCGGCGATCGGCGTGGCTGCGCTGCTTTCGCCGCCGTCCCCGTCCGCGCTATGTACCGCAATCGCCAGATCGCCCAGGCCGGTGCCGTAACCCCACCGGGTCACGCGAACTTCTTGGGCCGCGCCCCCGGCTGCGCCGATCCGCATCAGATGGAACTGCTGCCGTGCGTCGGCCTCGACGAAATAGATGTGCGAACCGTCGGCCGACCATGCGGGAAACAGGGCCTTATTACCGGGCGCGGTCAGCCAGCGCGGATAGGCCGGACGGTCGACGTCCATGACGGCAAGCCGGACCATATTGCCTTCGCCCACGCCATAGACGATGGCCCGCTCCGCCGGATGCACATCAGGGCTTAGATGCGCCATCCAGCCCTGCTGGAACAGGACCTTGCCCGAGGCAGTCTCCCCGGTCGCGTTCGGCGCCGGATGCAGATCACGGATCACGACGCTCTGGCCGGGTCCCGCCGCCTCCTGATAGACCAGCCTGCCGTCCGCCAAAGTCCGTGCCGCCCGGGCGACTCTCGAGCCCTTCGTCAGCTGCTCGTCGGTGCCGGTCGTCAGATCGCGCCGCCATAGATCCAGATTTCCGGCCCGCGCCGAAGTATAGAGCAGCGCCTTGCCATCGCGCGTGAACTCGGGATCGAGATCGATTGCCGGCGTATCGATCGTCAGCAACTGCCTGCCGCCGCGCGCAATGACGATTATGCCGGTGTCCGATCCCGAGTCCCGGACAAACGCGATGCGCTGGCCATCGGGCGACCAGCGCGGGCGGGAGTCGATACCGGCGGCATTTGTCAGCCGCCGCGCGACACCGCTGTCCAGATCCAGCTGCCAAAGCCAACCCTGGTGCGCGAAGGCGAGGGTCGCGCCATCTGGCGAAGGCGCCGGATAGACCGGGCCCGAAGACAGGATCGGCAGATGCTCCTGCTCCAGATAGAGCTGGTGTCCATAGCCTTCCACCTTTGGATAATGATGTTCCCATTGCGCAGACGCAGGAACGGGCACGATGGCGAGGGCAAGAGCGAGCAGCGACGAGACAGATTTCATCACGCCAGCATATCCGCGCGACACGCGGATAGCTACTCCCGACCGCCTCGAACAAATGGCCCATGTCGCAGCAAACCGGTGCTTTGCAGCCCCAATTCCGATCGCCTGCAGAGCGGGCTGGGCATTTGCGCCGCACAAACACTACGACCGATGCCCGAACGCCTTGTTCCCAATCAGCGCGCGCTTGGCCGTTGTCATCTTCAATCGATAAGCGATGGAACCAGACCCTAGCTGCCCTGCGAGTAATCGAAGCCCTTCTCGATGATTACCTCCGCGATTTTCTCGCGGCTGATCTTTATGAACTCGCTTGCATCGTCGACCGATGGGATCGCAGTGTCAAACCGAGTGCCAAGCTCGAAGATCGCGCGGATATCCTCCCGGTGATGGCTGATGGAATGAAAGATCCGGTCCATCTCCGCCGAGAGTTTCCGGTAGATCGCTTGAAGCTGCGGATTGCGAGTAGCCTCTGCAAGCAGATCGAACCGTTGCCGCGACATCCGTATCCAGTGCTCCGGATCGAGCCTGGCCTTTCTGACCGCCCGCAAATGCTCCTGGTGGATGGTGTTGAGGGACTCGATCTGCTTGGGCGTCGCCCGTTCCCGTGCCAGCTGGATTATCAGCGGTGATACGACGCTCCAGACGGTAAAGAAGTCGTCCACGGACTTCAGTGTAAGTCCCGCCACGCGGTAACCGCGGCGAGGAATCGTTTCGACGAGACCATCGTGGTTCAGGCGGTCCAGGGCCTCGCGGACCGGCATCGCGCCAAATCCGGTCTCCTGTGATATCTCTCGCTCGGTGAAGCGCATGCGTGGCGGCATGTTCAGCGACACTATCCGCTGTCGAAGGATCTCGTAGAGCTGGTCGGCAAGTGTCTGCTTTTGTTTTTCGCGCTCTGCCATCAAAAAACTCCAGTTCGGCACTGCTTCGGGCCCATCCGCGCCACCGTCAGCAACGACGGGCAAGATTGCAACCCTTGACTGGAAATAGGGCGCATGCAATGGTGATATATCACGAGGCGACGGGGCGGTCGATTGCCGTGCCTGCATCGGCTAAAATTTGGGAGGAGGCGAAATGTCCAGGTCTGACAAGATTCTTATTGTCGGCGCGGGTATCGGTGGGCTTTGCGCAGCGATAGCGCTTGTTCAGAACGGGTCCGAGGTGGATGTCATCGACATCAAGCCCGACAACTCGGTGGCTGGCGTAGGGTGGGGACTGCGCACCAATGGACTGCGCGCCTTGCGCGAGATCGGGATCCTGGAAAAGACCCTGGAGATCGGTTTTCCGACGCCTCCTCTCACCTATTACGATCGCAAGGGCGACCATGTCGTCGATATTTCCTATGGGCGGAAAGTGGACGGCATGCCCAACAACGTCCAGCTTCCGCGACTTGGTTTCCTCGAGATGGCCAGTGCACGCGCGATGGAGCTGGGTTGCAACATCATGATGGCGACGACAGCGGTCGATATTCAGCAGGATGACGATGGCGTCACGGTGGAGCTGAGCAACGGATCGTCGCGTCGATATGATCTTGTTATCGGCTTCGACGGCATCAATTCCCAGATCCGCGAGTATCTGTTCGGAAAGAAATACGTTCCGGTTCGTAGCGGCGGCGTCGCATGGCGTGCCGCAGTGCCCGCCCCCGAAAGCCTGAAAGGTGCGCTATTCTGCCATGGTTTCGGCGGGAAAGTCGGTTTCGTGCCGCTGGCCGGCGGCATGATGTACGTGATCGTCACACATGCCGAGCCTGGCCGACCTCGCCACGATCCGGACGCGTTTGCCGCACTCATGCATGAAAGAGCGCGGGAGATGATGGGCGATTCCGACTTCATGGCGGAGGCGATAGAATCGCTGCGCACGGCGACCAATGTTGCCTACACCCCTCTGGATACGATCATGGTTCCCTATCCATGGTTCCGCGGCCGGGTCATGATCATGGGCGATGCCGCGCATGCGACGACGCCCTATCTCGGATCGGGCGCAGCGATGGCCATCGAAGACGGGGTGGTCTTCGCCAAACTCCTTCGCACCGACGATTCCCTTTACGACGTGCAAACCAAATTCATGGCGAGGCGGTACCCGCGCGTGAAAACCGTGTGGGATTGGTCGTTGAAAATGATGCACGAGGAATTCGATTCCGAGACGCCCGAAGCGCTCGATCGGCGCCTGGACTATCTGGTGAACGAAGAGCCGGCGGCAATCGATTATATCAACCGCGTCCTGGAAAGTGATTACTGATGACTTCAGACCTTATCGCGAAGCTGTCCGTCAATGCGGGCGAGCCCATTGGCAACATGCGGCAGCTTCACGGCACGTCGGGCATTCCCGCACCTGCTCCCGGCACCGACAGCGTTCCCGACATTCTGGATGTCTGGAGGAATGCGCAAGTCACGCTTGTCCGGTCTTACGATTGGGTTTCCAGGCTGGACACGATCGACAACCCGACCAGCCTGTTCCCCGACTGGTCGGCCGATCCCAGCGATCCGGCCAGCTATAATTTCGCGGCGACGGATACATGGGTCGGGCAGACCCGCTCGATCGGAGCGAATATCCTGTTTACCATCGCCAGCGAGATACCGGCCAACAAGCAGCCGGCCCGCGACCTGGCAAAGTACGAACAGGTCGTCGAGAATATCGTGCGCCACTACGTATGCGGCTGGGGCGACGGATTCGAAAACGCCGTCTCGCATTGGGAATTCGGCGATCAGCCCGACTTCGGCAAATTGCATTTTTCCGGCACGCCCGATCAGTTCTACGAGATGTACGCGGCAGCCGCGCGCGCTGTGAAGCGCGTCGACCCGGCACTGAAGGTCGGTGGCCCTTGCGTCGCATTTCCGCTCAATGAAGGTCCGTTCCGCGAAGGTTTCCTGGACTACGTCAAACAGCAGTCAGTGCCTTTGGATTTCCTGTCCTGGATGTGGTACGGCGACAATTCCCGCGATCCGATGGATTTTCGCACGATTGCCGCCGAGGTCCGCGCGATCGTCGACAAATATGGCTTCACCGATACCGAGCTCCTGCTTTCCTACTGGAGCATGACCGGTATCCCGACGGCCAAGTTCGAGGATTTCGACAATGCGGCCTTTCTTGCGGCCGCAGCGATCTACATGCAGGATTCCGAGGTCGACAAAGCGATCTTCTTCCGCGCCGATACCGGCGCCGATTTCCACTACAACTTCACCGACCCAGCCGGGATCTTCGAAGACGATGGCAGCCAGAACGCCCGGACGGGTGCGTTTCAGCTCGTCGGACAGACGTTGGCCACAACGGAACGCCTTGCCATAACAGGTGGGGACGACAACGGGTTCGCGGCGCTGGCCGGTCGCACCGCCGACGGTGATACCATTCGCATTCTGATTTCGAACTATGCGATCCCCGACATGTATCTGACGGCCCGGGACCGCGACGTATTCGAGTTCCAGGTCCCGATCGGCGATCAGAAAACGGATATGTCCCTGAACGTTCCTCCGCGACGCGTAGACGCCCGGAGTACCGGCTATTCAGGCTACACGCTTGAAATTGGCCATCTTCCCTGGGGCGATGGCCCGCACAGAGTGGTTCGGTATCGAGCGGACCGGGATCACAAGGGGGAGATGCTCGACTCTCATGAAGGCCGAGGCAGCTCCGTCACCGTTCAAAACAAACTGGCGGTATCTGGTGTAGAGCTTATCGAGATAACGCGTGTGTCATCGTAGGGCGCCGCTTATCTGACCGAAACAGATTGAGCTTTTGCCTCAGCAGAGGCGGGCTGCGTGAGTAAGCGGTCGGGCGAAAGCTGGTGATGGCGAAACAAGCCATCAGGGTCTGCAGCAAACGATCCTCATGTGCTGGCGGTGCTGGCGCACCCTCTTTCGGGTGCCCCAGCGCCGGCTTAGCCGAGGTTCCTGGCAGTGATGCCTGCGACCCACGAGGGTGACCCAACCTTCATGAAAATCACACAGGCCTGCACCTTTACGATGCAGCGGCGAAATCGTGCGGCGGTCGTGGGAAGCCGTATATTGGTTGCCGCGCGAACAATCGGTTTCAGAAAAGCCGCTTACCGCTTTGGCTCAATGGGCGCCCCCCGCTTCAGTGAACCTGCTGCGAATCCTTCCGCACCTAGAACCGATACGACAGATCCACATTCACAAGACGTACTTTGCCCAGCCGGTCATGATGATGCTCCCGCGATCGAGCCCGTTTCAAGACCATGGTTGGAGCGAGCGACTGTCGAGCCCGCGGGGGGGGGCATTCCAGATTGAAGTGAAGCTTCTAATTATCTATGCGATCCGCAATTCGGCGGCTGGGGAGGCTGGAAGTGCGGACCTTGAAAAATTTCTGGCGAGAGCTTCCATTAAAGCCGCAGGGAATCGTCATCGTTCTTGCAGGCTTCCTGCCGATGATCGCCATCGTCGCGATGGGTCCGGCAGTGCCGACGCTCATCGCGCATTTCGCGAACGATCCCGACGCACGCGCGCAGGTGCCCGCTCTGATCGGTGCGCCGGGGTTGACCATGGCCATCCTGGCTCCCTTCAGCGGGCTGTTGATAGACCGTTTCGGACGCAGACGACTGGTACTGTTGGCGACCGCTCTTTACACCATATTCGGCACAGCGCCCTTGTTTCTCGATACACTGGACCAGATCTACACGTCCCGCCTGTTGCTCGGCATCTCCGAGGCCGGCATCCTGACCGTAGTGAATACCTTGATTGCCGACTATTGGGACGACAAGGGCCGCAAGAACTGGCTGTTCCTCCAGAGCCTTGTCGGCCCGCTGTTTGCCGGCGTCATCGCGCTGATCGTGGGCGAGGTGAGTACGCTGCAGTGGAACGGGGTGTTTTTCATCTACTTTGCTGCCATTCCCGTTTGGGCCGCCATGTTCGTCTGGCTATTCGAACCTGAGAACGCGGACGTCGAAGAACCGGCGGCACGACAAGAAGAACCGGCGGCACGAAAAGCGGTGCCACTTGGGGCCTTTCCCTGGGGGAGCGCCGCTCTTACCGCGTTCGTGACCTTTATCGCCGCGATGCTTTATTACGTGTTCATCATCAACGGTGCGCTTGTATTCGCAGAGGTCGGCGTGACCGAACCCGATCGTTATGCGCAGATGATCTTCGTGCCCCAGATATTCTTTCTCATGGGCGCGGTGTTGTTCCGCATTCTGGCGAACCGCAGCTATCCGCTCCAACTTGGCGTGTTCTTCGCTCTGTTGGGAGCAGGCCTGGCGGCCATCGGCCTGGCCGATACTCCGACTGCAATGGCAGCGGGGGTCGTTGTCCAGCAGATTGCGGCAGGCATGGCGGTGCCGACCTTGCTGTCGTGGACCCAATCGAAGTTCGACTTCGGACAGCGTGGCCGGGGAATGGGCATCTGGACCGCCGCATTCTTTCTTGCGCAGTCGCAATCGCCGAGACTCGTGCACATTCTCGACCAATCCACGGGATCGATGAAGAATGCATTTCTGACCGCTGGGATCGTCGGAATCGTTGTGGGCGTCATTGGACTGATGATCGCGCTAAGCTTGCGAAAACCTCGGCAATCAAATGCGTGAAGAGCGATCTTGGCGCTGCGAGACGCGCGTCAGTTTCGAGGTCGGAGGGCGATGAGCGAGCGGCAGACGCTAGAGCAGGGCAGATAAATCAAGCTACTCCGACATGCGGATATCCCCTTTGGCCTGTCTCCGGCGAGCTGATGGCAGCATTCATGCGGATCGCGCGTGCGCCTCTGCTCGTTGCAAGCCGCAGTATCTTTCGCGGAAGAATGGCCAATTTGTCGCCGCTGACGGCTGCCTGGGACATGATGAGTGAACGATCCCTGCACTAGCTTAATTGTGCAATGATGCGGTCGTTGTAGGTCCACATTTAGGGGTCGTCACATGTGTCAGGAGATTGCCACCATCGGATCGGATCTGGCGAAGTAGTTTTTTCGCGTACACGTGATCGGCCTCGATTGGGTCGTTCTAGTGCAACGGAAGTTGGTCCGCGCCGAGTTGATCGGCTTCGTCACTGATCTTCCAAGTTGCCTCGTCGGTATAGAGGCGTGCGCATCCGCTCGTCACTGGTCTTGAGAGCTGATCGCATTAGGGCACGAGATCCGGCTGATGCCGCCCGCCTATGTAAACCCTATGGGCAGGGTGGGAAGACCGATGCAGCTGATGCAGTGGCGATTTGAGAAGCGGTGACCCGCCGGACAATGCCGGTACCGGCCGATTGGTGAAGAAAGCGGACACGCTGTAGCGGCTGCGCTCGAAGGAGATCAGGCATGTCGGCGACACCCGACTGGTGTGTTCCACGAAACCATTGAAGGGGCGCCCCAGCGGAATTAGGCCAGCGATGGTGCCGGGCAGCACTCGATGCGGAATTTCTTCCCACTGCGCGATGTATTGCGCCTCGAGCCAGGCATTGAGCATCGATGTCCGGGAAGGCATGCCCAGAAGGACCATGGGCCTGCCACAGTTGCCGCCGCGCATCCTGAACGTTCTTCTCGATCTGACCCTTCTCCCAATCTGCGGCGGGATTGCAGACCACCGGATCGAACTAATGGTGGCTCGCCATGGCCGCAAAGCGGGCGTTGACCTGCCGGGCCTTAACCCTGCCGATTTTGTCAACCGAGGTCTTCAGGTTGTCGAAGATTCCATGCTGCGGCACCCCGCCCAGCACCCGGCCGGCCTGGGCCGTGGCATCGAACAGCATCTCTGGGCCCGGTGCTCGCTCCGGTCGAACTTGAATGCCTCGGCAGGCTGGAAGATCAGCGAAACGAAAGTCCCGCGCCCGCTGGTCTGGGCGTCGCGCTGTCGGTCGGCCTTCTAGGCCCGTGCGAAGGCCGCAACGCGGTGGTAGGGACGGTCATATCCCAAGGCCACGAGATCGGCGTGCATCTGCTTGGCTGTGCGGCGCTGCTTACGTGACTTGTCGGCCTCGATCCTCGACCGGGCCGAGAGCTTCTCGGCAAACGGGTTCAACTTGCTCGGCCTCTCGGGGACCTTGAACTTCGGCTCCACCGTATCCGCCCGCAGGTACTTCCGGATCGTGTTGTGCGACAATTCCGTACGCCGTTCAATCTCACGGATCGGGATATCAATCCCGACAGCCAACTTCGGTCCGAAATGACCTATTTGCGGGAAAAGGAACAATCCGACGTCGCCGTCGGTAGGGGGTTTCGAATGCAGATCCTTGGTCTGACGCGACCAAGGTCGGTACGATCGGCCGACTCTGATAGCAAGGCGGACCAACCGTCGCGACAGCCCATTCACGGCTACGACGTCTCCTCATGCCTGTCCGTGGCCAGAGTGCGAAAGTGCCTCAACGCAACAATGAATGCCGGAATAGATTGTATGCCGGGAGGACTACCAGCTCCCCGACCATCGACACGAGAAAAGAGATCGCTGGAATGTATTGATAGGGGAACGCCAGTGACGCTACCGGCCGGTATGAATTTCGATGACCGCCTTGCTCCATGGTATGGAGTATCGTCAATTTCGTTGTTCAGGGCGTGACTGAATATATCGATCCCAACGAAAGCACGTACGAGGATGAAGATGAGGGCGGTACCGACTTTTAACTTCGGGAAAGGCTGGCCTATCGCCCAAACCAGTTGGTAGCCTGAGCCGTATCGCAGGCGGCGTGCATCTCGCTGCGCACTGTTTTCACCCACTCTTCCACCGCGGGTTCGCGGAACAAGGTCCATCATGGAGCGCGCTTGTTAGCCGTCCATATTGACACTATATAGCGTCAGAAAACGTGAGACATGCGAATGATGATCGAGAAGACCCTTTCAGATGGCCTCTTCGCTCCGAAGAAGCTCGCAGAGCTGCTCCTTACCACGGTCGAGGAGCTGTCGCGCTCGCTCGGCCTCGGCAAGGACGCGATCCAGCGCAAGGACCGGATCCGCTCCGACCGGACGCAGCGCCGCATGCGCCAGATGATCGAGATCCTAAACAAGGTCGAACCGCGCTTCGGCTCGCCGCTGGCCGCCTATGCGTGGTATCGCTCCGAACCGCTGCCCGGCTTCGACGGGCGCACCGCGATGCAGCTGGTGCACGAGGACAAGGCCGATGCGGTCCTCCAGTTCATCGATGCGGTCGACGCCGGCGTCTACGCCTGATCCATGCGATATACCGGACTGCTCTACCGGGCCTTGAACCCGGTATATGCGCGCGACCCCATGTCGGGTGAGGGCGCCCGCCGCAATGGCGGGCGCTTCAACCGACCGGGCCGCGAAACTCTCTATACCGCGCTCGCGCCTGACACGGCCATTCGCGAGGCCAACCAGGTCGGCGACCTGCAGCCCACCACCCTTGTCGCTTATCGCGCAGATATCGGGCCGCTGCTCGATGGCCGGGATTCAGGGCTTCTCGCCCAGTACGAATTTAAGCCGTCCATGCTCGCAGACAAGGGCTGGCGCATGAAGGCACTCCTTGGCGAGCCGGTGCCAACGCAAGAGCTCGCCGAGACGATGATCGCCGACGGCTTCGCAGGGCTCTTCGTGCCCAGCTTCGTGCGCGGCGCCGGGCCGGACGATGTCAATCTCGTCCTTTGGCAATGGGACGGGATGCTTGAATTGATCGACGACGACGGCAGGCTTTCCAAGCCGCCGCAATAAGGGCTCCGCGAGCGCCAGCCGGTCGACGACCGGACTTCCCCAGACAGATGATGAAGAATTTGCCCCTTCGGGAAGAAGGGAAAAAATTTATCACGCCAATCAGGAGCGAAGATCCATGGAACAGAAGACCATCTCGGAAGCACAGCAGGCCCACGAAGCACGCAACGCCCAGCTGAAGGCGGACCGCCTTGCGCGCTCGGCCGCCGCGGTTGAAGCCAACATGGCTGCGATGAAGGCGAAGGGCATCGAGATGCGTGCCGCGCGCACCGCACGCAAGGATGCGAGTATCGCCGCTCACAACGCGCGCCTCGAGCAGTCGAAGATCGATGCGGCAGAGCGCAAGGCTTCGCGCATGCAGGCTCACAACGACCGCAATGCCGAGATGAAGAGGGCGGCGTAAGCCGCCGCCAGTTCGCTCATCGCGAAACACACGGAGCCCCGCCAGGCCGCGCGCCCGGCGGGGTTTTCGTCGTGCCAAGGCCGACCGGGGCGAAAGCGTCCCTGATCGACTGGATTGAATATGCTCCCTTCAGGTGAGGGGAAAAAGATCGAACATCAGCACAGAGGAATGACAGTCATGACCGACACCAAGACCATCTCGGACGCGCAGCAGTACCATGAAGCACGCAACGCCCAGCTGAAGGCCGACCGCCTCGCACGCTCGGCCGCCGCGGTCGAAGCCAATCTGGCGGCGATGAAGGCGAAGGGCGCCGAGATGCGCGCCGCACGCGCCGCGCGCAAGGACGCGGATATCGCCGCTCACAAGGCGCGCCTCGAACAGTCGAAGATCGACGCGGCCCAGCGCAAAGCATCGCGCATGCAGGCTCACAACGACCGCAATGCCGAGATGAAGAAGGCAGCATAAGCGCCTTCGCTCCGACATCAGGGAACCCGGCCTCCAGCAAGGAGGCCGGGTTTTTCTTATGCCCAATTTCCACCCCGACAGGAGATCAACGATGGCCGAGCCTTGCAGATTTGGCTGTGTACCTTTCTCCGAGGGATCCTCGGACGGACATCGCTTTTATGTTCGAGCTTTCGATGCACAGGAAGCTCTCAAGATGGCTAGCGACGAAGCCCGCAATCTCGGCTTTGCCCAGGTGTTCATCGAAGATGAACAGGGAACGATGATCCATAACGGCGACATCATCGCAGCGGATGCGCCCTAGCGATCGAGGATAGAATCCGCCGGCAGGTTAGAAGGCCAGCCGCACCCTTCGGGTCCCGGTTTCCTTGAAATGGAAATCGGAAGGGAAAAGATCATGTCGACCATCACGCACCAGAGCATTCAGCGCACTGGCTGGGTTAGCAAGGTCCACGCACCTTTCGCAGGCCATTGCCTGGTCGAGATCGACGTCCGCCACGGCGCCAGCGTGAAGGCGCATGTCCCTGCCGAAAAGCAGGACCTGCTCGCCAGCCTGCGCGAGGCGCAGGCCGCTGGCAGTTGCCATGAGTTTTTCATCGTCGTGAACGACGTGCAGCTGGGCGCGGGCGAGATCGTCTACGCCACCCACATGTGATGGACGGCGGCCAAGGCCGCCGTTCCCCGGTTCCATCGCTCGAGGTGAGTTCAACCCTGGAGGGAAAAGCCATGCACACTGCCATGGTCCACGTCGATCAGCGCCGCGTCGCGCCTGAAACCCAGCTTCGCGGGTTCGTCTCGAACATCAGCCGCGAGATCGCAGGCGAGCATTACGTCACCATCGAGACCCGCCGCCACGGAACCGTGCGCGCTTCCATTCCATCGAGTGAGCGTCACCTGGTGCGCGAGCTTCGCCGCGCCCACGTGAACGTCAGCTGCCACGACATCCGCGTCCTTCGCGGCCGGGATGAACTGGCTTTCGGGAAGATCTGCGAACTCAGCGCAGCCTGACCGCCAGCCGCCTTAGTCCAGGGCAGTCATGCCCCAACCGTTCCCGCCCGGCTCCTCGCCGGGCAGGGCCCTGATGGAGAACCCCATGGTCGCCTTCAACGTCTTTCGCGAACGCCTCCTTCGTGAGCACGACATCGAGCTCAACCTGCTCTGGCAGGCGGACTCTCCCACCGGCAAGATCGAGCACTACGCGATCATCGGCCAGAACAAGCGCCATCACGAGATCGTCATCCTGCACACGAAGACGGGCTATACAGCCTATTTCCCGCAGACATCCCTCAGGATCGACGACGATATCGCCGCGATCATCGCCGAGACACCAGCGAAGGTCAGCTGACCGGCAGGCCAGCTGAGAGACGGACGGCACCGCCGCCGTCAGGCCCAAAGACAATCACCCCTTCGGGAAGAGCCTTGATGATCCAAGGCTTAGAAGGGAAAATTTGATGTCTGCAGCAGCATACCGCCAGGCACTGTCGTCGATCGCAGCCGAGCAGGCCGATGGCGAAGACACCTCCGAGCGCGTCGCGGCCCTCTCGCGCGTCACTGGCATCGATATCGGTACCATCGAGTTCGAAGTCAGCGAGGCCGCCAACGATCAGTAAGTATCCGCTTTTCAAGCCCGCCGGAGCGAACCGCTCGGCGGGCTTTTTCTTTGCGCCCTTCATCGGAAAACCAACTTTCTGCCAGATCGGCAGTCGTAATTTTGGGCAAGCCGTCCTTCATCCTAAAACATGCCTAGGACCATTTTTCGCAAGGGTAAGGTTAGGGAATGGACGACTTCGACAATGCAGAATACCAGTCGGCAAGAGAAGCCTTGGAAGCCATTAGGGGTAAATGGCGAAAGGATATCAGGACCAAGGATGCCGGGACGATAGAACGCCGCCTCCTGCATTATCTCGACTTCGAAGACCTTCGCCAGCAAACGCAATGGCATCGAATGATCAATTCGATCATCCGCGAATACAGCGAATTAATCGCCGCACACATGGCGAACCTGACCATTCCGGGCAGCGAAACCAAGAACCAGATCAAATCGCGCCGTGATGAATTCTACCGCTATCCGCTCGAATATAGCGAGGAGGAGCACAGGTATCTCAATCAGCTGTTTATCGCCTTTCTCGCTAAAAACTGCGAGAACGCCGTGGCCCGAGGATTTCGTCGGCCAGCTCTGCTTTGATGAGGCCGAAGATTATATTGGAGACGATCAGATACTCGAATTCGCAGGCTTACTCATGATTGGCGCCTTGGAGCGGCTCAGAACAGCCATCGAAATCGCGTGCGAATTGCCCGAACATGGCATGTTTGGCGGCGATATGCCCTATGAAAACGACATCACGGATCTGACTGGATTTGAGCTCGTCGTGCTGCAACGCGCTGCCGCGCAGATCAGGCCCATCTGGCCGATCACCGTCAATACCGACCTGGTCAATCGAACAATCGACATGAACAGTGACTCGATCAAGGAAACCGGTGCTCCAAGATCATTGGACTGGTCGGCCTATCAGACCGTGCTCTGCTACCCAACCTTGGACCGCTCAGGTCTGGAGTTTTCGGCCTTGCTCAGGTTCGGTGGGCTGGTTTCACCGGCTGAGTTTGCAAGCATGATCGGGGGGATATTCCCGATCGCGCTGTGCGGTCGATCCTCGTTGTAGTGTCTACGCCAAGCCTCCAGCTTTTCGCAAGCATCTTGCAGCGACAGGAACCAGTGGGCGTTCAGGCATTCGCTGCGCAGCTTGCTGTTGAACGCTTCGATGAACGCATTGTCTGTGGGCTTGCCTGGGCGGGAGAAGTCCAGGATCACACCGCGCTGGTAAGCCCACAGATCCATGTCCCGCGAGATAAATTCGCTGCCATTGTCGACCCTGATCGTCTTCGGATAGCCGATCGTCCGGCAGGCGCGATCCAGCGTGGCGACCACGTCCTCACCCCGGTAGCGGAACCGGGGATCGATCACCGGCGATAGCCGGGAGAACGTATCGACCACGGTCAGGATACGAAGCTTACGCCCAGTCGCCAGTTGGTCGTGAACAAAGTCCATCGCCCACACATCGTTCGGTCGGACCGCCGGTGCGCGATCCTCGCGCAGCTTGGCCTTGACCCGCCGCTTCGGCGTCTTGTTCCGCAGCTGCAGACCCAACTCCCTGTAAAGCCGGTAGACCTTCTTCAAGTTCACGCACCAACCGTCCCGGCGCAGGATGTAATATACCCGCCGGTATCCGTAGCGGACGTGCGTCTCGCAGATTTCCTTGATGCGCTTCTTCAGAAAGGCCGGATCAGTACGACGGGACTGGTAATGATAGGTCGAACGATCAAACTGCAAAGCCGAACATGCCCTGCGGATCGTCACATGCCAGTCCTGCCGAACAGCGTCGATAAGCTCGCGCTTCCGATCCGGCCTTAAAGCTTTCGCTTGATGACATCCTGCAGCATCTCGCGATCCAGCGTCAGGTCCGCGACGATCTTCTTCAGACGTCCGTTCTCATCCTCAAGCTCGCGTAGGCGGCGCATCTCCGACGGCATCAGCCCAGCGTACTTCTTCTTCCAGTTGAAGTAAGTTGCTTGGCTGATCCCGGCCTTCCGGCAGATTTCCGCAACCGGCGTTCCTTCCTCACCTTGCTTAATAACGAACGCCTTCTGCGCGTCCGTAAACTTCGATGCCTTCATCCCACGACTCCTTGCCCAGCCAAGGAAATCTACGGCCAGAAACTCTAGCTGCGAATGGTCCAAGTTTCAGGTGGCAGAGCAGAAAAAGAGTATCACGGCAAACACCCGGATTACTGCGTACCCTTTATGAAATATCACAAGGATGTAAATTACGAATTGCATGACGGAGCGTCCTACGCGACCGCATTTTATAGTACGTCTGCTCCAATACATTAAAATCTTTTGCTGGATGCATTATGGCAGTTCCCTAGAGCGCGATACCGGCGTCATTCTTTGTCGTTGAAAGCGTCAGCGACAGCCGGCGCGATGCCGTGTATGCGGCGCAAGTTCCTTCAACACACCAATTATCTGCTCTTCTGAAAATTGAAAGAGGATGCCTAAGAGGAATACTTCTTATTTAAGATTGCTTTTGAGGAACAGTCGTTAGCCGGGTGTGGCGACCTTTCGGACGCGGAGTGGTAGTGGTCTGTTTGCTAATGCCGCCTGAAAGTGGTTTCTGCGCCGCCACCGCAAAGGCAGGAGGTTCTTGGCAAATAGAGCAATGCGCAAATGCCTCCAAAGTGCCTGTTGGCAGCATTGAATGGACCAGCGGAAGTATAATCCAGATCTCGCCGCGCAAAGGTCTCATGAGAAACGCTTGCAGAGCGGACACGTGCGTTGTGCAGAGCGAATGTTGTAAGGCGGCGTCTTGTGCGGCTATTTACCGCGGCTTTTCCTCGCGCGCGGCCGAGCAAATTCCGAGAATTGATTGCCGCCAATCGGAACCACGCCGATGTCTTCCCCAAAGTCGAAAAGCGCGACGATAAGGGCAGCGCAATTCAGCTCAGCTGCAATCCGACCTGCATCAATAGCACTATCAAGCGAGGCGGCTTCGTCTGGCCGTTCGGTGAAAACCCGCAACATCGACTCTATGGTCTCTTCAGTCCCCATGTAGAATGTTCCGTTGTCAGGGCATTGCACCGACCATCCTATGAAAGGGGTTCGGTCTGGAAGATTAAGGTCTTCCAGCAGTTGGTCAGGCGTGGGCGCGGCTCCGATGATTTCCATGTATGTCTCCTAATTGAAACCAACATGGTAGTTTCTCAATGATTTACGAGTAATCGTAGGCCGAACGTCCTGCCTCGGCCTTCGACGGACTTGACCCACAGATCGGTCGATGCGACAGGCTTCGTAGGAAAAGCATTCCTGGTCAAAGAGCCGCTCTGGTCACCCCGAACAGGGCGGCTCACTGATTTGAGGGCATGCATGGAGCTGAACCTTGAGTTCGCTGCGCTGATGATCCTATCAAACCTTTTTCCATCTGGTCGATCGTGCAGATCTGGTAATATCTTTTCAGCCAAGATTACCGAACGTTGCTAAATATATTTGAAATCATCGTACTGATCGTGAGGCCTCTCGCCGACATTGCTGCCGTTCCCGGCCTCTGGGCTTGCGCTTGAAACCGGCCGTTCGTTCAAACGAAAGATTATGGCGCCTCCTGGCCGATTGCGGACCGGCAGCTTTTGGGCATTTTTTGTCGAAAGCGGACGGTCACCTTAATTGATCGCTTTTTTTGATGTGCGCACGTAGAGAGCCGACCGAGGTGGTAGTGTCGACACCCTGATGGCGTAGAGCGCCATGGCGATCATTTTCGCCTCACCACTGCTCGCCCCAAAAAGAAATTCCTGTTCAGCTGCGTTCTTCCTTTTGGCCATTCAGGCCACAGGAGAAATCAAATGGCACACTCATACCTCGAAGATCCGCTGCACCGCCGTCCGGGATGGAATGCTGGGTGCAAGGTTGGGCCAAAGCGTCCACTAAAGCCTCGTCAGATCTGGGCGATTCGCTTCTTTCTCGATCGCGAGCACCGCGTTCGCGACCGTGCCCTCTTCGACCTGGCGATCGACAGCAAGCTACGAGGCTGCGATCTGGTGAAGTTGAAAATCGGCGATCTGGTCTCGGGATCGGAAGTCTGGCATCGCGCAACGATCATTCAGCAAAAGACAGATCGCCCTGTTCAATTCGAGCTCATGACGGATGCTCGCGCCAGCCTTCTGGCTTGGCTTGAACTGCGCGGCGGCAGCGTCGAAGACTTCGCGTTCCCGAGCCGGCTCGACCCAACGCAGCACATGAGCACAAGGCAGTACGCTCGATTGGTAGATGAATGGGTGACGGCAGTCGGTTTGAGAAAGGAAGAATTCGGCACCCATTCGCTGCGGCGAACCAAGGCGTCGATCATCTACAAGGCGACTGGTAATCTGAGAGCGATCCAGATCCTGCTGGGCCATTCGAAGATCGAAAACACCGTGCGATATCTTGGCGTGGACATTGAAGATGCGCTGACGCTCTCCGAGAACACAGAGGACTGATCGACGACTTCGGCGTCACATCGACCCTAATGAGCGGGCCGGCAGCTTAGATTTAGACTTGGCGGTCCGCTTTCTCCTACTGTCGTTAGGTTTCAGCGGTCAGCTGGCGCTGCCCTAGTTTCGAGAACTGGGTGGGTAGACGCCATGGTGATGCCCTATTCTCATGGGCTGGTAATTCGCTGCGCCCGTCAGATCTGCGCTTTGCGAAGTGCTGAGAGGTATCTCTCGTCAATGGCTCGTCCGGCTTCGCGCTGCAAGATTTCCATTGCCTCGTCAGTCGACAGCGCCGCTAGACCGTCGCAGAAGACAGAAATCTCGAGATGACCTTAGCAAAACTGCGACTTTTAAAGGTTAATTAAGCAATCTGCGTCAGATTGACACCTTGAGAAGTTCGGAGATTGCCATGCGCCAAGATGCCAAGGCCTTGCTTGAAAAATTGAGCAGGCAAGATTTCCAATATCGCCAGTTCGAAGATCAATATGCGGATATGGAACTGTGGCCCATATTTGAGGCACTATTAAAAGATCCACGGATCGTTCCGCCGCGCAAAACGCCGCTGGAGCATCGGCAAGCCATACGCGCGGATATTGCCGATCGACCCGTCGCAGCGCCTATTCGAACAGACCCCGCAGCAACGAATATTTTCGCTTCGTATGGCGAAGCGGATGCACTGCAATCACAGTCTCGCAGACAGCGGCATGGTGACGGTGGGGGCGACTTGCGCTCGTTCCTGTCGGGACTTTCCAAATGACGATACTTGCGTTTCATTCACCCAAAGGAGGCGCGGGTAATACGCTGGTGACTGCGGGAATTGCCCGCCGGTTCGCCACACGCGGGCGGACTGTTACGGCGTATGACATGACCCGGCAGGATTCCTTGAAACTGTTTTTCGGTCTTCTGCCCGATCAAAAACCGGTCAGAACCGACGGCGAACCGATGGTAGTGCGAGGGGTAAGGCTCGTCGGCAATTTCACGACCCAGCGTGAGCGCGATATGGCGATCGAGCAGATCAAGACTACGCCGGCCGACGAATTAGCACTGGTCGATATTGCCTCCGCCGACTGGGAAGGCTGGGAGCAAATTCACCGCTTTGCGGATTTGAGCATTTGCGTAGTCGAACCCAATCCCATTGGACTTGCCAGCCTTACACGTTTGGGCGAGCAGATCCCGGTCACAGAACGAGAAGATATTGCTATCGTCCTCAACAAACTGGACGATAGGCGTAAGTTGTCACGACATTGCCACCGCTTCATGAAGCAATTGTTCGATAACCAGTTCCTAGGATCAATTCGTCGTGACGAGGCTGCTAACGAGGCAATTGCACGGTTTGAATCGCTGGCCGAATATGCTCCCAACAGCGTCATTATCTCCGATATTGATGCCCTAATCGACTCCATTCATCAGCGACTGGTTCGCACGCATAAGTCGCGCGATCCAATCAATTCGCGCGCCGTTCAATCCGCCGAACGACAAACCGTCTGACACGTCGGGGATACCATGCCTAAAAGTCTGCTTTTACGCCTGCCATTGTGGCTGGCCGCTTTCGCCTGCATGGCGCTTATAATCACCATTCCATTAGACGAAGCCCAGCAATGGATTTTTGCCATCGGCATGATCGTTGTCGCTGCTATCGTGCACCGCATTGCCGGTCGCCGCGCCACGCTGATTATTGGCGTTCTCGCTCTGTTAGCGTCTACCCGCTATATGATTTGGCGCACGACGCAGACGCTTTCATTCGAAACGCCGCTGGAATATTGCTTGGGCATGGGCCTCTATCTGGCCGAGGCTTATGCATGGCTGATCCTTGTGCTAGGTCTGATCCAGACGAGTTGGCCATTGCATCGCCCCATCGTCGAGATCGAAGGCGAACCCGAAACCTGGCCTACGATCGACGTCTATATCCCGACCTATAACGAAAGTCTGGATATCGTGCGCAACACGGTTTTTGCGGCGATGGACATGGATTACCCGCGTGACCGGTTCAACGTCTATATTCTTGACGACGGCAAGCGTGAGGAATTCCGCGAATTCGCCCGTCAGGCCAAATGTGGCTATCTGACGCGCGGCGACAATCTGCACGCCAAGGCAGGCAATCTGAATGCTGCCATGAAAAAGACCCATGGCGAACTGATCGCGATCTTCGACTGCGATCACGTGCCGACCCGTGCATTTCTGCAAGTGACGGTGGGCTGGTTCCAGAAAGATCCCAAGCTGGCGCTGATGCAGACACCGCACCATTTTTATTCGCCCGATCCGGTCCAGCGCAATTTGCGTACCGTCAAGGACCTGCCGGGCGAGGGAGATCTGTTCTATGGCGCGGTGCAATCGGGTAACGACTTGTGGAACGCGACCTTCTTTTGCGGTTCCTGCGCCATCATCCGGCGCACAGCCTTGATGCAGACCAACGGTTTTGCGGGCGAAACCGTGACCGAAGACGCGCATACGGCGCTGAAACTGCAGCGCATGGGCTGGAACACCGCTTATATTGGCGCCCGCCTGTCGGCTGGCCTGGCGACCGAACGCCTCGTCCTTCATATCGGCCAGCGCATCCGCTGGGCGCGGGGGATGACGCAGATCTTCCGCATCGACAATCCGCTCATGGGGCGGGGCCTTAGCTGGCAGCAGCGGCTTTGTTATCTAAATGCGATGATGCACTTCCAGTTTCCGCTGCCGCGCATCGTATTCCTGACCGCACCGCTGGCGTTCCTGATCGCTGGGCAGAACATTATTTTTGCATCGGCATCCCTGATCTTTGCCAATGCGCTGCCGCATCTATTCATTTCGACCCTGTCCAGTGAGCGGACGCAGGGCGGCGACCGCCGGCCGTTCTGGGGCGAAATCTATGAAACTCTGCTGGCGTTCCATTTGGCGCGGCCCACGATCATGACGTTATTTCAGCCCCGCAAGGGCAAGTTCAACGTGACCGATAAGGGTAGCGTGCTCGACCGGACCCATTTCGATCTGAAAACCGTGCAGCCGCATCTCTTCACTATCGGCCTGCTGATTTTTGGCGTGGTACTTGGCATTGCTAAATATTTGTTATGGAAGGACTTCTTCGACATGCAGCTTGGCACGCTGCTGCTCAATCTGGGTTGGGCGCTTTTCAGCATGTTGATCTTGCTAGCGGCCGTGTCGGTCGCACGTGAAACCCGCCAGATCCGCGGTCAGATCCGTATCGATACCAAGCTGCCCGTTACCGTTTACTTCGAGGATGGTGTGGTTGTGGACTGTATCACGTCGGATTTTTCGATGGGCGGGCTAGCGGCGCAACTGCCAAAAGGTTTTGAAATCAACAACCGTGATGTAACCCACGTCTCCATGCCGATGGGAGACGACATGCTGACCCTGCCGGTCGACACCGTTCGTACCGATGCGGGCACGGTACGCCTGCGCTTCGAGAAGCTTTCGATGTTTCAATCGCGTCAGCTGGTGCGCGCCGTGATGGGCCGCGCCGACGCATGGCAACGGGCCGAGGGGCACGAACCGGTGTCAGGTCTGCGTTCGCTGCGCGATATCACCGTCGTCGCGCTTACGACACTACGGCGGATCGTTCGGCCTTCGTTGCGCAAGGTTCCGGCGAATGTGCCTGCACCGGCAACGAGCGCGTTGTTGGTAGTTTTGCTAGCAACTTGCATCGCGCTTGCCGGGTTTGGGACTGGCACAGCCATGGCGCAGACGTCAGCGCAAGCTTTGATGACAGAAAAAACCGTTCCGGTCGTAACCGGCGATGGCGTGCGCAAGCATAGAATCACGCTGAAGGATCTGTCCATCGGTTCGCCGATCAGGCTTCAGGGCACGCGCGGCGAGATCGGTATCCCATTCGGCTTGCGATCAGATGAAGTCGTCACTGACGCGAGCGTCACGCTCGATCTTGCGTACTCGCCCGATCTTTTGGACGACATCAGTCAGCTTGTCGTGCTGTTGAACGGAGAAGTGCTGCGCACAGTCGCGCTGACGGCAGATACGTCAGATCGTCTGCGACTGACGCTGGATGTCGAACCTGCGCTGTTCCTGCCGGGAGACAACCAGCTTAATATACGTTTTCTGGGCCATTACGCGCGCGACTGCGAAGATCCGTTTCATTCCTCGCTCTGGTTGAACCTGTCCAACCGGCGATCGTTCATCGACATTACCACTCAGCGATTGGCCCTGCCCGCCGACCTTGCCGATTTGCCCGCGCCATTCTTTGACAGCCGCGACCCGCTGCCGCTGCGACTGCCTTTCGTCTTTACGGATCAGCCCGGCAACAGCGAGCTGGAAGCCGCGGGTGTCATTGCATCGTGGATGGGGTCGAAGGCCAGCTATCGCGGCTTTGCTTTCCCGCCGTCGATCGGAACCCTGCCGAAAGGCAATGCCATCGTCTTCCTCTCGGGAAACAGTCGAATTGCGGGCATCGAACGCCGCCCCAATGGCCCTTCTGTAGCGGTCATTCGGAATCCAGCCGACCGGTTCGGAAAGCTGCTGCTAGTCATGGGGCGCACCGGTGCCGAATTGAAGCTGGCCGCAAACGGGCTGGCGTTTACCAAAGGGCTGGCAGGTGGGGCAACGGCATCCATGTCGAGCGTTCGGGTACCAGTTTTCAAGCCTTATGCTGCGCCGCGCTGGTTGCGAAACGACCGGCCGGTGGAACTGTCGGAATTCACCGAACCCTTCGCCCTGGAAGGACGCGGCTTGCCTCCCGGTCCGCTGACCGCGCAATTCCGCGTGGCGCCTGATCTGTTCTTCTGGCCGCGCAGCGGTGCCCGGCTCGACATGGCCTATCGCTACCCCGCTGCCAGCTGGCTGGACCTGCGCGCGTCGCGGCTCGATGTGTCGATGAATGCGCAATATCTGCGCACCCTCGGCATGGGCAGCGGCAATTGGTGGAGCAAATGGATTTCGGATGGGCCGGACGCTTCCTCGCGTGAACGTGAAGCGCATGTGATCCTGCCCGACTACATTCTGTTTGGCCAGAACGAGCTGGTCTTCGATTACAGTCTGATCCTAGCCGACAAACGCAAATGCGAAGGCACTCTGCCTGACAATGTACGCGTGAACATCATGCCGCGCAGTACCATCGATCTAACCGGCACCTATCATTCTGCGCAATTGCCTAACCTGTCCATGTTCGCATCCGCGGGCTATCCGTTCACCGTAAGGCCCGATTTGGCGGCGACGGCAGTGCTTCTCCCAGCCAATGCCGATATTTCGACCATTGAAACGTTCTTAATGATCATGGGACGCATGGGCGATGCGACCGGCATCGCAACCGCGCGAGTTGCCGTAACAAATATGCTGAACAGCGAGTTGCTGGGCGACAAGGACATTTTGGTGATCGGCCCCGACAGCATGGCTGCCGGAGGCGGATTATTCGACAATGCCCCGATCCGTTTCGAAAGCGATCGTCTGCGCGTGGCTGAACGCAGCTTTATCCAGAAATCAATGAATTTAACCGGGATCAAGGATCAATCGGTGGAGGCAAACGAGGCGCTATATGCCTCTGACAGCTTTACCGGCATTGCATCCTTCCAATCACCATTCAACTCGGATCGTACGGTGGTCGCCGTTCTGGCATCCGACACCGCAGCCCTGCCGCGGATGATGCACGATCTCGACGATGCGGAACTGAACGCGCAGGTTCAGGGCGGTCTGTCCATCGTGAGCGGTGATGGCATGTCTAGCTATCACATTGGGAAAACCTATACGGTGGGCGATCTGCCATGGTGGCTGGCCTTGGCCCACTGGTTGTCGCGTTACCCTTTGCTGATGGCGCTTGGCGCGCTGCTGTCCGCGCTTTTCATCGCGGGGGTGGCCTATCGCACCTTGCAGGCTCAACAGGCTCGGCGGCTTAAAGCAATGGACGACGGCAAATGACCCGGAAGATCGCCAAATCCGTGATTTGCGGGACGGCGTTGGCCTTATGCGCAACCAGCCCGACATGGGCACAGTCAACCGCAGTCGACGCCTTGTTGAACCAAGCCCGCTATTGGCAGGAACGGGGCCAGCAATCGCGCATGAATGAAGCCTATCGCCGCGTGCTGGATGTCGATCCCGACAATGCCGAGGCCAAGCGCGCTTTGAACCGACGTCAGGAGTCGCCAACGCCGACACCCGTTCGGGCTGCCAAGCCGGCATCGTTGGCATCGTCATCCCGACGCGCTCCGTCGACCGCGCCGACGCCGGTCCCTTACCGCCCGTCCGCCAGCGAGCGAGCTGGACAGGAGCGAGCCGCAGGTTTCGACGCGCTTGGCAAATCCGATCTGTCGGGCGCCAAGCGCCGCTTCGATAGCGCCTTGGCGCTTATACCCAATGATGCTGATACGCTGGGCGGACTTGGGATCGTGGCCCTGCGGCGGGGCGAGTTCGCGAATGCGCGCGATTTGCTGACCCGCGCATCGCGCGACGGGAATGCCGCCCGCTGGAGCGACGCCTTGGCATCGGCGAGTTTTTATGCCGAAAGCGCAGAGGCACGTCGCTTGTTGGCGATCGGACAGGCTGGCCAGGCCGCCTCCATCGCCGAACGGCTGGTCGCATCAGGACAGGGCGATGAGGCTGTAGCCTATGGCCTACTTGCCGATATCTATGAAACACAGGGCCGCTATGCGGAGGCAGCGCGTGCCTCGCGGCAGGCGCTCGCCGTGCCGGGAGCTGCGGCTGAACTGTCGGGTCAATTGGAAACGAATGCCGCGCGGCAGGAAGCGCTTGCGGCATGGACTGCAGGCGACAGCACCACGGCCGAACGCCTGTTCCAGCGCGCGATGCTAACTTATACGCAGGACCCGTGGATACGCTATGAATTTGGTCGCTTTCTCCTTTCGCAAAACCGGCGAAGCGAAGCGAATGCGTTGATGCAAAGCCTTACCGGGTTCACCGACCCCGATCACCTGTTCGCTGCGGCGTTGCTGGCCGAACGGCTGGACAAGCCCGATATGGCACGCCAGCTGGTCGAACGCATTCCCGAAGCGGAGCGCAGTGCCGAAATGCAAGGCTTTGCGTTGGGGGTCGCCGCCCAGCGCGCCATCGAACGCGCTGTCAGTCTGGCCGATGGCGGTCAGGCGTTGCAGGCAAGTGCCGGTCTTCGCCAGATCGGCGCGAATACCGGTCTGCCGCCCGAACGCCGCGCCGAGATCGCCGGTGCGCTTTACGATATCGGTGATCTGCAAGGCGCATCCTCGCTGGCCAGCGAATTGATGACAAGCCCGCTAAATGCGGCCGAAGCCTATGAGCCGCTGGTGCGAATTTTGGCCGGGACTGGGCAGCCAGGTGCCGCACAGGCAGCAATCCGGCGGGCATCGTCTCTGGCCACTGGGTCGCCAGCGGATGCGGCAATAATGCGCCGGATGAACGGTTTCCTTGTAACCGAACAGGCCGACCGCCTGCGCAAAGAAGGCCGTTATGCCGAGGCATTCGATGTGCTGCAGGCAGGATGGTCGTCCGCCCCCGGCAATAATGCGATCCTAGTTTCGCTTGGACAGTTGTATCAGGCGGGGGCGATGGAGCAGCAGGCTACGCAAACCTATCGGCTCGTGCTGCAATCCGACGGCGAGAATATGGCCGCTCTGATGGGACTGATTGATACGGCCAGCACCGCCGGCGATTTTGACAGCGCCCGCGCAGCCCTGCGACAGGCCGAACGCCTCGCTCCCGATGACTATAACGTATATCTGGCTGGCGCACGCTTTCACGCAGCGCGGGGCGATAACGGAGATCAGCGTCGTTATCTGGAGCGTGCGCGCGAACTTTACATGGCGCAGCACGGAATCAGCGGCGGAGCATTCGGCCATGGCAATCCCTTCGCGACGATGCAAACCACCAATCCGTTTGCGACGCAGCGTTCGGTCAATCCGTTTGATCCGGCATCGTTGTCCGCTGCGGGCAAAGTGGCTGCGCCAGTACAGTTCGGGTCGCCCCCAACGCCGATAATGCAAGAGCCGTCACCCGAAGCTTTTTCGAACTATGCGGGCACACCTTTCAATACGATCCGTCCTGCCTCGCCAAACATGTCGTTACCAATGTCAGCGGCCACACCGCGTTGGAACGCCTTTGGAGAGAGCGGGACGACTTTGTCCAGCCAGACCATCGGTTCCGACCCGGTGCTGGCGTCGATCGCGGCTGAAATCGATACACTGCGGCGTGAAAACGGCACTATGGTCGAAGTGGATACGCACTACCGCGAACGTTCGGGGGAAAAGGGGCTGTCGCAACTGGCCGAACTGGGGCTTGATGCAGCCATCTCGACCGATTTTGCCGAAGGGCGGATTGCTGCGCGGGCCAAGGCGATTTCAATCGATGCCGGAACGCCCGAATACAACAGCCTGCTCGGCTTTGGACGAAACGGTCTGCTGCAGGCGCGCGGCATCATCGCAGAGGAAGAGGCTGAATTGATCGATGCGGGGCCGCAGCACGCATCCGGCGTCGCTGTCTCGGTCAAATACAAGAGCGATATTGTCGAAGTGGACGTGGGCAGCACCCCGCTGGGGTTCGATCATGTCGAAGTACAAGGCGGGGTTGCGGTGACGCCTCGCCTTTCGCCTTATAGTAGCGGCAGGTTGTGGTTCGAGCGTCGCCCCGTGACCGACAGCGTGCTGTCCTATGCCGGCACTTATGATCCGGTAACAGGCGAAGAATGGGGATCGGTAATGCGCACCGGCGGCGGAGCATCCTTTGCACAGGAGAGAAACGGTAGCGGTTTTTATGCCGATGTCAGCTATTTCGAGATGGACGGCCGCGACGTGCGTAACAATAATCGTCTGCAAGCTAATGCAGGCGGCTATTTGCAGGCGATGGGCACTGCCAACTCGGTCCTGACCGTGGGGATCAATGGCAACTATCAGGCCTACGCCAACAACCAGAACAATTTCACCTTTGGCCACGGCGGATATTTCAGCCCGCAGCATTTCCTTAGCGTCAGCCTGCCGGTGCGCTATCGTTATGAAAAGAACGCGTTGGAAGTAACCGGCCATCTGTCTCCCGGCTATCAGAGCTATGAACAGGATGCCGAGCCGTTCTATCCCACCGATCCTGCCGCGCAGGGCGAACTCGACGCACTCTCCATGCTCAATTCCGACGTGACGGCCTATCACGATGCCAGCAGCGAAACAGGCTTTGGCATCAATTTGGGTGGTTCGTTCTGGTATGACCTGAACGGGCAGACGCGGATCGGCGGCGAATTGGATCTCAACACTTTCGGTGAATATAATGAGGTGAAGACCGTCTTTGGCCTCAAACAATCACTCGGAGCGAAATGATGAATTCGGCTTATAATACGGTTGAAGCGGATGGATCGGTTTTTGGTCCTGTCGATGAGCATTTCACCGCTGAAACGGTTCAGTTCATGCTGGAAATGGTGATCGAACAGATACGCGCATCGGCATCGGCGGATCAGACCCACGGCTTTTTCGTGGCAACAGGACGGCGCATGGCAGCACTCGCACAGCTAGGTGATCTGAGTAACGTCGATGATATCCAGCTGACGTTGAATATTGTCTGGAACCGAATGAGACTTGGAGCGGTCAATTTCGAACTTGACGATCACGGGTTGGACATCGTGCACGCCGGACTACCTTCACGGGAAAGCGGCGCAAGCGAAGCCATCGTCAATGCCATTCCGGCTATATTGGAAGGCGCCTACTCAGCATGGCTTGAGTCGCTGGCCCAGAAAGGAGCTCCATTGCGTACATGGGTTGTATCGCATTCCGGCTCCCGGCTGGAACTCCGTCATGCACCTTGAACGTCGGCATTTTCTTGCCGCACTTGCGGCCATGAGCAGTTCCAATTGCAGCTATGCTGCACCATCGCCGAAAGTGCGTACGGAACATTTGGCCAAGGCTGGCGAAACGACCTCGTTCCTCATTGCCTGGACCGATTTCAAAAGTCGTCACATCCAGCAAGACGGCCGCGTCGTAGATAACGGAAACGGTGGGATCAGCCATAGCGAAGGTCAAGGGTACGCACTGGTTCTGGCCGAACTGGCCGGGGACCGCGAGGTTTTCGACCGCGTCTGGCGTTGGACAAATGAGAATTTGGCACAGCCGGATAAGGCGCTATTTATATGGCGCTATGATCCCGGAGCAATCAATCCGTTAGCCGACTCCAATAATGCCACCGATGGCGACATCTTGATTGCATGGGCGCTGGGCCGCGCAGCTTCTCGATGGCAGAATTCTGCTTTGGAAACTCGCGCAACATCCATCCGAGCATCTGTCGCCCGCCATCTCATTATTGATAGCGGGAGGTCGTTGTTACTGCCGGCGGCACAGGGATTCGTCCAGAGCGATAGTATCGTCCTCAATCTGGCATATTACATATGGCCCGCGTTGGCTGAGTTCGCCGAAATGGAGCCCCATGGCCCATGGGTGAAAGTGATGGAAGACGGCGCTTGGATTCTTGAACAATGCCGGTTTGGCGAGCACCGACTTCCCTGTGATTGGGTTTCTTACTCCGGCGGGAAGGTTGCCGGGCCCGCGGCGGGATGGGAACCTCGGTTCGGTTTCGAGGCGGTTCGTATTCCCCTATATCTCGGCCTCAGCGGACTGGAAGGACAGGTTAGGCCCGTCATCGGCTTCTGGCAGAGCTATTTTGCTAAGGGTGAAACACCGCCGGCATGGGTTGATGTTCGCTCAGGGGCAGTGGCGGAATACGGGCTCTCTTATGGAGCAGCATCGTGTGCGGCTGTGCTTGCGAATGCCGAAATGCCCGCTAATACGCCAGTTCAGCATGATTATTATTCTAGCGTGCTTACATGTTTCAGTAGTTTGCTTCCAAAGCAGACATGACGTTTGGGGTCGAACTTGTCTTACAATCTGCTTATTAACAGAAATTTTTACATAATAGCCTTTGGCCTCATGGTCTGAAAATATCCAAGCCGTCGCATATGACACACTCACTACGTGATCGATGCGAACGCGCATTCGGATAAAATGACGAAGTATTGCATTCTCTAGGGCAGAGCCACCCTGCTTTTTGATAGGCTCTTTCCCGGTTGTGGCTGAAAGCTTAAGCGAAGGCGGCCTCCACATTCCTATTTTGATACGCTTTCGCGATTATCCGCAGAGGGCAGAGTGGCATCCTAATGATATGTGCGTTTGGTGATGGGTCGCTCATCTAATTTACGTGCATATTGCACTCGCATTTAGAAATTGTTAAGCTTTATCAACCAGTTCTGGTTCCCCAATTGGAGAGCCATATGTTCGTTGGTAGGATTAAGACACAAGGTTATCTCCGCGACGGTCGCACAAAAATTCGTCGTATCATTCAAATTGAAGTTGAGGCTAGGACCGGACACGACGGAAGCCCGGCAATAGTGCGCAACCTGTCTGAAACCGGGCTTCTGCTGGAAACCCGCGCATCGCTTGAGCCAAACGATATTCTATACATTGACCTGCCCATTTCAGGGGAATGCGCAGCGGAGATCGTATGGATCGACGGAGTTCGGCATGGCTGCAGGTTTCTGGCTCCTATACCCAAGGCGACCGTAAGCGCCGCAGAGTTACTGTCCCCCCACCTCGATCGGCCTAAAGATGTGCGTGACGAAGCGTCGCATCAGGATATCGAAATTGAGCAGATGCTGGCGAAAGGTGAGCAGCAATGGGCTAGTGCGAATTTTTCGCTCATCCTATTTATAATTGTTACCGCTACCTTTATTTTCGCCATTTTTAATATCGCAGCTTAATAATTATCTTATAACATTCAGTTAGTTCGTTTCTTTGGCGCTGCTTATACGATACAAGATATGGTTCATTGGTCGTATGTAAAGTAGTCTGTGAAGTATAATAGTTATCGTAAAGTAGGCAAACATGGAGGTTTCGTATTCTCTGAAAAATTGGGAGCGCTTTATTGCATGCCACACTGAACTTTAAAGACCGAGACCATCGACAACTTCCTTTATGAATAAAGGTTCGGCCAGTACCTCGCTGGCTGAACATCTCATGCTTCAGCTCGCGTTTTATACCAACCTGCATTGATCAGAACCCACGGGCCCATTTGCGGCGGCCGATGGTCATGATGCGCCACGGCTGATCGACGAGCTTGTTCCAAGCCTCGCAGCAATGATCGAGGATGTTGTCATGGGAGGTGAAGATGCGATCGGAGAGCCAATTGTCACGCATGAATTGCCAGGCGTTCTCGACCGGGTTCAACTCGGGGCACTTGACCAGCAGCGCGACAATGCTGATGTTGGCAGGCACCTTGAGCTTGCCGGTCATGCGCTTACCGGCCTGATCCATCAGCACGACAGCATGCGCGCCGGGTGCCACCGCAAACGCGATCTCGGCCAAGTGCAGTATTGCCCCTAGCGGGGTACAAAGCAGCTTCACCCTTCCGGACGGTACTATGTTGATTTCCACTGAGAGCCGACCCGGGCTTTCCATCGATAATTGACCCGGGTTGGTATTATGTCCCGCTGTGCGGGCGGTGGGTCAAGCGGGTGATTTTTCCTTTCTGGATTTGGGCGCTGCCGAACTGGCACGGAACCGGAAGCTGTCGTTTCCGGTCTCGAGAATGTGGCAATGGTGAGTGAGCCGATCGAGCAGCGCGGTCGTCATTTTGGCGTCCCCGAACACGCCAGCCCACTCGCTGAAGCTGAGGTTGGTGGTGATGATGACGCTGGTGCGCTCATAGAGCTTGCTGAGCAGGTGGAAGAGGAGCGCACCGCCTGACGGGCTGAACGGCAGATAGCCCAGTTCGTCGAGGATCAGCAGATCGAGGCGCAGCAGCCGGTCGGCAAGCTGACCGGCCTTGTTCATCGCTTTTTCTTGTTCCAGCGCATTGACCAGATCGACCGTGGCGAAGAAACGAACCTTCTTGCGATGATGTTCGACAGCCTGAACGCCAAGCGCGGTGGCAATGTGCGTCTTGCCGGTGCCGGGACCACCGATCAGCACGACGTTGTGAGCCCCATCGACGAACTCGCCGCGATGAAGCTGGCGGACCATGGCCTCGTTCACCTCGCTGGAAGCGAAGTCGAAGCCGACCAGATCCTTGTAGGCCGGGAACTTGGCCGCCTTGATCTGGTAGGCAATGGACCGGACCTCGCGTTCGGCAAGTTCGGCCTTGAGCAACTGGGAGAGGATGGGGACGGCCGCATCAAACGCGGGCGCCCCTTGCTCGATGAGTTCGCCGACAGCCTGGGCCATGCCGTACATCTTGAGTGAGCGCAACATGACCACGACGGCGGCGCTGGCAGGGTCATGACGCATGGCGAAGATCCTTATTCCGCAGGGTATCGTAGCGGGCGACGTTGGCCTTGGGTTCACACTGCAAGGTCAAGGCCTGCGGGGCATCGATCCGGGGCGGCGTGCCATCCTTGCCGTCGATCAGGCGGTGCAGGATATTAAGGACGTGGGTCTGGGTCGCAACTCCGGCATCGAGGGCCAGTTCGACGGCACACAGCACGGCTTGTTCGTCATGGTGCAGGACCAGCGAGAGGATCTCCACCATCTCCCTGTCGCCGCCGGGGCGCTTCAGAAGCTGGCTCTGCAGTTGCCGGAACGCCTCCGGCATCTCAGTAAAGGGGGCGCCATTGCGCAAGGCTCCCGGTTTGCGCTGGATCACCGCGAGATAGTGCCGCCAATCATAGATCGTCCGTCCCGGTTGATCATGGGATCGTTCGATGATCCGCCTATGCTCGCACAGGATCTGCCCCTCGGCGGCAATGAGGATGCGTTCGGGATAGACCCGCAGGCTTACCGGCCGATTGGCGAAGGAAGCGGGCACGCTGTAGCGGTTGCGCTCGAAGGAGATCAGGCATGTCGGCGACACCCGCTTGGTGTGTTCCACGAAGCCATCGAAGGGGCGCCCCAGCGGCATCAGGCTCGCGACCTCGGCGGCATGCACATCAGCGATGGTGCCGGGCAGCACGCCATGCGGAATCTCTCCCCACTGCGCAATGCATTGCGCCTCGAGCCAGGCATTGAGCGCATCGATGTCCGGGAAGGCAGGCCCAGAAGGACCATGGGCCTGCCACAGTCGCCGCCGCGCATCCTGAACGTTCTTCTCGACCTGACCCTTCTCCCATCCCGCGGCGGGATTGCAGAACTCCGGTTCGAACAGGTAGTGGCTCGCCATGGCCGCAAAGCGGGCGTTGACCTGCCGGGCCTTACAGCTGCCGATCTTGTCGACCGCGGTCTTCATGTTGTCGAAGATTCCACGCTGCGGCACCCCGCCCAGTACCCGGAAGGCCTGGGTGATGGCATCGAACAGCATCTCATGGGTCTGGAGCGGATAGGCCCTGACGATGAAGGCCCTGCTGTGCGACAGCTTCGTATGTGCGGCCTGCAGCTTGGTCTGCTTGCCGGCGATCATGGCCCAGTCCTCGCTCCAGTCGAACTGGAATGCCTCGCCAGGCTGGAAGATCAGAGGCACGAAAGTCCCGCGCCCGCTGGTCTGGGCGTCGCGCTGTCGGTCGGCCTTCCAGGTCCGTGCGAAGGCGGCAACGCGGTTGTAGGAACCGTCGTATCCCAAGGCCACGAGATCGGCGTGCATCTGCTTGACCGTGCGCCGCTGCTTACGTGACTTGCCGGCCTCGATCCTCAACCAGGCCGAGAGCTTCTCGGCAAACGGGTCCAGCTTGCTCGGGCGATGGGGACCTTGAACTTCGGCTCCACCGTATCCGCCCGCAGGTACTTGCGGATCGTATTGCGCGACAATCCCGTGCGCCGTTCAATCTCACGGATTGGGATGTGCTGCCGGAAATGCCAGCGTCGAATTACACTCAGTAACGCCATGTCGATCACTCCAGGATCTCCCGACCTGCAAGCCAGGAGAACGATCAGAACATGGGTCAATTCTCAGTGGAAATTTGTGCACTTCCCGGGTCAGCTCTCAGTGGAAATCAACACGCTGGGTCGTCGAACGCTTCTTCGCATGGATCAACCGAAACCGCCGCCTCGCCAATGACGTCGAGGCAACCCTGAAATCCGCCGCCGCCTTCCTCTACGCCGCTGCCGCCATGCTCATGATCCGCAGATTGGCGCAATCAGACTGAGTTTCGAAACCGACTCTAAGATGCTGAAACTACCGAGATCGATATGCGGATGGCATGCGCACCTCACGGGGCCATCACCCGTCGTTAACTTTATTCCATTGGGATAGAGACGGGGCGACATCACCATAGCTAGGCTGAAAGCACGGTCTCGTATGCGCTTGTGCTCATCAAGGAAGACCGGGTCGTCCAGATATCTCTTGATTGAGGCGAGCGCTGAGGTCCCATGACATTTCTCCACAGGCCAGATCGGCCGAAGGAGAATGCCGGTATCAAATGCTAGATGTGCTACAGCACCTAGATACGTCATTGACGCATACGCCAATGACGTATAGTTGCGGCAACCATGGCTAACCTGCAGATTGTAGTGGAATTACCCGAATTTCTGCGGAGGGCCAAGGCGATCATGTCCGATGAGGATCGAACGGCGCTGGTCAATTACATTGCCGCCAATCCAGAGGCAGGTGTTTCACTGGGCGGAGGTCTTCGTAAAGTCCGTATCGCCCGGCAGGGCGGCGGTAAAAGCGGCGGCTACCGGACTATCTATGTGTTCGGCGGCGTGCAGGTTCCCATCTTCCTTGTCACCGTATTCGCCAAGAAGGAAAAGGATAACCTGACCAAAGCGGAGCAGGCAGATTTGATCGCTATGAGCAAAGTTCTGCTCGCACATTATGGAGACCGACCATGACCGCCTATGACAGCATCAAGCAAGGTCTGAGCGAAGCGTTGGCGTTTACGGAAGGCAACGAGGCCGGAGCGCAGATCCATCAGGTGGAAGTGCCGGCCGTCGACGTTGCCGCGATACGCGCCAGCACCGGCCTCTCGCAGGGCGCGTTCGCGCGCAGCATCGGCGTTGCCAAAGGCACGCTGCTCAATTGGGAACATGGCCGCCGCCGTCCTACTGGCCCAGCGCAGGTGCTGCTCGCGATGATCGCCAAGAAGCCTTCGTTGGTGCGTGAATTGCTGCGTCCGTGATCCCGCGTGACCGGGTTATCATCGTCGATCCACGCGGTGACAAGCATTCCGCCCTTGAGCACGAAGCGTTCCTTGTGATCCGAGATCGACAGTCGAAAGAGCAGGCGCTCGAGTGCAAAGCGGACCAGCAGGACGTCAAAGGCGCGACCTTCCTTCCGGGCAATATTGAGCAGCCAGTCCTTGACGGATTTGGCAAGGTTCACGGGAGACTTAGCCATTGGAGGTGAGGGCCTCGAGATATGGTCGCATGGTTTTCCATACTCCCCCGGCCCTGGCGCCTTCTGCGATCGCACCGGGCGTTGCCTTGCTTTGTTCGAGGGCCGTCCGCAGCCCTTCGACTGCGACCGAACGATCGACCAGCTTGGGATTGCGAAATGCGTCGGCCAGCGTCTTGGGAATCGAGTAGATCGGTACATCGACCCCGGCGATCGCATGATGTTCGATGCCGTGGCGCAGATAGCGGTCGGTGAAGCGGACAATGCGCAGCGGCGGATATGATTGCACCGGCGACCAGTCGCTTGGGCCGATCGCCATCCAGATTTTACGCGGTATCTGATCGGTGAGCCCATGAAAGGCGAGGGCGGAAGTGAGGGCGATCACCCCCTTGGGAACACGCGCCGCCGCCTCGGCCAGAATATGATGTTCTTCGATGTCTGCTTCGCTGCGCTGGTATACGCCGCGAGAAACCCGTTCAATCTCGCCATTTTCCACCGCACGCGCGAACGTTTGCGGACCAATGCCCGCTGCGCGCAGCTCGCCAGCCCGCATAATCGTACGGTCAGCGAATAGATCGCGAAGCTTGGCCCGTTGGGGTACTGGCGCTGCAAGCATGTGACAATTCCTAGAATGGATTTCTCCATTATCAGAGGACTTGTCACAAGTCATTCGACAAGAGCACGTTCGGAGCCAACGATCCAAATCTGCGAGAGGAGGTTAAACTACCGAACCGCAGGCGATGGCGCAGTCGCCCGTGCATCTGGCCCAGTATTTTCAGCGACCACGATACGGTTCGCACGCAACACCGTCATTGTCGCCGTCCATCTCCGGACGATAGCCGGGCTGGCCGCGATACATGGGCGCATAGCCGGCAGCGCGCGCTTCCCGGCAGTTCCGGAAATAAACCTCATTTCTGGGAGACGTCGGAACGATGGTGGGCATCGGCCCTCCGGTATGTCGCGGCGCTTGAGGCAGCGCCTTTTGCGGGTATGCTGCGCGATAATCGGCAGGTTGCTCGAACTCTGAAGCCCAGATGCCAATCTGCTGTGCCTTGGCTGCCTGCTCATCAGCGACATATTCTTGACTGTAGGCGGGCAAAGCCACTGCAAGACCTGCCTGCACCATGCGCTTTCCCAGATCGACCCTGTTGACAGAGCAAATGGCGACAGCTCTCCCATATTGGTCAGTACCCATTTGCCTGCAATTCACGGTGCCCCTTGCGACCAGTTCCGAGAGGACAGTCCCTGCCTCCTCGCCGCAACGCCAGCGTTCACTGGCGCGGATGCATTCCTGGTCCCGTTCGACAGCATCAATACCATGCAGACGAACGTATGATCCGTTAAAGGCCAGCGTATCCCCATCGACGACGCGAGGGTTTTCAAACAGCATCTGGGCCTGCGCCGACGCCGGAAACATGAGCACCGCCAGGATAAGTAATCTACGCATGAAGGCCCCATATCATCTGGCAATTAGTAACGGTTTAAGGCTCGGCAATTCTCATCATGGTAAAATGCCGGGGATCGTATGATACGCATAGTGAAGTGGCCATAAGATTTGCGGTAAGAACGCGTGACTTGTGCGCAATTTCTGTGCCGGTCCCGGCGGCGTCTGATAAGGTTTTCTTCTCCTAGTCCACTCGCCGCGGCTATCAGAGGGAGCGTCCCTATCTGCAATCTATATCGCCTGAAAAAAGCCCCGGATGAAATCGCAAGATGTTCGGCGCAAGCGTGAACCCCACCAATGCCGGAGAAGAAATTTATCCCGGCTATCCTGGCCTTGTCCTCGCCGGAGGTGATGTGCGCACCATGACATGGGGCTTTCCGCTCTCCTTGACGGGGAAGTCGGGGCAAAAGCTTAAGCCGAAGCCAGTTAACAACGCGCGAGCGGATAAGCTCGACAGCTTCATGTGGCGCTACAGCTTTGCCGAGCGGCGTTGCCTGATCCCGATGACGGCCGTTGCCGAGGCCGAGGGGGCGAAGGGTGGCAAGACGCGGACATGGATCAGCCTGCCAGACCAGCCTGTGTTCACTGTCGCCGGCATCTGGCGCGAGAGCGACGAATGGGGTCCGGTCTATTCGATGGTGATGACCGAGGAATGTATCGGTATGCAGGGCATCCACGACCGGTCGCCGGTCATCATCGCACCCAATGACCGCGCGCAATGGCAGGACGGCGCGCTGGAAGAGGCACGGGCCTTATGCACACCCTATGGAAGCGCCATGCACCTCGACCGGACGAACGAACCCTGGGTGCGGCGCTGAATGGGTGATGGACGCGGCGCTCGCTCGCGAAGCGCAGACGCAAAATCCGAAAAGCGCGTTCTCGGCGTATCCGGGTGTCTAACCGTCATTGGCCTGATCGCGGTGTGGATCGGCGCATTTCTGCTGGGCGGCTCCGAATATGATTGGGACCGCCGCATGCTGTTGGCGTTCTATGCGGACCGGGATGGGGCGCTGGGCCATGCGGCCTAGTATCTGACCTGGCTGGGTGACTGGACCATTCTCGTCCCGCTGGCCGTGCTCGGCACCCTCTGGTTGTTCTGGCAACAGCGAAGGAAAGAGGCGCTAGCGCTTGCTCTCGTACTTCTGGCAACTCGCATCGCCGTCGGCATGCAGAAGCAAATATTCGGCCGGGCCCGCCGGATGTCGAGCACTGGATCGTCGAGACGAGGTTCAGCTGTCCCAGCGGCCATGTTGCCAATTCAACCGCGCTCTATCTAACCCTAACCATGCTCTGCGCCCGACCCCCGCCCTACCATAACCGCCGCCGTGGCACTGACCGGCGCGATCGGGCTCAGCCGTTTTTTCTGGGAGCGCACTGGCCCAGTGATGTGATGGGCGGTTGGGCGTTTGGAGCGTTGGCGGTGGACGTGCTTCATTACCGTCAGCGCGGCGCGACGATCTGAAAGGGATCATCGCCGGTTTTGCCACTGGCCGCCCGATAATCTTCAATCAGAAGGAGAACACTCCGACTGACGAAGCAAGGATGGTAATCCCGACTGCACCCGCTATGAGGCGGACAACGAAAATTCACTCAGACCGATGGCACGCAACATTCCAGACGTGATTCCGATAGCGACTTGCACGAGGAGGAAGATGTTCCGGAAAGCGTGATCCACTGCTGGCTCTGCGCTCGTCCGACCGGGAAGACCATTGTATGGCACCACCCCGTGCCCAAAAGCCGAGGCGGGCGAGACGTGGTTCCCATGCATTCTATTTGTCAGCAGACGCTGATCGCCAATTTTACCAATTCCGAACTGCAACGGCTTGGGACGGACATAGAGAGCCTGTTGGCCGACCCTGCAGTCCGCAAATTCGTCGATTGGGTGGCGAACAAGGCCCCCGATTTCACGGCTACGATAGCCAAGAAAAAGCGCTGACTGGGGTTCAACTTCGTTATTGTCCAACAGTGCTGTTTTTCGCACACTACGGGGAATTCGTCGCGAGCGGCCTTCCGTGCATTGCCGATTGACGGATCGGAATGACGTAGCCTGGGACAAAGGCCGTCCTATTCACGCGACATTCCGAACGAAATTTCCTGTTAGAGGAACACGTACACCCTGAGGCCTTGCTGGGCTCAACTGGTTTAGCCTGGGCGTGTCCGAGGCTCATGAAATCGAGGAGCGGATCGCTGCCGAACAAATGGGAACTATGCTATCTAACATTGAAGTTGATGTTTAACACTACTGCTGTTAAATAGCCGTGGCGATGTTAGATGAATTCCCTGACCTGCGATTACGCGCGCTGGCGAACGCATCGGAAACTTATGCGCGCGAGGCTTTTGGTGCGCAACTTTATTTCGATCCCATTAAGCCGCTCGGGCTCCCGCACTTCTTGTATGATCGCTATGCCTTATGGCGCGGGGAACTGCTCGACAACCCGACCGTGTTCATCGCTCCGCATAGCGGCGGGATAGGCGGTGTTGACGAGTTCCTGAAGCATCGGGACCAGATGCGACGGCATATCGATGCCCGCTTGTTCGTGCTGTTGCTCGACGCCGTACCGGCGGCATTGCGTCGGCGCCTAGTGGAGAAGCGCGTCGCGTTCATCTCGCCGGGTGCACAATTCTATGTGCCCGAAGCGTTTGTCGACCTGCGCGAGACCTATTCCAGCGAACCGGGGCCGTCGTCCGAGCAGGTGTCTCCCACCACTCAGGTCGTCATTCTGGCCGCCCTACTTGGGCACGATGTGCACGATGCCAGCCTGACCCAGCTCGCCGACCGCTACCAAGTCGCGATCATGAGCATGAGCCGGGCGTTCGATGAACTGGAAGCGCTCGAACTGGCGCGGCCACACCGCGTCGGCCGCCAACGTCGCCTCAGCCTTCGCTTTGGTGGCGGCGACCTTTGGCGCGCGGTCGAGGGGCGCCTGCAATCGCCGGTGCGCAAGACTCGTTATGTCACGGGCAATTTGCCTCTGAACGAGGCGGTGTTGGCAGGCGAAAGCGCCCTCGCTCGATATACAATGCTCAACGAACCGCGAATTGAATGCAGGGCGGCGCCGGCCGCTGCATGGAAGCGAATGGCGCGGCATCACGGATTGGAAACTGCCTGGGCCTATGACGAACACCGGGTCGAGGTCCAGACATGGGCCTATGATCCTCAAGTCCTCAGCGACAATGAGGTTGCCGACCGACTTTCGCTCTATCTGAGCGCACGGCATGACGCCGACGAACGAGTCGCGCAGGCAGCCGATCACCTTTTGGAGCCCTTTGGATGGTAGCTGGCGTCGACCGTTTTCGAGCACATTTTTCCGGCCATGAGCAACAATATGTGCTGATCGGCGGAGCCGCATGCGAGCTGATCATGGAGGAGGTCGGTCTTGATTTCCGCGCGACCAAGGATCTCGATATTGTCCTCATCGTCGAGGCGCTCGATCCGGCATTCTCCGAGACCTTCATGGCATTTGTCGAGGCTGGTGGATACGAGGTCCGGCAGCGGAGCGAAGGCAAACGGATTCTATACCGGTTCGCCAAACCGTCGACGGAGGGCTACCCGACGATGTTGGAGCTGTTCTCCAGTGCGCCGGAAGGATTTGAGCTAGTGCCCGGTAGCCAGCTCACGCCGATCCCGATCGCCGAGGAAGCTGCGAGCCTGTCGGCCATCCTGCTCGACGCCGAATATTATGCGTTTCTCAAGACGATGGGGCGGTCGCTGGACGGCGTGACGGTTCTCGACGAAGCCGGCATTATTCCCTTCAAAGCGCGTGCCTATATTGATCTCAGCCGCCGTCGTGCGGAAGGCGAGAAAGTCGACGACAGAGACGTAAAGAAGCACCGCAACGATGTGGCTCGCCTGCTCCAGCTCCTGGGCGCGGAGGCTACGTTCGACCTGCCCAAGATGATCAAGGCCGATATGCAGACATTCATTGACGTCCTCGCCGAGCAGGACGATTTTGCACCGAAGCAGTTTGGGGTCGCGATGACGAGAGAGGTCGTTATCGATCGGCTGCGCCACGCCTATAATCTCTGAGACTTACAGGGTCGTAACAGCACCCGGGCCGACTGCGTTGATGGCCAACACGTTTGGCCGGCCTTTACCGTCGCGCCGCAAGTCTGCCTGTTGAGGCAGCGTAGCGGGCAATTTGGCAGGATCATCCTTGGTGCCGGTCGGCGGCCAATTCCCCATGATTGCGACGACTTTGTGGGTCGCCGAAAATTCGAGCGGATCCGGCAAGCCAGGTGACCGCTTTAAACCAGCCAACCGCATCGGGATGAACCAGGCGCGCGCCAGACCAACCGCTTTGCCCGCACAAGCTAGACGGATGTTTTGCGCGGCGCCCGTCTCACCCTTCGCAGGCCGAAGGATCAAAGGGATTTTCGCGGGTGCTGTGACAATGCCCAGTGCGAAGGTCAGCGCAGTCCGGCCATTCGTCCGTCTCCGACAGTCATTATCGAGTACTGTCCAAGTCTCGGTCGTTCGAAGTTGCGCGGCGGGGCTATCGACCTCGGCGACGGCAGCGATCGCCTACCTTGGGGTCGTCAAGATTGGACCGGGCGCGGACAGCCAAGTCTGGATCAGCGGTGCGGCGAGATACCACCCAATATTCACGAGCAGTAGCAGTGAAAATGTTAGAAAGGCGCGTAACAGATATTCGTGCGCCATCTTGATGCAGGTGACCTTCCAATTTAGCCCGTCGCGGTTGCGCCGCGTGTGAAGCAACAGGCGGCGCGCCAAGGTCTGGCTCGGATGGGGGCCGCCCCAGGCCCTCTCGAAATCGGTCAGCCCGGGTTCGTGCGAGACGCCGACCTTCAGTTCCCGGAACGCCCAGTGACCAGCGTTGGCAATATAGGCGACCGCAAGACCGAGTAGCAACATATTGAGCCAGATCGGCGCGCTGCCCGCTTTCTTCTCCCACAGTGCGCTCACCAGCGTCAGGACCAGCGGGATCAGTGCAGCAACGAGCGGGAGATAGGTCGCCGCTTTCTGGTCGGTGCCGCGGCGACGTTCCGCTTCGCTTTCGGCGAGGCGGCGGGCCTCCTCCAGCGCCGCATCGCCATCTTTGCCGAAGTCAAGCGCATCAATCCGCGCCTCATCTCTCGTAAGGTTATCCTTGAGAGTGTTCTTTTGTTCCGGCGTCAGCTTTTCGAGCCACGGCCAGAGCACCTGGCCAATCGCGAAGCACCGTTTGGCGAGCCAGCGCCACGCCGCGCTGGCTCCTGCGATGAACGCTGCTTTCATGCCGAGATTGCTTCGAGTTCATCGACGATGGCAGATGCGAGCGGCAAACCCGTGCGCCGTTCGATCCATGCCCATTGGCCATTAGGATTGATCTCGAGAAACCAGTAGCGACCATCTTGGTCGGCGATCAGGTCGATCGCGCCATAGCGGAGATCGAGCTTTTGGGTGAGCGCCCGGCATTTATCGATAATGTTGGCGGGAAGCTCGATCGCTTCATGGCGAAGGTCGAGACGCGTACCCGATCGCCAGTCGACTGTGGTTTCGTCATGGTCCTGGGAGTGGATCGCAACGGCAAACACGCGATCGCCGATCACGGTCGCGCGCACGTCATAGGCTTTGCGCACCTCATGCTGATAGATGACCGGTGCCAGCGACACAGCTGTCCGATCGATCGGCTTGAGGGGATCGAGCCGGGCGGTGAACAGCACTTCACCTGCCTCGCCGCGTTCGACCAGCGAGTGCCGTAGCGGTTTGCCGATCGCGCCAGCTTTGGCAACGAACGCGCTCGCGGCCGCGAAATCGTTCGAGATTAACGTCTCGGGGACATCAAATCCCAAGGCCGACGCCGTCGCCAGCTGGCGCGGTTTGTCCTCGGCGCGCAGGATCGCGAACGGCGAGCTCAGCCATCTGCCTTCCAGCGCATTCCAGAGCCCCTTGGTAACCGCCGACCATTCGTCGGCGAGATACTTGGCGGTCGCCTCGTCCCTCGCCCCTGCCGGTTCGGGCGAACCGGGACGGCGATAATAAGCGGCGCCAACGTCTTCGAGCCGGAGGTTAAGGTCGGAAGAGTCGATTGCCCAGCTGCCACCAGCGCGCGGGTTGAACCGGACGCTGGCCTGTGGCAGATCCTCGGTGTTCAAGCGATGAAAGGCGCGCCCGCGGCGGCGCAACTCCACCACGATGAAGTCGGTGGTGAGATCGCGTTTATTGGTGACGAGCAAGATCACGACTTGGACGATCCGATCAATGGATCATCGAGAGGTCGTCATCGTCTCCCTCGACATTGTTAAAGGTCTTGGTCTGCAGCTCAAGCAGAATGGCCGGGAAATCATCATCGACACCCTCTTGATTGTTGAGTGTTCGAGTCTCGAGTTCGAGCATGCCGCCCGTACTCATCTGATCATCGCTTTCCTGCTGGACGTCGGTCTTGGTCGCGAGTTCGGCGAGAGTGACAAGAGGGCGACGCGGTGCCAGCGTTTCGTCTTGGGTCAGATCGTCATCCGCGCTTTCCTGCCGAACCTTGGTCAGCGTGCTGGTATCGAGCAGCGCGTCAAAGCTTCTGAGATCGGTTGACGCATCTTGGTCGTCGACTTCCATCTGTATGGCGGTCAGGGTCGTCTCCGCAAAGGCGATCACCGCCAGTCCGACCGTGTTCGAGCAATCCTGGTCATCGCCTTCTTGGCGAACACGGGTCGAAGTGTTGTTTTCGATGAGTGCGGAGGCCGCTGCTTCCACGACAGGCACTACCCCAGCGGCGGTTTCGATCACCCATAGTTGGATGCTGGGATTGTAATAGCCAGGAAGATCCGCCGACGATGTACGCGGAGTCGCATGTCGGAAAAGCAGCGGAGCGGCATGAGCTGCTTCGTTCGGTTTTGTTCGCATCGCCAAATTCCCCCTGCTCGCACTGCTACCGCACCCTCTTTGTTCTATGATTAGCGCCGGCGGCTCGCAGTTCAAGTGGAACAGGCTGTCGGACCAAAACGCCGTGTACGTAGACAGCCCATTGGCCGAACGACAACAGCGGCCCAAGTTCGGCCGCGAACACGACGAACGACCGATAATAGGCAAATGTGCTCTTTGTAGTTCCGAGATATGGAATTGATCCGTCCAGCAAGCGATCGGTAGCAACCGTACTCCTGGAACCATCGGATATGCCCCCAGAAAAGGAATTTTCGGGGTACGAACATCGCAAAATTGTGTACTAAAATTCGGTTGAATGCGCGATGGGGGCGCCGATGGATATGCTTGCTGGTTTGGGCGACAATGCGTCGCTTATAATCTTTCTTGTAGTGTTTCTTGTGGCGGCCACGGTTTTAAAGGAACTGCTTCGGCGCAACAGGTCTAGGCACTACCGGTTCCGTCCCAAAGCACGTGGGAATTTTCGGCCAGATTGGAAAGTTATCGCTAGGAATGGCGAGGATCAAGCGCTTGCCAGTGCTTCGGAGCAATTGCGCCGTGTCATGGCTGCCGACTTCAAATCACGTGCCTTGCTTAATCGTTCTGAAACGCAGGTCTTCAAGGCGCTTGATGCCGCGGTTGTAGCGCGGAATCCATCGTGGCAGGTCATGGCGCAAGTTTCGCTCGGTGAGTTTCTTTCCTCGCCGGACCGCAGCGCTTACGCCGCTATAAATTCCAAGCGGGTCGATTTCGCTCTTATGGATGCCGATTGCCGCGTTCGCCATGCTCTAGAATATCAAGGTAATGGGCACCACCAAGGCAGCGCAGCTGCCCGCGACGCGGTGAAGAAGGAAGCGTTGCGCAAGGCTGGCATCGGCTATCACGAGGTTGTAGCCGGCCATACGACACCTGCAGAGTTGCGGCGGCTCATTGAAAAGCTAGTGCCTCATGGATGCTAACGTGTTCGGGCCGCTTGCGCCGTACCCACCCGGTGAGGCCCGCCTTGTCCGGCGAGTGAACGACCGGTCTTAAGAGCGCTCGTATGAGCGAGCTTAGGAGCGGACCATGGGTCAGATCACGTTGATGACGGGGCCGGAGCGTCGGCGGCGTTGGAGCGAGGAGGAGCGGCGACCGGAGGCGTGGTCTTGCGCCGGAAGCTGACGCGAGATCGATTTCTCAAGCTTTTCGGAGAAATGCCTCCCTGTATCGTCGGGCTTGAAGCGGGTTCAGGTGCTCACCACTGGGCACGCGAACTGGCCAAATTGGGGCACGACGTTCGCCTAATGCCGCCGCAATTCGTCAAGCCCTACGTCAAGACAAACAAGAACGATGCCGCCGATGCCGGGGCATGCTGCGAGGCCGTCCAGCGACCGGGGATGCGTTTTGTCCCAACGAAAACAATCGAGCAGCAGGCGGCAATGGCGCTGCACCGGGTTCGTGACCATTTGATCAGTCGGAGGACAGCGACTATCAACGCCTTGCGAGGCCATTTAGCGGAGTATGGTGTCGTTGCGCAGGTTCAGCGAACCGGGTTGCGGCAACTCTTCGATCTCGTCATTGACGATCAAGACCAGAGCCTCGACCCTACGCTCAAACCCGTCCTCAGAATGCTGGTCGACGAAATCGTTTCGATGGATGCGCGTATATCCGACCTCGATCGACGGGTGAAAGATGCGGCGCGTGACAGCGAGGCTTGCCGACGTCTCGTCGAAATTCCAGGTATTGGACCGCTGATCGCAACAGCGGTCACGGCCGCGGTCTCTGATGAAACGCGTTTCAGTTCCGGGCGACATTTCGCTGCCTGGCTCGGGCTGACGCCGAGACAGCACTCAAGTGGCGGCAAAGAACGTTTGCTCGGCATAAGCAAACGGGGAGACGCTTACATGCGCCGACAATTCGTGAACGGCGCCCGCTCACTTGTTCGAATTGCGGACGGACGATCGGGTGGACTTTGGGATTGGATAAACGCCCTGCTGCAAAGGCGGTCATTTAACGTCGTGACGGTCGCGGTCGCGAATAAACTCGCGCGCGTCGCTTGGGCGATCCAGGCACGAGGAACGCGGTGGAAGCCGGCATGATCAACGCGTGATCGGAGTGACATAACGAACATTTGAACGAGACTGTGAGGGCAATTTGAACATGGTGGCAGGACCGGTCGGTGACCGGCGTCGACGAGCCCGGTTTGCGCATTGAACCTTGAGTTCGATGATATGATGGGAAGTCGATGGGCGGATCTCACCAAGGCCGAGCCTTTGCCGCTCAGGCCGGATAGATGGCAGCAGCCAATCCGATCTGCACATGATCAGAAAAACCTTGCACAGCAAGGGGTGTCCATAGATGCGCAAGGGCATGCAGGGGTTGGCCTTGCAGGTTCAGCAGGGCCTGAAGCGCGATCCACATGGCGGCGACCTGTTCGTGTTCCGAGGGCGGACGGGATCGCTGGTCAAGATCATCTGGCGTATGTGGACGGCTCCCTCTTACAAGAGGCGAAGTAGAAGATTTTTGATCGGATCGTTTGCGTGCATATGTTCGGCCTTTGGATGCAACTGTGTGTAGTTGCTGGCCAAGATGGTTTCCGCAGCGTGGGGACTGTCAGGAATTCCGTGTATGGACGGGCGGTTGAACATTACGCCGCCATGGCTTTGATGAAGCGCTCACCGAATATCACGGCGAACTGGGCCTTTGCCATGGTCCACTCACGCGGCGGCATTTTCCACTCTTTCTCCGATCGGTTCAAGATCAGATAAAGCAGTTTGGTGGCGGCCTCGTCGCTCGGGAAGTGGCCTCTCGCCCTGACGGCTCTGCGGAGCTTCGAGTTGAGGGCCTCGATGGAATTCGTGGTGTAAACGATCCGGCGAACCTCATCAGGGAACGCAAAAAACGGGATGACCTCGGCCCAGGCACGTCGCCAGCTCTGGCCGATGGCGGGATAACGCTTGCCCCAGGGACCAGCCTCGAACGAGGTGAGCGCCTGTTCGGCGGCCTCGGCGCTGGGGGCGCGGTAGATTTCCTTGAGCGCCGTCGCCAGCCCCTTGCGGTCCTTCCAGGACACGAAGTCCATGGAATTGCGCAGCAAATGGACGATGCATGTCTGGACCACGGCTTCGGGAAACACGGCGGTGATGGCCTCGGGGAAGCCCTTGAGCCCATCGACCACGGCAAGCAGGATATCCTCGGTCCCGCGGTTCTTGAGCTCGTTCATCACCCGCAGCCAGAACTTGGCGCCTTCGTTCTGCTCGAGCCACAGGCCCAGCACCTCCTTGGCGCCATCAGCGCGGACGCCCAACGCGATGTGGATCGCCTTGTTGCGGACCATGCCTTCATCGCGGATCTTGACCCGGATCGCATCAAAGAAAACGAGCGGGTAAACCGGATCGAGCGGCCGTTGCTGCCAGCTGGCGACTTCGTCGAGCACGGCGTCGGTCACGGTGCTGATCAGGTCCGGCGACACGTCAATGCCATACAGATCGTGCAGATGCCCGGTGATCTCCCGGGTGCTCATGCCGCGCGCGTACATCGATATGATCTTGTCATCGAAGCCGGGGAAACGGCGCTGGTACTTCGCGATCAGTTGCGGCTCGAAGCTCGACTGACGATCGCGCGGGACATCGATCTCCAGCTTGCCGGCATCGGTGGTCACGCTCTTGCGGCCATAGCCATTGCGCGTGTTCCCGGCTTCTTCGTCGCTGGTCAGATGGTGATCCATCTCCGCATTCAAGGCGCGCTCGGTCAGCGCCTTCTTCAGAGAATCCAGCAAGCCGCCTTGTTCGAAAGCGGCACTGGCAGCACCGCCAGCCAAAAGCTGGTCCAGCAGCTCATTGGGGATCGCAGGTTCTTTGCGTCGGGACATAGTGGGACTCCTTCTTACCCATTATGCCCGCCCACACACGGAATTCCTGACAGTCCCAGCGCAGCCGGGGCGTGAAGAAGCGTTCGCGCACCATACCTACCTGGCCCTTCTCCCATCCCGCCGCCGGCGTACATGCGACGGGCTCGAACAGGTAGTGGTTGCACAACTGCAGGAACCGGCGATTGAACTTGCGTTCCTTGCCGGGGAACACCGCATCCACCGCGGTCGTCATGTTGTCGTATATCCTGCGTGTGCAGATGCCGCCGAAGAAGGCGAAGGCCCGGGCATGAGCGTCGAACACCATCTCCTGCGTCTCGCGCGGATAGGCTCGCACGAAGAACATCCGGTTATGGCACAACCGCATATAGGCGACCTTCATTGTCGTCGGCACGCCTGCCAGAACCACAACCTCGTGACTCCAGTCGAACTGGTAAGCCTCGCCGGGATCAAAACTCAGTGGCACGAAAAACAGTTGCCGTGCGGCCGACTTCCTCGCGTTGCCAGCGGCGCGCATGCCGGCGAACCGTATCGTAACCGCCTTCATATCGCTGGGCTCGCAACGCTTCGAACAACCGGATCAGCGTCAGCCGTTCGCGCCGCGGCTTGCGTTCGTTCTCCGCCAGCAATCGTTCGAGTTCTTCAACGTAGGCGCCGAGCTTGGGCTTCGGCTGAACCGTGCGATCGTAGATGAACTTGCCGTCCTCGGCCTCAATCGCCTTCCTGACGGTCTTCCTCGATACATGCAGCCGCCGCGCGATCTCGCGCACCGACTGCCGCTGCACGAAATATGCGCGCCTGATCCGGCCAATCGTCTCCACCGTCGTCATCCTCCGCTTCGTCGTCAGCCCAAATAGCCAACGAATATAGATGACCCGGAGGTGGTCCCCGATTAGGCGCCGATCACCAAGTCAGGTGGGCACCAATTGCACGCCGATTCACACCTCGAACTGTTGATTTCCACTGAGAAGTGTCCCGGGTGCGGTAAGAATTTCCACTGAGAATTGACCCATGTTGAACTCACCCCTGACTTTGGCGAGCGGGGGATGATGGAGTGTTGGACATGGCGTTATTGAGCGTAATCCGGCGCTGGCATTATCGAGACCAGCTTTCGATCCGGGAGATTGCGAGACGCACGGGACTGTCACGCAATACGATCCGCAAGTACCTGCGTGCTGGCACGGCCGAGCCCCAGTTCAAGGTGCCCGAGCGGCCGAGCAGGCTGGACCCGTTTGCAGAGCGGCTCGCGCTCTGGCTGCGCCGGGAGATGGCCCGGTTGCGCAAGCAGAAGCAAACCGTCAAGCAGTTGCACGCCGATCTGGTCAGCCTGGGCTATGACGGCTCCTATAATCGCGTCGCCGCCTTTGCCCGGGATTGGCGTGAAGACTACCGGCGCCAGCAGCACATGAGCGACCGGGGAACATTCGTTCCGCTGTCCTTTGCGCCGGGCGAGGCATTCCAGTTCGACTGGAGCGAGGATTGGGCGATCATTGGCGGCGTTCGCACCAAGTTGCAGGTCGCGCATGTCAAGCTGAGCTACAGCCGGGCCTTCATCGTCCGCGCCTATCTGCTGCAGACCCACGAGATGCTGTTCGACGCCCATAATCATGCCTTCCGCGTGCTGGGCGGCGTGCCGCGCCGGGGGATCTACGACAACATGCGCACGGCCGTCGACAAGGTCGGACGCGGCAAGGAACGCAGCGTCAACACGCGCTTCCTGGCGATGGTCAGCCATTATCTGTTCGAGGCACAGTTCTGCAATCCGGCAGCGGGTTGGGAGAAGGGACAGATCGAGAAGAACGTCCAGGATGCACGGCACCGGCTCTGGCAGCCCGTTCCGCAGGCCGAGAGCCTCGATGGCCTGAACCTGTGGCTGGAAGAACGATGCATCGCGCTTTGGAAAGACATCCCGCACGGGATCGAGCCCGGCTCTGTCGCCGATGCCTGGGCTGACGAGACCGCGAGCCTGATGCCCGCCGGCAGGCCCTTCGATGGCTTCGTGGAGCATGGCAAGCGCGTCTCGCCGACCTGTCTCGTTCACTTCGAGCGCAACCGCTACAGCGTGCCGGCCTCGTTCGCCAACCGGCCGGTGTGGCGCAACGATCTGGGTGGGAGGACGTATTGCCTCACGGAGAGATGTTTCCGATCGATGGTTCGGTTGCCTCACCTAAATGTTCCCTTAGCAATCTTGTATTCCGTCAGCCAGATCGAGGGAATGTGGGGAGAGAGCCGGCGAAGCGTAGCGCAGCCGGCTCTCTCCCCACATGGACAGAAATTTCGTCGACCTCGGTTCGGGGGCCGAAGACCAGGCGCTGTGCTTCTTCGGCTCGCCATATCTTGAGGCGGCGCTGAATGGTCCGTAAAGCTTGTCTGGATATTGGCCAGGGTGCTCGCGCTGCAAGCGTTCCATAAGTTCGCGCCCTGTCCGCCATGGCTCGGCCCGATACCAGGCGTGGAGCTGATCTGTGACGGCCACCACCGGGTCCGGCCGTCGCGCTCGAAGCGCAGGCGGATGCTCTGGAGGACGCAGGCATGGCGGCTGAAGCCGCCGAGACCGAACAGCAGGCCGAGCGGCTCGAGGATCAGGCTGACACGATGTAATTCGCTGGGTTTGACAAACTGGCAGATAAGGAAAGGCCCGCCATTGAATGGCGGGCCTTTCTATATCAGTTCCAAATAGACGCAGCCAGTAACGAACGATTCAAGGCTTGCCGTCCGGAGGCTAACATCGCAGCGCTCAGCGCAAGGACGAAGGATTATCCGGCCGAAGTCGAAGCGCTTGTCGACTTTTCGTCCGCCGCCATCTTATTCTCGGCCTTCGATACCACTTCATCCTTCTTGGCGCGCGCCTTCTCGGCGAGGTGCTCGGCGTGCCCTTCGGCCTCATTGAGCGCCTTAGCCCCGAGCGATCCCAACTGCTCTTCCTCGGTCCGCGTCGCGGGAATAGCGGCACCTGCGATCGCTCCGACGAACGCAGCAGCCAACCCACCCAAGATAGGGTTGTCATAGTATGCTCCCTGGACCTTCTCGGCGGCTCGGCCACCCCGCTCGCGCGACTTGCGCCCTAAGGAACTTGCCTGCTGCGCCAGATGATCGCGCCGTTGTCGCATCTGTTCGGTCGCCTCGTCGAGCCGCTTGCGGAAGCCGCTTTCCTCCTCGTCGTGACCACGCTCGATCATAAGGTAGCTTGCTCGCGCATCGTCGCGTCGCCGGCGGTAGGCGAGGTCGTCCTCGTCGGCGCGCGGTTCGATGCGAGCCATATGATCGACATAACCGCGGTGGTGAAGATGCTCAGGGCCATCGATCCAGCTGTCGCCTGTCATCGCATCGTCGTCCGAGGACTTGAAGGTCGAAAGTTTGGCATCGCTGTCGCTTATGAGCCAGATGCCACCGGCAGCGATCAGCCCCAAAGCTATCGGGTTGCGGCGCGCACCGTCGAGGATCGCGCGGGCATCGACATCGTTCTCTTCCGCCTTGTCGAGCAAGGCGTTGAGAAGGCTGCGGGGGGTGAACTGCTCGCCGATCGTGTCGACGGTTCGGCTCATCTCGCGCTGGGTCTGGCGGATTTCCCGTTCGATCTCGTCCGGATCGCGGGTGTCGGTATCGGTCATTAGCGTGCTCCAGGTCCGGTGAGGTTGCCGGTCGCCGCGTCGGGCGTGCGCTCGGCGGTCTCTATCGTGCGTTGCGGGGATAGGTTGGTTGCGGCGAGCTTCTTGCGCGCCCCCATGAAGAGGATGCCGGCGATGATGAGCGTGATGACGCCGACGATAAGGGTGCCAAGACCCAGATCGTCGATCGCATCGCCCAGGAGATAAGCGAGCCCCATCAGCAGCACGCCCAGACCCGCGATGCCGACCACCGCGGCGCCGAGGCTGGCCGCGATCGCCTGCTTGATGTCGTTGACCGCCTCGCGCATTTCAGCCTGTACGAGGTTCAGCTGTTCCTGCGCGAGGTGGGCACCCTGGTGAGTTAATTTGCCGAGCAGATCGACGACGTTCTCGTTCGAAGTGTCACTGCGCGCTTGACCGCCGATTTCGGTCGTATGCGAATCGCGGTTCATAGCACTCCTCCCGAACGAGATGTCGTCGTCGATACCGGGGAGGTTGCAGATTCTCGATAGGAACTACCACCTGTCGAGCCGACATCTGCTGCGGGAGACTCCGTCTGACCCTTATGCTCCGCGCCCGCTCGCAAGATGCGCGCCAATCCAAACCCGGCGGCGGCCGAACCGGCAAGGAACGTCCCCGGGTTCTCGCGTGCAAAGCGATTGGTCTGTTGCGTGATGTCGCCGACGCTCTTCCCCTGCAGTGTGTCGGCCATGTCCGATAGCTTGTCCGCCGCTTGCCGGAACCCGGAAGAAAGCCAGGTCGGGGCTTGCTCGTCGTTCTCCAACTCCTGCGCCGCGGACCGCAACGCCGAGGAGGTCGACTTAGCGACGCCGCTCGCCTGCTCTTTGCGAGATTGCGCTTCGCGCTCAGCGCGGCCTTTGGCGTTCTCCGCCAAATCGTTTGCGTCGCCCTTCAGCTCGCTCCGAACATCGCCAGAGCCGCTCGGGGCGGATGATGAATTTACCGTCATTCGATATCTCCTGTCCCAATACTGTTTCACTAAGGCGAACCACTTTCAACGCTAAACTGTTCCAACTTAACACATATCAGGTAACAGCGCGTCTTTTCCACGCTTCGCTCGACATATGGAACCTGCAGTCCCGGCCTTGCGTTAACGTCGGCATGTCAGATCAGAAACATTCAAATCAAAGAGGCCGTTCGGCGACCCGTCCTGCCCACATCCCTTTGTCGGGATGGAAGGACATCCTGTTGCGGACCAAAGACGAACTGAGCGACGATCATGTGTCCGTGGTGTCCGCCGGCGTTGCCTTCTTCGGCCTGTTGGCGGCCTTTCCGGCGATCGCGGCGACGATCTCGATAGCCGGCCTGGTCGTCGACCCGGCGGTAATCGAGGGCCAGATCGAGGCTTGGACGGGTGCACTGCCCGCCGATGCGGCGCGCATTCTGCAGGCCCAAGCTCGAAAGGTGGCGACGGGGGCCGACACGTCGCTGGGTTGGGCGGCGCTGCTCAGCATCCTGTTGGCGATCTATGGCGCGTCGAAAGGCATGAAGACGCTGATGGAAGGAATGAACGTCGCCTACGACGAGGACGAGGATCGCGGGTTCGTCCGGCTCAATCTTGTGGCGCTTAGCCTGACCGTATTGCTGATCCTCGCGCTTCTCGTCGCGATCGGTTTCATGCTCGGAGTCCCGATCCTGCTCGATGCGATCGGCATCTCCGCGAATTGGGAAGCGGTGCTGACATACGCGCGGTGGTTAGTGCTGGCGGTCATCGCGGTGGGGGGACTATCCGTATTGTATCGCTATGGTCCCTCGCGTGACGATCCGAAGTGGCGCTGGATCACCCCGGGCTCATCGTTGGCGATCCTGATCTGGATTGCAGGCTCGATCGGCTTTTCGTTCTATGTCCGCAATTTCAGCAGCTATAACGAGACCTACGGCACACTGGGTGGTGTCATCGTCCTACTGACCTGGTTGTGGCTGTCGGCCTACATCGTGCTTCTGGGCGCGGAACTGGATTCCGAGATCGAGCACCAGACTTGCAAGGATACGACCACGGGAGCTCCCGAGCCGATGGGTGAGCGTGGCGCGGTCGTGGCGGACACCGTCGGCGAGACCAAGAAGTAGGCACCGATCATAGGCCGGAAGAAATCATTTCGAAAGCTCGGCAGCGAAGGATGTGGCAAGGTATTATCATGAACGAATCCATCGACACCTGGTTCAATGGCCTCGATCGCCTCGAAAGCGTGGCGATCAGCGCAGTCGTGTTCTACTTCCTCATCATCGTGATGACCCGCCTGGCGGGCAAACGAACCACCGGGCAGATGAACAATTTTGACTGGATCGTTACGGTAGCGGTAGGCAGTCTCGCTGCCTCGGGCATATTGCTTAAGGACGTGAGCATCGCTGATGCCGCGCTTTCGATCGTCATCCTGTTTGCTTTGCAATGGCTGGTAACGTGGTTCGTCCTGCGCAGCGATATCGTGTGCAGACTGATCAAGGCCCGCCCCCGCCTATTGCTCGACAATGGACGGATGAAACAGGAGGCAATGCGGCAGGAACGGATCTCGCAGGCCGAAATCTACGCGGTGTTGCGCGAGCAAGGCTTCGCTCGGCTCACGGATGCGAACTGGGTCATCCTCGAGAACGATGGCAAGATGACCGTCATTCCGCATAGCGACACTCCCCTTGAAGACGCGGAATTGATGAGTGATGTTGCCCGGGACTCAGAAGCTAACTAATTCTCGCTCGGTAGATTGATGCCGAACCCGACAGCGCAGTCTATCAAATGCTGTCAGTCGTTCGATTGGCTATCGACAAAGCTCAGTCAGTGCAGCAGACGCAGATTTTCTCGAACGAATCTCAAGTGAAGCCAAACGTTGTTTTCCTTCGTGCTGCTGGCTTACTAGCAAGAGGTGCGCGTCGGCGGGGAACCTGATCGTGTAGACGGTGCTTGCCGTTATGGTCTGCGAGGGTCTGAAGGAGCACCGGTAAGCGACCGTGTTGAGCCATCTTCATGGAGTAGCCCTAATTTTTTAGATTGGATGCGGTGACCGGTCGAGCCGGTTCATCTTGCATTCTCCCCGCGCTTACGACAGGGTAATGCTGCTTTTCCCGGTCCTCGGACGGAGAGCGACAAGGGGTCGAAACCAGGTGACGCAATCCCTCCAGACGAATGCGGGTGACGGTGACAAGCAAGTTCCGCAGGCCGCGATGGTGCCGAGCATAGCGTTCGAGGCCGATGCCTGGCTAGCGGCGGTGGTCGGTGATTGCGACGATGCGATCGTGTCCAAGACGCTCGATGGTGTGATCAGAACTTGGAACGGCGGGGCCGAACGCCTGTTCGGCTACAGCGCGAACGAATGCATCGGCAAGCCGATCACCCTGCTCTTTCCCGAAGAGCGGCTTAGCGAAGAAGATGACATCCTCGGCCGGTTACGCTCAGGCCAGCGCATCGATCATTTCGAGACGGTACGCCGGCGTAAGGACGGTAAGGACGTGCATGTTTCGGTGACGGTCTCGCCTGTTCGGAATGAAGCAGGCGTGATCGTGGGGGCGTCGAAGATCGCTCGAAACATCGGCGACCAGAAGGAAGCTGGTGTGCAGCAATCGCTGTTGCTGCGCGAGATGAACCACCGGATCAAGAACCTGTTCAGTCTGACCGCGGCGCTGGTTGCGCTCAGCGCGCGCGGCACCACTGGAGGCGAGGCGCTGGCCGCCGATCTGGCTGCGCGCTTGCGGGCCTTGGCCCGCGCGCATGAACTGACGATGCCCGATCTCTCCGCCGGCGACAGCGCCGAGAACAGCACCACGTTGCGCGCTCTGCTCGAGGCCATCCTGGCCCCGCATGACGATAGCACAGGCTCGCGCATCACGATCGGCGGCTGCGATGCGCCGCTTTCGGGCAGCGCGCTCACCTCGGTCGCGCTGCTTCTACATGAGTTGGCCACCAACGCCGCCAAGCATGGAGCGCTGGCGCTGGCGGATGGGCGCTTGTCGGTCGAGCTGGCGATGCAAGACGATCGCCTCACGATGACGTGGGCCGAGACGAATGCCCGTTCGCCGAAACGCAAGGAACGCCGCGAAGGGTTCGGTTCGACGCTCGAGCGGGCGGCGCTCACAGGGATTGGGGCGACCCTCACGCGGTCGTGGCGTTCCGATGGGCTGACCATCGATTTCGCGGTCCCGCTACAGCGGTTGGTTTCGGTGATATCGTAGGCCCGGGTTAGGATACCAGTCGGCGCGAGCGCCCTACATGGCATCAAAATGAGCGATCAGCTAAAGCTGCGATAGGCTATATGTGCTAATCGGACATCGAACGAAACAATCGTTCGAACATTCGAGTGGGTCCCTCGCGTTCAAGAGAGGAGTTGCCGCCTGTCAACACCGATGCCGATTTTGGCAACTCCTGTGGGTTCGCGTCGGGGCCACGGAAGCCGACGCGCTCACGGCTGCCCGCCAAGCGAGTTCCATACTCGTCGCGATTCTCGACTCCGCTTTTGGCGCGTACTAGGGTATCAATAATGATGCCCGGTTAAGGATGATTGCGGCTGAAATGAGTGAAGGGATCGGCCTGGAAGTCGCTCGCGGGCATCTACAACCCCTTTGGCAAAGCACTTGTCGAATTGTCCGCGCGCTACGGAGAACGACGGGCCGCCTAGGCAGCGGCGCATCTCGCCGACATCGCTGCGTGTTGTCACGCACAGGTGTGACCTTGCCCGAGGTCGGAACGGCATCGAGCGGTGAGTGCGCGCCCACGTCCCCGATCGGATGAGCTTCATTCAGCTGCAGCGCGAACCCGGCATCCACTACCTCGCCGCGTATCAGAACTTCCGCACGTCGCCGGCTTTCGAACATCTTCTCGAAGCAAAATGTCTGCTCCGGAGCATTACGGCGGCAGGCGCCGTCGAATCCTCGCTTCACGTACCGCTGTCGGATTTCGCGATGTTCCCGATCGGCACATTGTTCGGCCCGGGTAGAGCGACGATCCTGCGCAACCGCGGTCGCCGACGATCCCGCAGGACGTTTCTTCTGGGCGATGAAGTCGAAATCTGGGACATCGAGCGCCGGACCCTCGTCAGTCCGCGGAAGCACGCCAAACCCTTGGACCTGTCGATCCGGCAAACCGAGAAGGTGTTCATCGACCAGATAGACGCCCCACACCCCCTCGGCGTGGCCCACGGCGAGCAGTTCCGGTTCATATGCTCGGGCGTCAGCGTTCTCCTCGATACGCTCTTGCTGCGATCCATCGTTTCGCAGAAGAGCCTCGCGGGCAAACGCTACCCGGCGGACAAGCGCACCGTTCGCCTCGGCCGTCTGGACGGCGATTTCGGGCGGCTGTTTCCCGAGTTCGCCAAGCTTCCCATGCGCTTCGATCGGCAAACTGTCCCCGCCGCGGACGGCCATAGCCGACTGTCGAGGTTCGATCCTCGCAAGGATCGACTCGAGTTCGTAACGCCGATCGTGTCGTCCGGTCCGCCCGAACCCGGCGGCACCGTCCCGCAGGTGGAGAGCGGGCCGGTCGAGACCGTCGTCTTCGAACGGCCGAGCCTGCAGACGCGGTTCCTCGCCGCGAGCGACGCGCCGGGCCTCGAAGCGCGGATCGCGAAGCTCGACGATGTACCGCTGCTGATGCGCGAGTTCTTCCTCGCGGGCTACTACATGACCGAGCATCGCTCGGCGACGAGCCTTCCGGAATACGATCTCGGACGCGGCGAAGAGGTGCTCTACCGTCTGCCTCCTTCGTGGGGCGGGTTCGCCGCTCCCGATGCAAAGGGTCTCACCCGCTTCGCGGCCGCCGTGCCACTCGCCTTCGATCACGGCACCGTCTGGGCCATCGAGATTTTGAGGAACGATGCGAGCGAAGCCTTCGCCATGGGTCTCGTCGCGCAGCTCGACCGCGACGACGGGCTGAGCTTTCTCGGCCGGGCCCTGCGCAGCGTGTGCGATCGGGTCGGTCGGCGGCGCGGCGACGATCCGTCGGGCACGTTCCCGCGCGCCGACTTTCTCGACACGCGGATCGACACCGTCGCCCACAAGAAGACCGTCTGGGACGCGAGGACACTGGCGCAGGTGATCCCGGCGCGCGCCGAACTGCTCCTGTCGGCCGAGCGGAACTTCTAGCGCGCGTTCGAGGAGCCGGGGCGCAGATAGGTGTCGAGTACGCGTCGCAGCGCGAAGGGCGTCTGGACACCCGGCTCCTCTGGCACGATCCAGCTCGCCCAGGCGCGCGCCTCGCCGCACGGACCGACGAGACCGAACGGCCATCCCCGCAGCAGCCGGCTGACGCCGCGCATCACGCCGTGCGCGGCGCTGACGGTCATGGAGCGGATACTGGGGTTCGCGGTCCGGTAATCGAGGTCGATCTCTCCGACCGACGGATGCAGGGCCGCGCGGACGCGCTCGCCCCAGTTCTTCGCGGCGATCGCCCGGAAGATCGCCAGCTGGATGGCGAAGAAGGCGACCGGGTGCGTCCCGTGCAGATGGGGCCAGGCCACCGCGCGTCCGTCCAGCACTGCTTCGTTGTGCGCCTGCAAGGCGAGCGCGCTCGGATCGGCGATGGACGCGGAAACAGCGGCGAGATCGAGGCCGCACGCGTCGCAATGGCGGAAGCCTAAGCGGTGAGGCTGGTAAGGCGCATCGCAGTCCGGGCAGGCGTCCATCAGCACCGCGGCGTGCTTCGTGCATGCCGGGCCTGCGGGTCTCGGAGGTCGCACACCTCAAGATCGACGATATCGACAGCCAGCGGATGTTAATCCGCGTCGAGAACGGCAAGGGCGGGCGCGATCGCAATGCCATGCTTTCGCCGCCGCAGCTCGAACTGCTGCGGATATGGTGGCGCGAGGGCAAGCGACGCGGCGTCATGTTTCCGCATGGCTGGCTGTTCCCGGGGCGCAGCTACACCGATCCCATCTCGGCCCGGCAGTTGCACCGCGCTGTGCAGGAAGCCGCCGAGGTGGCCGGTATCAAGCGACGCATCAGCCCGCATACGCTGCGGCATAGTTTCGCCACGCATTTGCTCGAGCAGGATGTCGATATTCGCGTGATTTAGGTCCTGCTCGGCCATGCCAAGATCGACACGACCGCGATCTACACCAAGGTCTCGACCAAGACGATCCAGGCGGTGACCAGCCCGCTCGACCGGATCATCGCGCTGATGGAGGGCAAGGAACGAGCGGCATCGCCGCCCGGCTGAGCCGGTGCACGCCGGCCTCGAGGTCGCCCAAATCTTCCGAAGCGCAGGCCTGGCCTATCGTGCCGCGCACGACGGGCATCTCGGCCTGATGCAGCTCAAGGTCATGACGGCGATCGAGAACTGCCGCACCGCCGCGCTGGGTGGTCATGTCGAGGCCTGCGAGGACTGCGGCCATTGGCGCGTTGCCTACAATTCCGGCCGCAACCGGCATTGCCCCAAGTGCCAGGGTGCCGCGGCGCGCGTTTGGCTGGCCGAACGCGAGGCCGCCCTGCTGCCCGTCGGTTACTTCCACGTCGTGTTCACGCTGCCTGCCGAGATTGCCGCCATCGCCTTCCAGAACAAGTCGCTGCTCTATGAACTGCTGTTCAAGGCGGCGGCGCAGACGATGCTGACGATCGCGGCAGATCCGAAGCACCTGGGCGCCCGCATCGGCATCACCGCTGTGCTCCACACATCGGGCTCGGCCATGACCCACCATCCGCACGTCCACATGATCGTGCCCGGCGGCGGCATCGCGCTCGATGGGACCCGCTGGATATCCTCGCGCCCCTCGTTTCTTCTACGGGTGCGCGTGCTCGGCGCGCTGTTCCGCCGCCTCTTTCTCACCGGACTACTGGCATTGTACGATGCCGGCCGGTTGTTCTTCGCCGGCAACATGGCCGCGCTGGAGCAGAGGCGCGCATTCCTGCGTCATATCGCGCCGGTGCGGAAGAAGCGCTGGGTCGTCTATGCCAAGCCCCCGTTTGCCGGACCGCAGGCGGTGCTTGCCTATCGCTCGCGCTACACCCACCGCGTGGCGATCTCGAACCGGCGTCTCGTCGCCTTCGACGACCGCGGGGTCACGCTGCGGTACAAAGATTATCGCCGCGACGGGCCCGAACGGCAGCGAGTCATGACGCTTCCTACCGACGAGTTCATCCGCCGCTTCCTGCTCCATGTCCTGCCTCGCGAGTTCCATCGCATCCGCCATTACGGCTTGCTCGCCGGCTCCGCCCGCAAGGATGCCATCGCCCGGGCCCGCGCCTTGCTTCACGTCGCGCCCGAACCGCCGCCGTCCGACAACGTAGAGCCAGCTGACCATCGCCCGCCATGCCCCTGCTGTGGCGGCCATATGATCGTCATCGAGACCTTCGTCCGTCGGCAGCAACCGCGCGCGCCGCCCCAAATCGTCGCGCTTACCCGGAGCCACGCGCCATGACCGGGCATGGCTTATCCTGCAGATTGGCCGCCTCTTGCCCGTACCGGCCAACAGTACCGTTCGCGCCATCCACGGCTGCAGCTATGGCTACGCCGTCCGGTGTCGGGAGATGACCATGTCCGGAGCGCTATTATCGGCGCGACAGCGCTCGCCAAGGCGGCGCCGGCACGGCCAATGGGCGATGCGGCCCGCGAGCCAGACCATTCCAAAACACAATTCCCCATAGCGCAGCGCATGCGGCCCGCGGGTTCCTGCATGTTAGGATTTCGTACGCTTAAGCGCCCGAAATCCTTCGACATAGCGGTCATGCACGAGTTAATTTCCGCTTCTTGTGAGCGGACACTCATTCATGTTGTCAAACGGATCGCCGCTCAGCATCACTGCAGCTATCCCATTTAGAACGCGGAATTACTGTCGGGCCGAGAAAAGCATTGCTGTAGCTTCCGGAGCGGACCGGAAATAGAAATGCACATAGCTGGCCAGCAGGGAACCGCAACTGAACACGGCCTCATCCCTGCCGCCGTTTGGATTGCGTGACCGGCTGAGCGGTATCAGATCGGTTTCGATCCGCGAATAATGAAAGCTATGGCCGCGCAATACACCTGTTCGCAGATCGACTTCCTGCAAACCGAGCCCTCCCAGTCGGTCCTGTATGATCACCTGCGCAGGCAGCAGCCCCAGCATTGGAAAAGGACCGTCCGCCGTTTCCAACTGCTCCGAACAGACCATCATACCGCCGCATTCGGCCAGCAGGGCCTTGCCCATTGCGTGATGGCGCCGGATACTCCGCTGCCACTGACGGTCGGCAGCCAACACTTCCGCATGCAACTCTGGATAGCCGCCCGGCAACCACAGCGCGTCACATTCGGGCAGATCCTCTCCCGCAAGGGGAGAGAAAAAGCGCAATTCCGCGCCCATTTCTCGCAGAACGGCCAGATTATCGGCATAGATGAACGCAAAGCACGCATCGCGGGCAATGGCGATGCGCCTCCCTTGCAGCATGGGTGGCAGAGGGCTCGGCGCAGGCGCAGGGAACGCGACCGGAGGCGGCAGGGCCAGCGCATCGTCGGGCAAGGCGGCGGAGCAGGCGGAGATGCGCGAGTCCAGATCCGGGATCTCTGCCGCCATTAACAGGCCGAGATAGCGTTGGGGCAATGCAAATGTGGTGTCGCGCGGCAAAGCACCGAGCCATCGGACGGGCGGCTTCACGCTTTCGCGCAGCATATCGGCATGGCGGTCACCCGCAATGCGGTTGGCGATCACACCGTCGACCGCAACTTCCTGCCGGTAACTAGCCAGTCCGTGGACCAGCGCGCCAAAACTTTGCGCCATGGCCGATCCGTCGATGACTGCCAGCACCGACAGGCCGAAGTGCGCAGCGATGTCTGCGCTGGACGGATCGCCGTCGAAAAGCCCCATCACCCCTTCGACAAGAATGATGTCGGCGTCCTGCGCGGCATCGTACAGCAGGCGGCGGCAATGGTCCTCGCCCACCATGAACAGGTCGAGCTGGTGAACAGGATGGCCGCTGGCGCGTTCAAGGATCATTGGGTCGAGGAAATCGGGCCCGCATTTGAAAACCCGCACCCGCCGCCCCGCATCGCGGTGACGGCGGGCGAGAGCGGCAGTAATGCTCGTCTTGCCTTGCCCCGAAGCCGGCGCGGCGACCAGCAGGGCAGGGCAATGCGCCGCTGCGCTCACAAATCGATGCCCGGCTGCGCTCGGATACCGGCGCGGAAGGCATGTTTCACATCGCGGATTGCGCTCACCGTATCGGCGGCTTCGATAAAAGTGTCATGCGCGGCGCGGCCGGTAATCACCACATGCTGCATCGGCGGGCGCGCATGGATGGCGGGCATGATCTCTTCCACGGAGAGATAGCGATAAGTGACGAGATAGGTCAGCTCGTCCAGCACGACGAGGTGGATGGACCGATCGGCCAGCGCTTCCTTCGCCTTTTTCCATCCGGCGCGGGCGGCGGCGATGTCGCGGTCGCGTTCCTGCGTTTCCCATGTGAAGCCTTCGCCGCAGCGTTCCCAGCGCATGTTCGGGTCGCGCGCGAAAAAGGCGCGTTCGCCCACTTCCTCCTTGCCCTTGATGAACTGGAACACCGCTGCCTTGTGGCCATAGCCCAATGTGCGCGCCACCATGCCAAAGGCGGAGGACGACTTGCCCTTCCCATTGCCGGTAATCACCAGCAGTAGGCCCTTGTCCTGCGTGGCAGCGGCGATCCTTTTATCGACCGCCGCCTTGTGCTTGCGCGTGCGTTCGCGGTGGCGGGCATTGATGGCGTCCTTGTCGCTGCCGCTCACCGGCTGCTGTCCGGCAGGATGCGTCCGGTCAGCCGCTCCGCCGCTATGTGGACGATCGCCGCCATGCCCGCCCAGCTGAGCGTCGCGGCCAGCGTGCCGGGAAAATAGCGTTCGATGCGAGGCAGGAACCCGGACACCGAGGCATCGGGGAAATACCCACTGAACGCATAGAATCCGCCGCTGCTAAACAGGTTCGATACGAAAGTCGCGCCGCACAGCACCGCGATCAAGGCAGGGAGGGTCGCCGGCTTCATACCCAAGCGCGCCGCGCCATACCGGCCCGCGAGCCACATCGCGCCATAGGCTGGCAGCAGCATCCAGTATGCGATGGTAAAGCAGAACCCCGAACCGCCCATCACGTAGATTGTGACCACATCGATCGCGAAACCCAGCGCGAAAAGCGCGAGAAAGGCAAGGCGCGGGCGGATGTAAAATCCCGCCACGAAAAAGCTGGCGAGGCTGGTTTCGGGAAGGTGGATATAGTCGGACAGCGAATGCGGGCGCGTGGCCAGCATCACTACAGCCAACACGGCGAAAAGAACGGCATCGAATTGCCGGATATTCAGGCGCTTTGCAGCGATTGGAACGGCGGTCATCATTGATCTCCTCCATAGGGTTCAACGATGCGTTGCCCGCCGCGTAAGACGACGGAACAGGCGCGGCGCAGGGCCGCGGCAGCCGAAATGATCTGCGAGTGCCGAATGACGCGGCCCTCCCTTTCTCAACGCACACACAAGTGTCGTCCACCAAGGGATTGGGCCCTCGTTCGACCGGTACATCCCGCCCGGGCGAAGAACGACGGCAACGGGCCGGTTTCCTGACTTACCGGGTCAACGCATTTCCGCCGCCTTCTCGGAAGGAAACAATCCTTCCAATGGCTTGTGGCAGAACGCTCACCGGTCACAGTTGCGGGAGCAGTGCCGGATTCGCAGATGTAGAATCCTGCTTGCCGGACTTCCCGATTAAGCCCTCGCGGGCACCCGTTACATTCTTGCCGATAGGGAGCATGCGCCGCCTCTGCAAGTCACCATCTGGTCACAAGCGGCTTGCCATATGGTTCATGGGCCATTATCCGCCTCGCCAGCGACAGGTTCCCCGCAAGGGGATCAAAAGGGAACGCGGTTCAAGACCGCGGCTGCCCCTGCAACTGTAAGCGGAGAGCCATCGGCCATCATGCCATTGGGGCAATCATCGTCCCGAGAAGGCGGCCGGACCGGCATCGACCCGCAAGCCAGGAGACCTGCCTGACGCTGTCGTTCTTCGTCCGGACAGGGTGTGCCGGCCGAACGGGGAAATCCCTCGTGAAACGACAGAAACTGCCTCGTGCGGCGCGTGCCGGACGGGACGGTCTGTGTGTGTTCACGCCGCAGTCGTTCCCCCGCTGCGATCCGCGCGTGGCATCTTGTCACTTGTGGGGATTGTCCATGCCCGAATTCAAATATGCGTTCCTGCCGGCGCTCGTTATAGGTTGCTCTCTTTACACCGTCGCCGAGGCCAATGACGCGGCAGGCGAAATCGTCGTTTCCGCCTTGCGTACTCCGGTCGACAGCGACCGCGTATCGTCGTCTGTTACCATTCTCGACCTTGAAGAGATCGAGACGGAGCAGCCCGTCGCGGTCACCGATATTCTGGTCCGTACGCCCGGCATCAGCATGTCGCGCAATGGCGGCTATGGGGCGGCGACATCGCTGCGCATACGCGGCGCCGATGCGGGGCAAAGCGTGCTGGTGATCGACGGCATGCGCCTGTCCGATGCATCCACCACCGATGGCGGGGCAGATTTCGGCAATTTGTTCGCCGACGATATCGAACGGATTGAGATTTTGCGTGGGCCGCAATCGATCCTGTGGGGCAGCCATGCAATTGGCGGGGTGGTCAATGTGGTCACGGCCAGCCCCTCCGATCCGCTGGAAGGGCGCCTCACGCTCGAAGGCGGATCGCGCAATACGCTGAACGCGCGGGCAGGCGTGGGCGGCAGCGGCAAGGCGATCGACTGGCGGATCGCTGGCAGCACATTTACTACTGACGGCATATCGGCGCGCAGCAACGGCACCGAGCGGGACGGCTATCGCCGCCAGTCCGCCAGCGGCACGCTGACGGCGCGGATCGCGTCGGTACTGTCGCTGAACCTGCGCGGCTACTACGCCGACGGACGTAATGATTTCGATGGGTTTGCCGGTGACAGTCGCGCTTATGGGCTGACACAGGCGTGGACAGCCTATGCGGGTGTGAATGCAGCGCTGCTGGACGGGCGGTTCACCAACCGGCTGGCGGTGATGGAAAGCCGCACGGACCGCGATAATTTCGACCCCGACCGTTCGGTGCGCAGCCAGACATTCGACGCGCAGGGCCGTGGTCGCCGGTACGAATATCAAGGCGGCTTCGCCCTATCGGACGCGGTGCAATTTGCATTCGGTGGCGAGCGTGAGGAACAGCGCATGCGCACCGCATCGCCGGGCAATAATACATTGCCCTTCACTACCACGCGGGCCGAGGCGGATATCGACAGTGTCTATGTGCATGCCCGCGTTTCACCCACGGCGGGGATGACGCTGGAGGGCGGGGTTCGCCACGACGACCATTCGCGTTTCGGCGGCAATACCGTGTTCAGCGCGGGCGGCAGCTTCGTCCCGTGGGATGGCGGCACCATATTGCGCGCCCGATATTCCGAGGGGTTCAAGGCGCCGTCGCTCTATCAGCTGTTCACCCAATACGGATCGGCGGATCTGCAGCCCGAACATGCCAAGGGCTGGGAAGCGGGCGTGGAGCAATATCTGCTGGACCGGCGCGTTTCCCTGTCTGCCACCTATTTCGAAAGGGACAGCGATAATTTGATCGACTTTGCCTATTGCCCCACCACCGGCACGCTGCCCGGCGAATGTTATATTCCCGGCACCGGTGTCGAGCGGTTCGGCTATTACGCGAATATCGACGAAAGCCGTGCGCGCGGCGTGGAGCTGGCCGGTTCGGCGCAATTCGGGGGCTGGTTCGCGCGCGGCAATTTCAGCTGGATCGATGCCGAGGATCGCAGCGCCGGTACGACCTATGGCCAGCAATTGCCGCGTGTGCCGCGCTATCTGGCGAACGGATCGTTCGGCTATGAGGCGGAGGACGGCTATTCGGCCAGTATCGCTCTGCGCTATTCGGGTGAAAGCCGCGACCGCGCGGGCGGAGTCATGCTGGACGATTATCTGCTGACCGATCTGCGTGCAGAGGTGCCGGTGGGTGCCGAGCTGTCGCTATATGGGCGGGTCGAGAACCTGTTCGACAGCGATTACGCCACCGCCAACGGATACGGCACATTGGGACGCAGCGCCTATGTCGGCGCAAGGGCGCGTTTCTGATGCTGCGCCCTGCCAGTAGCGGCCCCTCGGTCGTGGTGTGCAGCACCTGCCGCCTGTCACCCGACCGGCGCGAGGACGATGAAGGGCGGCGCGGCGGCGCGCTGCTGGCAGGGGCCATGCGCGATCTGCAACGGGCCGAGCCGCGCTATGCGGACATTGCCGTCGAGGAAATGCCCTGCCTCTTTTCCTGCTCGCGCCACTGTGCGGTGCATATCCGCGCGGCGGGCAAGATCGGCTATGTTCTGGGCGATTTCACCCCTGATGATGCCAGTGCACGCGCCGTGCTGGACTATGCCGTGCATCATGGCGCCAGCGAGCACGGGCAGGTTCGCTATGCCGATTGGCCCGACGGAGTTAAGGGCCATTTCATCGTCCGGATCCCGCCCGAAGGGAGCGTGGTGGCATGATCCGCTTTGCCACTCCCGCTGAGTTTAACGCTGCCTTGCGCGATTTGCCCATGCCCGATGCTGCCGCGCGCGACGCCGCTGCGGCGCGGCAGGCGCAATTGACCAAGCCTGCAGGTTCGCTTGGCCGGTTAGAGGATATCGCGCTGTTCATGGCGGGCTGGCAGGGCAGCGTTTGCCCGACCGTCGATCGGATCGCGGCCGTTGTCTTCGCCGGAAACCACGGCTGCGCCGCGCGCCGGGTTAGCGCGTTTCCCACCGAGGTAACTGCGCAAATGGTGGCGAATTTCCACGATGGCGGCGCGGCGATCAATGCGCTGGCGCGGGCCTGCGGCGCGTCGCTGGCGGTGGTGGCGCTGGATCTGAACCGGCCCACCGGCGATATCGCGCGTGGCCCAGCGATGAGCGAGGCGGACTGCCTTGCCGCGTTGAACGCTGGCGCGGCATCTTTGCCCGACGATTGCCAGCTTTTCCTGCCCGGAGAGATGGGGATCGGCAATACGACCCCTGCGGCGGCGCTGTGCGCGGCCAGCTTTGGCGGCAATGCGGCTGATTGGGTTGGCAAGGGCACGGGCATCGATGCCGCCGCGCTGGTACGCAAGCGGCAGGTGGTGGACGATGCGCTGGCGCGGCATCGCGATGATTGCGGCACCGCGTTTGAAACCCTGCGTCGGCTCGGCGGGCGCGAGATTGCAGCCATGTCGGGCGCGATGCTGGCGGCGCGACACCGGCGCATTCCGGTGCTGATCGACGGTTTTATCGCTTGCGCCGCGATGGCGCCGATGGCGCGCTTTGCGCCCGCTATCACCGGGCATTGCCTTGCCGCCCACCGTTCGGGCGAAGGCGCACACGGGCGATTGTTGGATGCGCTGGGCTTCGACCCCCTGCTGGCGCTGGACATGCGTTTGGGAGAAGGCTCGGGCGCGGCGGTGGCGGCGCAGATTGTCCGCTCGGCGCTGGCGGCGCACGGTGGAATGGCGACATTCGAAGAAGCTACCGTCGCAGGTTCGCCGTGAGGTCGTTCGATCTTTACCTGATGCGGCACGGACCGCCGGTCCGTAGCGGGTTGATGCTGGGGCATAGCGACGAACCCGCGGTGCCCGGCGGGCATGACCGGCTGATCGCGCAGGCGCAATCCATCGCGGCGGACCGGATCGTCGCATCAGACCTGCGCCGCGCCGCCGATGGCGCAAGCGCCATCGGCGAGGCCCGCGACCTGCCGCTTTGGCTGGACCTGCGGTGGCGCGAGCTTGATTTCGGTGCGTGGGACGGCTGCGATCCCGCTGCGCTGCCCGAACAGGATTTGCAGCGCTTCTGGGCCGATCCCGACCGGCATCCACCGCCCGGCGGCGAGAGCTGGAGCACGCTGCGCAAACGGGTGCGCGCCGCGCTTTTCGCGTTGAGCGGACCGGCAATCGTCGTCGCCCACGCAGGTTCCATCCGGGCGGCGGTGTCGGTGCTGACGGGTCTGGACCATCGCGGGGTGTGGGCATTCGACCTGCCTTATGGCGCGGTGATATGCATGCGTGTCTGGCCCGATGGCGGGCTGACCGGCCAGATCACGGGGCTGAAGCCGTGAAGCCGGTAATCCTTGCCCTGCAATTCATGACGCGCCTGCCCTTGCCGCAAGTTCGTGCAGATGCGGCGGATTTTGCCGCCGCCATGCGCTGGTTTCCGCTGGCAGGGCTGGTGGTGGGCGCGGCGGTGTGGGCGGGCGTGTGGCTGGGCGCCCTGACCGATCCGTGGGTCGGGGCTTTGCTGGGCGTGGGCGCGTGGGCGGCGATTACCGGCGCGCTGCATCTGGACGGTCTGGGCGATGTGGCCGATGCGGCGGGGGCGGGGCACCGCGATCCGGGCCGCGTGTCCGAGGTGCTGGCCGACCCGCATATCGGCAGTTTCGGAGTCGTCGTTATTGCGCTGCAGATCGCGGCAAAGCTGGTGCTGCTCTTCCTGCTGGCGCAGCGGGACGGGGACTGGGTCTTGCCTGCGATTGCCTGCGCGGCTCGGATCGGACCGCTGGTCTGGACGCTGATCCTGCCGCCCCTGCATGAAGGGTTGGGATCGCGCTTTGCGGCAGCGACGCGCTGGCGTGATGTTGCCATCTGGGCGGTTTTGGGCGCGATTATGGCGTGCTTCGTGCCAGCATTGGCCATGGCGGTGCCAGTGATCTGGCTGTGGGGCCCCTGGGTCCGGTCGCGTCTGGGCGGCATCTCGGGCGACAGCCATGGCGCGGGGATCGAGACGACCGAAACGGCGCTTTTGCTGGCATGGGTGACCCTGTCGTGACCGGGGCGTTCCACTGGCACGGCGGCAGGCTGGACGAGGCGAGGGCGCGTTTTGGTAGCGGGTCCGATTGGCTGGACCTGTCCACCGGCATCAATCCCTATCCATGGCCCGGTGCCGCGCGGTTGCGGTTCGACTGGCAGGCCTTGCCCGCACCATCGGCCCTGCGGGCGCTTGAAGAAGCGGCAGCAGCGCATTTCGGCGTTGAGCCTGCCTTATGCTGCGCCGTACCGGGAAGCGAGATCGGGCTTCGCCTGCTGGGCAGGCTGATCGACCTGCCGGGGCGGTTCATGCCGCCGTGCTACCGCACCCATGGCGCGATTTTCGCGAATAGCCGTCCGGCTGCTGCCGATCCTGCGGGAGAGAGAGCGGCATTGGTGATCGCCAATCCCAACAATCCTGACGGGCGCATTCTGCCGGTCCCGATCCTGCGCCAATGGCTGGCGCAGCAGGAAGCGGCTGGCGGGTGGCTGGTGGTAGACGAGGCCTTTGCCGATCCCTTGCCGCGCGCCGGCATGGCGGGCGATGTGGCGGAAGGGCGCCGCCTTGTCGTGATGCGATCGTTCGGCAAGTTCTTCGGGCTTGCGGGCGTGCGTCTGGGCTTTGCCATCGCGCCGCCGGAACTGATCGCGGCCTTGCGCGGCCTGCTGGGCGACTGGCCATTATCCGCCGCCGCGATCGAGGTCGGGACGCGCGCCTATCGCGACAGGCACTGGATTGCCGCCACGCGCGCCGCCCTGCCCAGGCGCGCCGCTGCGCTGGATGCCGTGCTGCAACGAAATGGGTTTGCACCGATGGGCGGATCGCCCCTGTTCCGCCTCATCGATAGCGGGCGGGCGGTGGCGCTGTTCGGCCGTCTTGCCCGCTGCCGGATCCTGACCCGGCCATTCGCAGATAACGCAAGCTGGCTGCGGATCGGCTTGCCGCCCGATGATGCGGCGCTGGAACGCTTCGACAAGGCATTGGCCGATGGATGAGCCGATCGGCCTAGTGGCCCTTGCGCTGGATGCAGCATTCGGATGGCCGGAGCGGCTTTATCGCCGGGTAGGCCATCCGGTCGGCGCCTTTGCCCGCATCATCGAATGGGGCGCGGAACGGTGGAACCGGCCCCATCGCGGCGTTCGGCAGCGACAAGCGGGCGGGGCGATGACCGTGGCGCTGGCGGCAGGCTTTGCCGTCGCAGCGGGCTGGGCGGCGGAATCAGCGGTGCGGCATGTTCTGGACCCGGACGGCTGGCCGGCGATCGCCTTGCTTGCCTATCCGGCGATTGCGCAGCGCAGCCTGTTCGATCATGCAAGACCGGTGCTGGCGGCGCTGAACGCTGGCGATTTGCCGCAGGCGCGGCACGCGGTCGGGATGATCGTGGGGCGTGACACCGGCGATCTGGACGAGGGCGGCGTATCGCGCGCGGCCATCGAAAGCCTTGCCGAAAGCTTTTGCGACGGGGTGATCGCGCCCTTGTTCTGGTTGATGCTGCTGGGGCTGCCCGGCGTCTGGGCGTTCAAGGCGATCAGCACGGCCGACAGCCTGATCGGGCACCGGGAAGAACCGTGGCGCGATTTCGGGCGTTTTGCGGCGCGCGCAGACGATATTGCCAATTTCATACCTGCGCGGATCGCGGGCGTGCTGATCTGCCTTGCCGGATCGGGCGGTTGGCAGACCATGTGGCGCGACCACGCGAAACACGCCTCTCCCAATGCCGGATGGCCCGAAGCGTCGATGGCGGGCGCGCTGGGCGTATGGCTGGCGGGGCCGATCGCCTATGACGGGGCGATGCATGCGAAACCGGCCATCGGCGCGGGGCGGGACGCGGGGCCCGCCGATCTGCGCAAGGCCATCGGCATTTTCATAAGGGCCTGCGCGCTTGTTTGGTTGACTGCGTTTGCTGGGCTGCTGGCAGGAGGTTGGGCTTGGCTGGGCTGATGTTGCAGGGAACCGGTTCGGACGTCGGGAAATCGGTCCTGGTGGCGGGTCTTTGCCGCGCGCTGGCCAATCGCGGCATGAACGTGCTGCCGTTCAAGCCGCAGAACATGTCGAACAATGCCGCCGTCACCCCCGATGGCGGAGAGATCGGACGCGCACAGGCAACACAGGCGCTGGCCGCCCGTGCGGAACTGCACACCGACATGAACCCCGTTTTGCTAAAGCCGCAAGCGGATCGCACATCCCAAGTGGTGGTACACGGGCGCTTGCGCGGCACGCTGGGTTCGTCCACCTTCCGGCAAGCACGCGGTGCTTTGTTGGACGAGGTGATGGAAAGCTATGCCCGCCTGTGCGCCCGCTGCGAAATGGTGGTGGTCGAAGGGGCAGGATCGCCCGCGGAAATCAACCTTCGCGCGGGCGACATCGCCAATATGGGCTTTGCGCGGCAAGCCGGCGTTCCCGTGGTGCTGGTGGGCGATATCGACCGGGGCGGAGTGATCGCGGCATTGGCAGGCACAAAGGCGGTGATCGACCCCGACGATGCGGCGATGATCCGCGGCTTCATCGTTAACAAGTTCCGCGGCGATCCGGCGCTTTTCGCCGACGGCTATGCTGCCATAGAACGGCTGACGGACTGGCGCGGGTTCGGCGTGGTGCCGTGGCTGGCCAGAGCACATTATTTGCCCAGCGAGGATGCGGTCGTGCTGGAACGGGCCGGAGCGGGCGCGGCGGGGCGCAAACGTATTGCCTGTCCGATCTTGCCGCGAATTGCCAATTTCGACGATCTCGACCCGTTGAAGGCCGAACCGGAGGTTGAGCTGATTATGGTGCCGCCGGGCAGCCACATCCCCGTTTGCGATCTGGTCGTGCTGCCGGGATCGAAGGCCACCATCGCGGACTTGCGGTTCCTGCGCGATCAGGGCTGGGATATCGACATCATCGCGCATCACCGGCGCGGCGGGGCGGTTCTGGGGATATGCGGCGGTTACCAGATGCTGGGCCGGGCGATCCGCGATCCGCTGGGGATCGAGGGGTTGGTTGACGAAGTGGACGGGCTGGGCATGCTGGACGTGGAAACGGTGTTGGCGGGCAATAAGCAGGTCGCGCAGGTTAGCGGCGCGGCATGGGGCGCCGGGTTTATGGGCTATGAAATCCATATGGGCCGCACTAGCGGGGCGGATCATGCGCGGCCCTTCTCCATGTTGAACGGGGCCCGGCCCGATGGCGCGCAAAGTGCCGACGGGCTGGTGATCGGCACCTATTGCCACGGCCTACTATCATCCGGTGCGTTGCGCAGCGCCCTGCTGGGGCGGATTGGCGCGGGGTCGCACGGAGCAGAGCATGGCGTGCGCGTTGATGCCGCACTGGACGATATTGCTGTAGTGCTGGAAAAGGCGCTCGACATCGACGGGCTGGTTGCGTTGGCAGGGTGCAGGGCATGAGTACGCTGTTGGTCTTGGGCGGCGCGCGTTCGGGCAAGAGTCGCTTTGCCGAAAATTGGGTCGCAGGGCATGGCGGCCGCCTTGCCTATATTGCGACGGCGCAGGCTCTGGACAAGGAAATGGCGCAGCGCATCGCCCAACATCGCGCGGATCGCGGCGACGCGTGGCATACGGTGGAAGCGCCGATGGATTTGGTGGGCTCTATCGCGGACGCGGGCGCTAATTCCGATGCGATCCTCATTGATTGCCTGACATTGTGGCTGTCGAACTGGATCCTTGCGGAGAAGCATCCGCCAGTATCGGAACTTGTCGAAGCGGTCATCGTCTGTCCGCGCCCGATTGCTTTGGTTGCAAACGAGGTGGGCCTTGGAATCGTGCCCGATAATGCTTTAGCGCGGCGCTTTCGCGACAAGGCTGGTCGATTGAACCAGGCTGTGGCTGCCGCTGTCGAGCAGGTTATCCTGATGGTGGCCGGTTTGCCCCTTGAAGTGAAACAATGATCGCAACGCAAAGGGCCGGCGCCGACCAACGAGGGTATTCTTCCGCCGCGTTCGAGTATTAGCTTGGCTACGCGTTAGGTCTTGAACGCCGACTTAGCAGGCATAGCGTCAGTCAAAACGGCTTCCTTAAACTTGCCGTATATTCACGAAGTCAAGTCGCGAGCTCAATCCCGTAGAATCGCTGCCAGCGAAGTTCTTGATTAGCTGCTTTCCAGATGTCGCGGTCGAATGGGGCCGGAGTGTTCGCTCCGGCCCTCTTCAGATCAAAAGCGGAAGGCAAGGCCCGCCTTGAAGTTGTTGTTGTCGATGCTGAGCCCGTCAACGCCCTGATCGCCATAGCTGGCGCGCAGATACTCAGCGCGAAGGCTCATTGATTCAGCGATCATCGTTTCCAGTCCAACACCATACTGGATAGCGTCTTCGCTCTCGCTGTCCGAATAGGCGTCGACTCCATCGTCGATCGTCGCCTTGAAGTTCGTGCTGAGCCAGCCAACGCGAGCGTAGATGCCAGTTGCGTTGTTGACCTTGACGCCGAATCGAGCGGCGGCGCCGAAGCTTTCGTTGGCCTTGATGCTGGCTTTGATCTCGTCGACGCCATCAGTGGCCGAGATGCCGACAGATGCGTCGCTCAGCTGCGCGAAGCCCTCGACTGCGATGAAGGTGGTGTCCATGGTCACATGATAGCCGGCAAACACACCGCCCATGACGCCGTTACCGCTTAGACCGTCAAACGAACCTGTAGCATCAAAGCCAACAACATCCGTCAAATCGATGTCGTCTACCTTGACTTCGTAATTGTCGAAGCCGCCTTCTACGCCAGCGTAGAAGCCTTGGAAATCCTGTGCCAATGCAGGAGTCGCGAATGTAGCCGCCGCGATCGCGAGCGACGCCACGTATTTTTTCATGTAGGTATTCCCCCATTATTAGCGGCTCTACGCCGCGAGCGCGTCGATTGCGGAATGGCGAAGGAAAATCTATTCGCAGATTCAAGTTTTCCGCAGCCCGATGTGGATCAGGCGCTGCTGTTGAGAGCCGTAAACAGTACGTGGCTTTATCGCGGTGTTCGGCTTCGGTCTGGCGCTGATTGGTATCGCAGTTCAGCGACAGGCCGATCCTCTATCTACGGTCTGGGCGGTCAGAAGACGTCGCTTCCACGCAGCTTGACCTGTTTCGATGTATGCCAGTTAGCTACACCGGTGATTGCCCCAATAGCGTTCCCAACGCGCCACCAGACCCGATGCGACGAGTGCACAAGATAGATCGCCGCTGAGAGGTGAGGCGCACCAGGCGCCCGTTCGACTGCCGCCTGCAGATCCAGTGGACACGCACGTCAACGTCGGACCTTCAACCAGAATATGGCCATGCGGGCTTTTCCCGATCGGCCTGCCGACCAGACGAACGAGGTAATCCCGCGCATCTTGGGGATCCGCGTCGGGACATGGATGTCCGGGCCTGCAGCTTCCATCAGCCTCCCTTGCTGCCACTCCCGAGACCCGGACGCGCGGACCTTCTGCGCACCAGACAGGACCATCGCCATCCCAGACATGTGTGGGGGTGCACTCGAAAGTCTGGCCTGCCGGCACAACAAGCACCGAGGCGAGAATGGTAAGGATCATGGTGCGGACTTTCTTTCAGTTCAGTGCGGCGATCGCCTATGCAGAAGGTGACGGGGCGACGAATTTCCCTTAGCCTAATGCGCCGGACCCCTGACACCCCTCAGCGAATACCCTCGAGTTGAAAACGACAGGTAAATTTGCATAGTCGTATGTGACGGCCCGCTTCTGCCGGCGTACGATCCAAGGGCTGAAGATGAATCACCGCGTCACCCGCTTTGTCGACTGGCTACAAAGCGTTCCTACCGAGCCTCATTTTGCCGAACGCCCCGAATTCGCGTTCTTCGCCGACCTGACAGGCGAGGAGCTCCAGGCTGCGGAGCAGGAATTGGTACGTCGGCTTGCGGTACTGGGCACCGATCAAGACGTGCAGTCTGCCTTCATGGATCTCCGGGCGAATTCACCGATCCGCAGTAGCAACGACGACTGACTACGGCTTGCGGCGTGTCGCCCAGATCAGCGTTGATAAGGCGGTGACGAGCGCCGCAAGCGCGAAAATCATTGAGGGGTTGAGGATGACCAAAGTAAGCCTCCTGTTTTCAGAGGCGCACCATGTTCCTTATTCGTTCCAAGTAGGACAGTCTTTTCTCTGTCAAGCCGGGTTCAGCTCGTCAAACCTTCTGCCGATCTCCTGCCATAGAGCGGCTCCCTCTTCCTCTGCCAGATCTTCAAAATGCTTCTGGCGTCGTGCAATAAAGGCAGCGCCGCCGGTCCCATGAATTCGCTCGATCTGCAGCGCCACCATCCAAAGTTCCTTATCGCGCGACAGCATCGTGGCAGTCAGTCCAAAAGATAGCTCAGGGCGAGGAACAACATCGTGCTCCCCAGAATTGTCGCTTCCAACTCAACCACCCAGGCGCGACGTTCGAATTTCTCGACCTCGGAATCGGAGAGCCAGTCCTTCATGTGGTTCCTTCCGGCACGGCGCGGCAGCAGCGAACAATCGTGCCGTACCTCATGGCAAACTTCCGGCCTCGTCAAGCCGTGGCAGACAAGACACTTAATTCTCCACATTGATTGATCGGTTCTCCCTCCTGATTGACCGGCAAGATCTGCTTGCCTAACCGCGCCGCCACCGCGTTTTAGGGAGCGCGGCTAACATCAATGAGGACAAATAGATGATCAAGAATGTTGGACTCGCAGCGGCTGCCATCGCTGCGGCCTTTGCTGTGAATCCCGCGTGCGCGCAGGATGCGAGCGGTGCGCGTATCGGCGTAGAACTAGGCGTTCTGGATGACGACTTCCTCGGTACCGACGAGGTGTCCTATGGTTTTCTCGCCGGCTATGATTTCGACCTCGGTGGCGCAGTCGCAGGCCCTCTGGTCGGCTATACCGCTGCGTTCGACGACGAGTTCGACACTCGTGAATTGTCGATCGGCGGCCGCATCGGCACCAAACTCGATGCAGGATCTCTGTTCTACGGCGCAGTCTCCTACTCTAACATCGATGCAGACTACGTCGCAGGCAGCGTCGACGGCGTGAAGTTCGGCCTTGGCTTTGAAAAAGATTTCGGCGGCTTCTACGCCAACGTTGAAACCCGCTACGGTACTTACGATTACGATCTGGAGCTCTATCAGACGCTCGTCGGTGCCGGCGTGAAGTTCTGATCAGTTATCCCTGGTCAAGGGAGGGGCGGCTCGCGATGCGGGTCGCCCTTTTTACTTGAGATCGAGGCAATGGACGCCGACGTAGCCGACATTCGATCGCCCAAGTTAGGCCCCTAAAACCTGCCATTTGTTCATCAGGCTGTCGTGGCACAACGATCGACCATTATTGGGAAAAAGGGGCCGTTCGCTGCCACTCTCCTCTATGGCGGCTTACGGTGCTTGACCTGCCACTGGTAAGCGATGCGTCGGCGCGCGCTATGCTAGTGTGTTGACCTCGCCGCGCTGATCGGGCCAGTTCGCGAGATGCAGGAAGCTCCTCGACTATTCATCTCTTACTCCCACGATGACCAAGCACACAAGGATTGGGTGCTGATGCTTGCCACCCGGCTCGTTGCGAACGGTGTCGACGTTCTGCTCGATCAATGGGACATGCGTCTGGGTTCCGACCTACCGCGCTTCATGGAGAACGGACTGACTGGCGCTGACCGAGTGCTCGTGGTTTGCAGCACGACCTATGCCGATAAAGCGAATCGCGGCCAGGGCGACGTCGGCTATGAGAAGATGATCCTGACGGGCCAGCTTATGCGCGATGTAACAGCCGATCGGATCATTCCGGTAATCCGTAACAACGCTTCGACCGATGTTTTGCCGACCTTCCTGCTATCACGTCTGTATGTCGATTTTCGCGCTGATGAAACGTTCGAAGGCCGTTACGCCGAACTGCTGCGCGACATCCACAATCAGCCCGTTGCGCCACGTCCCGCCCTTGGCCCGAATCCGTTTGCCCAAACCGCTCCGGAAATCGAACCGCGGCTGCCATTTTCGCCTGAGCGCTATGTGTCTCCCGCGCTCGCTGGCTCGGTTACATTCGACTACTCGAACAACAATGGCCGCTTCGCTGTCGGTGCGGGAGACATGCTATTCGAGACTGCTTGGTCGCGGGGCGGTGCGACCTCTATCCATGCCTATACCAATGCGCCGAGTATCAGAACTGTCGCTCTCGCGCTTGGCGTCGGCGACATCGCACAGATCGTTGATGCGTCAATTTACGACACATCGTCCCGAGTGCGTTCTCCCCATATCGGCGAGATCGCAGTTTGGCGAAATACGGCCGGCTACTACCTCGCAACCAAGGTCGAGAGGCTGCAAAGCCGAGGCCATGGCGCACCTTCCGATGAAGTGACCTTTTCTTATGTGATTGCTCCGCACAAGGAGAAGAGCTTTCGGTCTGGTCACGAGGGCGAGCAGAATCAGTGACTGCGGCGGTTTCGAATGCCCGTTTAGCGGTCGATATGATGTTGGACGCCATGTTTTGCCAGCGCGCTCCCGACCGGCGGCGACATAGCTTCATGTATAACAAGCCGGGCGGCCATCCATTCGTGGGCGGGGCTGGCTTCGAGGTGAATTACGAGTATCGTGGCTTGCTGAAGACAGCGCTATTCATGCGCCGCAACGCCGCCCCACACCTCGGATCGCTGTTGGTGAGTGACGTCGAAAAGGTGCTGACGGACTTCATCAGCAATAACTTCTGGATCATCGGCAGCGAGGCTTGGGATGGCTGTCTGCTCGGCGCTGGCCAAAGGGGACTGTCAGGAATTCCGTGTGTGGGCGGGCGGTTGAACATTACGCCGCCATGGCTTTGATGAAGCGCTCACCGAAAATTACGGCGAACTGGGCCTTTGCCATGGTCCACTCACGCGGCGGCATTTTCCACTCTTTCTCCGACCGGTTCAAGATCAGATAGAGCAATTTCGTGGCGGCCTCGTCGCTCGGGAAGTGGCCTCTCGCCCTGACGGCTCTGCGGAGCTTCGAGTTGAGGGCCTCGATGGAATTCGTGGTGTAAACGATCCGGCGAACCTCATCAGGGAACGCAAAAAACGGGATGACCTCGGCCCAGGCACGTCGCCAGCTCTGGCCGATGGCGGGATAACGCTTGCCCCAGGGACCAGCCTCGAACGAGGTGAGCGCCTGTTCGGCGGCCTCGGCGCTGGGGGCGCGGTAGATTTCCTTGAGCGCCGTCGCCAGCCCCTTGCGGTCCTTCCAGGACACGAGGTCCATCGAATTGCGCAGCAAATGGACGATGCATGTCTGGACCACGGCTTCGGGAAACACGGCGGTGATGGCCTCGGGGAAGCCCTTGAGCCCATCGACCACGGCAAGCAGGATATCCTCGGTCCCGCGGTTCTTGAGCTCGTTCATCACCCGCAGCCAGAACTTGGCGCCTTCGTTCTGCTCGAGCCACAGGCCCAGCACCTCCTTGGCGCCATCAGCGCGGACGCCCAACGCGATGTGGATCGCCTTGTTGCGGACCATGCCTTCATCGCGGATCTTGACCCGGATCGCATCAAAGAAAACGAGCGGGTAAACCGGATCGAGCGGCCGTTGCTGCCAGCTGGCGACTTCGTCGAGCACGGCGTCGGTCACGGTGCTGATCAGGTCCGGCGACACGTCAATGCCATACAGATCGTGCAGATGCCCGGTGATCTCCCGGGTGCTCATGCCGCGCGCGTACATCGATATGATCTTGTCATCGAAGCCGGGGAAACGGCGCTGGTACTTCGCGATCAGTTGCGGCTCGAAGCTCGACTGACGATCGCGCGGGACATCGATCTCCAGCTTGCCGGCATCGGTGGTCACGCTCTTGCGGCCATAGCCATTGCGCGTGTTCCCGGCTTCTTCGTCGCTGGTCAGATGGTGATCCATCTCCGCATTCAAGGCGCGCTCGGTCAGCGCCTTCTTCAGAGAATCCAGCAAGCCGCCTTGTTCGAAAGCGGCGCTGGCAGCGCCGCCAGCCAAAAGCTGATCCAGCAGCTCATTCGGTATCGCAGGTTCTTTGCGTCGGGATATAGTGGGACTCCTTCTTACCCATTATGCCCGCCCACACAGGGAATTCCTGACAGTCCCGGCCAAAGCCGAGACACTCCTCATCGGCGAGCGCATGCAACCGCCCACCGAGTAGCACCGGCTCAAGCTGCGCCGTACTTGCAGGAATATCCCTGCGGCTCGTACTTTCCCGGAACTACCGCGCATCGGACCAGTTGGCGCTGCCGACGACTTTCTGCCGTACATCGTTGGGCCCGCCCATCAGCAGTCCCCAGGGCTTCCTCGTCAGCAAACCGCTGAAGACCCATGTCATCGTGAGCAAGCCAAAGAACAAGCCAAGCATGTTAGCTAGTACCACAGCGCTTTGTGGGGCGAGATACGGCCCCTGCGGCGCAGTGCAATGCGGCCGATGCCGACATAAAGCCCCGTCACGGTGAGGAAAGTGCCGATGACCGAGGTCCAGATGACGATCTCGGTCCATAGCGGCCCGTTTTGGCGTAGCATTCGATGGTCATGGTCGATGCGGCCGGAGATGCTGCGCAGGTGCATAGCCTAATGCTTTGAGGGCGAGCGAAATCGGAAAGCTACCGCTAGCGGCCGCCCCATCATGGTTGTTTACCACTCTGTAAATAAGCGCGTGTCATACCGATCCGATGGACCTCTCCAACATGCCCTCCTTCACATCCATCGAAGTCGACCGCCTGTCTGCTCTCCTTGACCTGGATATTCTCGACACGCCTGCCGAGCGCGAATTCGACGATATCACCCGGCTAGCCGCGACTGCGCTGGGTGTCGCGAGCGCGGCAGTCAGCCTAATCGATGAGAAACGACAATGGTTCAAATCACGGCACGGGATTCCCTTTCCGGAAACACCGCGCGATATCTCTTTCTGCACGCATGCGGTCGCCTCGCGGGATATCCTTGTCGTTCCCGACGCCACACGAGATGATCGGTTTAGCGAGAACCCACTCGTCACGCAGGAAGGCGGGATACGCTTCTATGCTGGCATACCGCTCATCATCAGCTCAGGATATTGTCTCGGCACATTATGCGTATTCGACCCGATCGTTCGGGACGGCCTTACCGAGGCTCAGGAGGCCGTGCTTCAAGATCTTGCGAGGCTCACCACGGACCTGATCGAGACGCGGCGATTTCGCAAGATGGGAGAGATCGCCGCGCGCGTGGCCGACACCACCTCGGACGCAGTGCTGGCGACCGACCGAGATGGCACGATTGTCTATTGGAATCCCGCAGCCGAACGGATGTTCGGCTATGCACGGGGCGAAGCCATCGACCAGAATGTCGAGATCGTCATCCCACCGCGTCTCGCCAAAGGCCATCGCGAGATTTTCGCGCGCGCGGCCGCTGGCGGCGCCACCCGACTAGTCGGAACCACCGTTGAACTCGTCGGCGGGCGAGCAGATGGCAGCGAATTCCCGATCGAGCTTTCGCTTGCCCGATGGGGCGCGGGGCCGCCCGATGGCGGTTTCGCAGCTATCATCCGCGACATCACTGCGCGCAAGGCGTTGGAGCGCGAACGCGAGCAGGCCCAAGCCTTCCTGGACACGGTCGTCACCAATTTACCCGCCATGCTGTTCGTCAAGGACGCGCAGACGCGGGAATATGTGCTGGTCAATCGCGCCGGCGAGAACGCAATCGGTCGCCCGGCGAAAGAGATTGTCGGTCAGACCGATCGCGATCTTTTTCCCGATCATGGCGACGGGTACGAGGAGCGCGACAGCGAGGCAATTGCGTCACCGTCAGCTACGATGTTCGAGAGTGAGTTCGTGCGCGATGATGGTCAGTCTGTCCATCTGCGTACTACACGTACGCTGATCGATGGTCCGGATCGACCGGGACAGTATGTTCTGGGCATCTCGGAAAACGTGACTGAGACCCGGCTGGCCGAGGCCGAAGTGCTTCGTCTGGCGAATTTCGATGCATTAACCGGCCTGCTCAACCGCGCCAGCTTCACCGATCGGCTGCATGGCCTTGTTCGCAAGGCCGAGCCGTTCGCATTGCTGAGCATCGATCTTGATCGGTTTAAGGCAGTAAACGACCAATTTGGCCATCCTGCGGGTGATGCGGTTCTGGCGCAAGTCAGCGACCGGCTGCGGGCTGCGGTCCAATCGCAAGATTGGGTGGCGCGCATCGGTGGCGATGAATTCGTAGCCGTGCTCACCGGCACGCGGCTGCGCGAGCGTGCCGATGAAGTCGCCTCCGCCATCCTGACGAGTATGTCCGAGCCATTCACAACGGGCCGCGTGTTAGCCCATCTCGGTGCTTCCATCGGCATCGTGCTCCTGCCAGAGGATGGCCGCACAACTGGCCAACTTCGAGAAAACGCAGACTTGGCGCTATATCGGGCCAAGCAGATGGGCAAAGGCAAAGCCTGTTTCTTCGACGCCGAGATGGACGCAGCAGCGCAAGACCGGCGCATGCTCGAAACGGAACTTCGCGAGGTCATAGAGAACGACGGGATTGACCTGGCCTACCAGCCTGTGCTCTCCGCCAAGACGGGTCAGATCACCAGTGCCGAGGCGCTGGCCCGCTGGACCCATCCGGACCGAGGACCGATCCGGCCGGACATCTTTATTTCCCTCGCTGAAGAATGCGGTTTGATCGACCGACTGGGCGAGCAGCTGCTGCGCCGCGCGTGCCGTGACGCACAGGGGTGGCCCGACCATGTGCGTGTTGCGGTCAATCTGTCTCCTCTGCAATTCCTGTCGGGAAAGCTCATCGAGATAGTTCAGCAGGCGCTCGACGAATCCGGCATTCGGGCCGACCGCGTCCAGCTCGAGGTCACCGAGGGGCTCGTCATACGCGACGTCGAAGGCACCTTCCGGCAGCTCGAGCAACTGCGCACACTCGGCATTCAAGTGCTAATCGATGATTTTGGCGTAGGATATTCCTCGCTAAGCTACTTCCAGCGCTTCCCATTCGACAAGGTCAAGATTGACAAGTCATTCGTCGATGAGATCGGAACTTCGCGTGCGGCAAAGGCGATTGTCGAGGCCGTGGTTGGCTTGGGCGCTGCGCTCTACATGGGCGTGGTCGCGGAGGGTATCGAGACGGAGGAGCAAAGGCATCTTCTGGTCGCAAGCGGCTGTACCCATCTGCAAGGCTATCTGTTCAGTCGGCCGGTCACGGCGAACACGCTTGGCAAGATGCTTATGACGCAGGGTAATCTTGAAGCTATGGCGTCCAAAGCTGCATGACCCGGCGGACTAGACATACGCACCGGTGGAGTTTCTCGTGAGCATGTCACCTGCTGGGGCCGATCCATTACCGTGCAGCGCCTGCTTCTGACAAAATCGGTCATTCATTCTCGCTTTCGAAGGCGGCAATTAAGTCACAAACTTCAGCTTTGAGCCCCATGGGCAACCATTTCCGTTTTCAAGCGATCGTCAAGCAATCCGCTTTGGCCTAGATTAGGGCGCGAAGCCGACATGCCGGTCCATCGTCCGGAATGACCGCTATCCACGATTCACGATCCAAAACTTGCCGTTCCGGATCGTCCGACTTTGCGGTCATACGGCATCACAAAAGCGTGCAGGGCAGGGGGCCGAAATGAGACGTGAGTGTAATGCGCCGCATTACACTAACTTGACAGCGCATGTAATGTATGACATTACAAATCCATGGAGATCGAAAGCATCGATCACAAAAACCTCCGCAAGTTCTTCACGACAGGGAAGGCGAGGGGGCTCATGGAGGTGGAGCGGCTTCGCAGGATGCTGGCCTTTATCGATGCGACCGGCTCATTTGATGAACTCGCCATTCCGCCGAACTATGGTTTCCATGCGCTGACAGGGAACCGGGCGGGCTGGTTCGCGATGACAGTCACGAAGAACTGGCGGCTTGTTTTTACGAAGGTTGATGAGACAACCATTGCCCATCTCGATCTGGAGGATTGTCACTGATGGCTCTCAAGATGCATCGTTCTCTGGCCGTTCATCCAGGCGCCTGGCTCAAGGAAGAGATGGTTTTGCCTTACGGTATTAGCGTCACCGATCTTGCCAATCGCTTTGGCGTGTCGCGTCCGCCTCTGAGCAATCTGCTCAACGGTAAGGCTGGGTTGTCGCCTGATATGGCGATCCGGTTCGAAAAGGCCTTTGGCGTTTCAGCAGCGACCTTGTTGCGCATGCAAGCAGCCTATGACCTCGCGCGCGCTGAGGAAATGGCCGATAGCATCAAGGTCGACCGCATTCCGGAACCGGTTTAGTCGGCAAAGGCCGCGCGCTGGCGTTTGAACCTCCATCGTAGGGGAGCGGCCATCGTCCACGTTATGTCAATTAGGCGGGAATTCGGCTAAAATCAGGCGCATTTTCAAAGGACCACGACGCGCTGATAATATGCATTATGTAAACCAAGATTTTTTCTTTAGGTCCGTGGTGTTTTGATGGCTTGATCAGACAAATTGAGAACAGTCTCCGGAGCGCCGCCTTCACAAGCCGGCGATCAGTGCAAAAGCCATTCTCGCCTGCATCTCTCCCAAGCCACCTTAGGCATTACCTCGAATGCAGCCCTTCCAGTTACGATGATATACTTCTGCCGTATTAATATGAAAACCTGCTCTCTGCCTATAACTTGCGGCGCATAATAAGACGTTCCCAAACCTTATGACAGATATACCCGATCGTGAAAAATATTAGAGAATAAAGCATCTTTACTAAAAAATTAAGCGTAATGCTTTCAACCGTAAATTCAAAATGTCTCTCAATAGACGTAAAAGCTGGATTATTGGTCATAAAAAGACACGATACTGTAATTATTGACGCAGATAACGGTGCGATTGTCAGACCAATAGACCACCGATCCGAAGACCATCCCAAAATGAATAGAGTGAGCCACGCGATAACGATCATCTTACCTCTCCCTTCTGGTAAATCTTCAACTTTATTGCCCTCGAATTTGATATTCAGGCCGTGGTCGCGGTGCTCCTTTCCGTGAGGATCACAATGTCTTACTCGCTGCACGCGCTAGCATTCTGTCGAAACCTCAATGATTACGACTTAGTTTTCCAGAGTGTCTAGCACCGCCGTCTCTTTAATCCCCTTTGTAGTTCTCATAACTGTCTATGTAATCTGTTCTATCGAACTCTGCGAATATGTTTCTAATATGATGTTAAAAACTCGACTGACAAACCTAATATCTAAAATTTCCATTAGAGGTTGGCCGGATTCTCAACTACCTGTGCAATGAACCGTAGGAAGCGCGCCGCGTCGTCTCCATTGATCACGCGGTGATCATAGCTGAGCGATAGTGGCATCATCTGCCGGGGTTCAAATTCTTTTCCAGTCCAGTGCGCCACATTGCGCATCGGCGTGACGCCAAGGATCGCCACTTCTGGCGGATTGATGATTGGCGTAAAGGACGTACCTCCGATACCGCCCAGCGAGGAAATGGTCATCGACCCGCCTTCCATCGCGGCCATAGGCAAGCCCTTTTCACGCGCTTGCTTGCTGGTCGCGCTAAGCTCGGCGGCCAATTCGTCGACAGTCTTGCGATCGGCGTCGCGTAGTACGGGGACTAGCAGTCCAGGAGGTCCGTCGACCGCGATGCTGATATTGAAATACCGTTTTCGGATCAATTCCTTCCCGTCTTCGGATAGGGAGCTGTTGAACTGCGGGAACTGCTGTAGTGCTACGACCAGCGCCTTGATTAGGAAGATCAGGGGAGAAATCTTGCGATCCGGGCCAAAACTTGCCCGAAATGCTTCCAACGCGGTGACATCAAAATCGTCATTGTGAGTGACATGCGGGATGGTGTTCCAGCTCGCGGTAAGACGCTTCCCTATAACACGTTGAAAATTCGATGTGTCCGCAACCTCGACGGCGCCAAACTGACCTAGATAATCCTTCATATCTATAGCTTTGCTGCGTTACTTTCGTTCCAAGGTAGCCATATCGATCACAAACCGATATTTTGCGTCGTTGCGCTCCATGCGTCCAAAGCCTTCGTTGATGTCTGCCATGGCGATCAATTCGCATTCTGGCAGGATTCCGTGGTGGGCACAGAAATCCAGCAGTTCCTGTGTTTCGACGATGCCGCCGATCATCGATGCGGAAAGGGAGCGTCGCCGCATCAGCAGATTGCCCGAATGAAAGCGGGGTACCATGTCGATCGCGCCAATCAGCACCACAATTCCGTCGCGCCCGACAAGGTTGAGGTAAGGTGTCATGTCGTGAGCTACGGGGATGGTGTCGAGTACAAGGTCGAACCGCCCGAATGCCGCTTACATGGCATCGGCATCTTTCGACAGCAGCACATCATGCGCACCCAGTGCATGGGTCAACTCCACTGCAGTTCGAGGCGCGGGACAAAGGTTATATTGCCGACGAAGTAGGACGGCGCGAACCCGTCCTTGAATCGGAACTGCGGAATTTCCGCGAGAAAGACCTCAAGCGCCGTCTGAAGCTCGAACCGGGCAAGATGCATGCCGAGGCATTTGTGGATGCCTCCGCCAAGTGCAATGTGAGGAGCCTTACGGTCGAAGCGCACTTCGGAAGGGTTGTCGTGCTGTTCGGGATCCTGATTGGCGACAGGGGTGCAGACCGATACATATTCGCCCGGCATAATTTTCTGACCATGTATTTCCAATTCGCGCGTCGCAATGCGGAATGCCGTAACCGGACCATAAACCCGCAGGAACTCCTCGACCGCCAGGACAATCTTGTCCGGATTTTCGCGTAGTTCCTTCTGCTGATCGGGGTGGCGTGCGAGATGACAAAAGATGTTGCCAAGCATCGTCGTAACCGTGTCGAGGCCGCCGAGGAACAGGTTGAAGCAGTGGCCAAGCACCTCCTCGTCGTTCCATTTGCGGCCGTCGTCGACCTCGAAATCGAAGATGCGGGTGATGTAATCGTCTCGTGGATTGGCACGGCGGTCGGCGATTTCGCCGCGAAGGTAATCGACCACATGCGTTACCGCGGCGACGCGCACTTTCCAGTCATTGGTGTGGAGCATGTCCTTTTCCCAGACGAGGAATTCGGCCATCCGATCCTGCGGCAAACCCAGAAGATCGAGCACGATGAAGATCGGGAAGCGTTCCGAAAACTCGTTGACGAAGTCGCAGGACCCGCGGCCCTTAAATACATCGATAAGGTCATGCGCGCGGCGACGCAGATCGTCCTTCATTGCCGCCATCTTCTGCGGCGAGAATTGGGGGTTGAGCGCCTTTCGATAGAAGGTGTGGCTCGGCGGATCAATTTCCGTAGGCACCACCAGCCAGTTTTCATCGATGCTTTGCGACCACTGCCCCATCCCGTTCTTGGTAAAATTTTCGGGATCGCGCAGCAGTGCCATCGTGTCTTGATAGCCGGTAAGTAGCCATCCCGGCTTGTCGCCGGGGAAAATGTTCGTGACATAGGTGATTGGCCCCAGAGACTTGTGCATTTCGGGGATCATCTTTTCCTGTGGGCAGTCCTTGACTTCCTCACGTGCGAAAAACGGAAGGCGCATCGCCTTTTTGGCGGGTACATGGGCCGGGATTTCCTGGGTTGCAGCGCTAGCCATCCGATTTCTCCACCATTCTTGTTTTGTTGCCGCCGCTTCGGGTCATCGATAACCCTGCCGACATCTTGCGGGCCTGCGCGACTGAAGATTGACGCGTCCTATAGCGGCCGACGATGTGCCCTCACGCCCCAGGTAAAAACCTCTCTTAAGATAGGTATGCGCAGCCGAACCACATCGTGCCGTTGCACCAACATCGTCGTTCAGCCCCAACAGCAACCGGCCATCGGGTAGGTTGCATACCATCTAAGGGCACGCACTTTCCGCGATAAGCAGGAGCGGCATTACGGAGAGGATGATGGATCGCCTAAAAGGTAAGGTCGCGATCGTGACCGGCGGTGGCAGCGGAATCGGCGATGCCAGCGCCACGATGTTCGCTTCGGAAGGCGCGACCGTCGTTGTCGCCGACATCGTCGCGGAAAGTGCAAGGCGCGTTGCCGATAGGATCGTTGCCAACGGCGGTCAGGCGATGGCGATGACGGTGGACATCAGTGATACCGAAGCTGCCAAGACTATGATCGATACAACCGTTTCGCAATTTGGGCGGGTCGACGTCTTGTTCAACAACGCCCTGTTCGTGAACTCCGAAATGGCGATGCGCGATGCCGACTTTCTGGCCTTCGACCCGGAGATATTTCTCGCCAATCTAAGGGTGAACGTGATCGGTGCGGTGATGGCCAGCAAGTTCGCCATTCCCTATATGCTGGAACAGGGCGGCGGATCCATCATCGCGACGTCGTCGGGCAGTTCGCTTGGCGGAGACGTTACGGCGTATAGCTACGGATCGTCAAAGGCCGCGCTGAACTGGTTCGTTCAGGCAATCGCCGCGACTTATGGCAAGCAAGGGATCCGCAGCAACGCAATCTTGCCTGGCCCAACCCAGACCCCGTCCAAGATAAAGTGGTCCACGCCAGAAATGGACGAGGCTTTCATTGAGGTGCTCAATACACCTTTCATAGGCGAGCCAGAGGATATTGCCGCCATGGCGCTCTTCCTCGCCTCCGACGAATCGAGATATGTCAATGGACAGCTTTATTCGGTGGACGGCGGCCAGAGCTGCACCGTTCCTTTCATAAGCGTTACGCGCAAGATGCAGGCAAAGGCCTGAAACCAGGAGATCGCCTCGTGGGTAAGAAGCAAGAAGACTATGTCCGCGAATTCCACGCCGCATGGGGCGATGGCACGGCGGAAACCAAGCCCGACATCGATAAGATCCTTTCGATGATGTCCGACGACGCCGAGTGGCAATTATGGGTGCCGGGCGGACCGGTCATCAAAGGACAGGAAGCGCTTCGAAAGGAGATCGAGCAGCAAAGTAGAGTCGCCACGCATAATAAATGCAACGAAGTCAACATCTTGTCTAACGAACGCATGGTGATGCAGGAACGTTCGGATACCGCCTATATCATGGGAAATTGGTGCCCGCACCAGATGGTCGCGATCTACGAATTCGACGAAGATGGCAAGATCGCGAAGTGGCGCGAGTATCTCGACATGGCCGATCTGACAAAGAAGATGGGAGTGAGCCAGGACTTTGCCGGAACCGACGAACTTTCTGCCTAGGTTCGTCATGATACGGCGCCGGCATGAACGCTAAGCTGCAGCGAATTGTGCCGGATTGCCCAGCTTATCCAAGGACCCAGCGACATGAGCTCTACGAATGGCGATCCGGCCTACAGTGACGAGGCATTGGCGCGCATTCACCTGGTGGTGGAAGAGACAGTCGGCGGTCGCATCGTTTCCTCCCAGCGGCAGGTCCGCTGGCGGCCTGCGTGGTTTGTGGCGGTCGAGAAGGAAGGAGCGACCGAGACCATCCACCTCCGCGGAGACCGGGGCGGCAATGTCGCGATCTTTCCGGACCTGAAGCGGGAGGCCGACATAATCGAAGTGCTCTACGATCACGGCATCCCCGTGCCGCAGGTCTATGCTTATGTCGCTGATCCGCCGTGCATTGTCATGGAATCGATCAAGGGCACACGGGACCTGTCAGATCTGACCGACGATGAGAAACGCAACGTCGGACGTGAATACATGCAGGCCGTGGCCGCCATGCACGCCCTGCCCCTTGAGCCATTTGTCGCTATCGGTATGGACCGACCGGAAGAAGCTCAAGCCATCGCTTTGGTTGGGCTTGAGGCATATATGCCGCAGTACAGGCGCACGAAAGCACGGCCCGAGCCGCTGCTCGAGTTCGTCATCCAGTGGATCCGCCGCAACGTCCCTCGCCACCGCGACAAGGCCAGCTTTATCCAGTTCGATTCGGGCCAGTTTCTTGTCGAGGACGGCAAGATGACCAAGCTCTACGATTTCGAATTCAGCATGATCGGCGACCCCATGGTCGACCTTGCCACAATGGGCATGCGCAATACCATTGAGCCGTTAGGCGCACCGCTGCCCGAACTCGTGCGATATTACGAGGAAGCGAGCGGACAGCCGGTGGATCACGACGCGATCCTTTTCCATGTGCTTCAGTTCTCGCTGCTAGGTACGATGCAGTTCACCGGCACGGTGGCAAGCCCTGAACCGGCTGATCCCCACTCCGTCTACCTACAGTTCGATCTCGCCCTGCGCCGCTCGATCCTGTTGGCCCTGTCGAAGCTCGCCGACGTTCCCTTGCCGGATCTCCCCGAACTTCCACGGCGCAAGGGCGATCATGCTGCCTTGATGGCCAAGCTTGCCGATACAGTCGGCTCGATCACCCCGTCGGATGAGCTCGCGGGGTCCCAAAGGGCTCAAGCCCTCGAACTTGTGGAGTGGGCGGAGCGTGCTGATGCCTACGGGGCGGAGGTCGTCAGGCAGGATATTGCCGATGTAACGCAGTTGTTGGGAGAAGACTTCGCCGACTGGCCCAGCGCTGAGGCGGCGCTGGAACATCGCGTTCTGGAAGCCGGACCTGATCAGGACATGGCGCTGATCCAACTGATCGCGCGGATCGAGGGGCGCCGCCTTCGACTGTTCGGGCCGACTTCCATCGGCGAGGCTGCGCTGAACGTCCGACTGCCGCAGACCCGCTGATGCTGGCAGCGATCATCAGTGAATTGGGCGGCGATCCGGTAATCAGGGAGTTTCCGGCTCCCCCCGCACAGCCGGGCACCTCGATTGTGCGCGTTCTTGCGGCCGGGTTACAGCCGACCGACATCATGCGGTCGAAGGGCGTCTATAATCCGCCCAGTCCCCCCTATGTTATCGGAGGTGAAGGAGTCGGCTTACTTGAGGACGGTCGGCGCGTTTATTTCGGGCACTCGATCGCGGGCTATGGCTCGGCCTGCGAGTGGACTGCAGTAGCTGACGAGGAAATCTGGCCCTTGCCCGAAGATGTCCAAGCAGAGCAGGCTATTTCGCTAGCCATATCGGGAACCGGCGCGCTGATCCCCCTCCAAGAGGCCAAGGTGAAGCCAGGGGAAACCGTACTGGTGCTGGGCGCAACCGGCCCGCTTGGCCAGATCGCATTGCAAGTGGCGAGGCAACTGGGTGCAGGGCGAGTTGTGGGCGCGGGACGTAGCGCCGATGCGCTGTCCATCCTGATCGACCGCGGTATCGCCGACGCGGTCGTCCAAATAGGAACCGGAAATGACGACGCCGCACTGAGCGTTGCCGGTCCATTTGAAATTGTTCTCGACTGCGTATTCGGCGCTCCCGCCCAAGCGGCGGTGCGCGCGATGGCGGCGGGAGGGCGCATGATGAGCATCGGCGTCGGAGCCGGCATGCACCTCACCGTCTCGCTGGCCGAACTGGTCGGCAAGTCGGTTCACGGCATTGGCACCGGGCAGAGACCGGTCGCCGAGCGCCGCGCCGCTTTCGACCGTTTGATTGCATGGCATCGAGAAGGAAAGCTTTCGGTGTCAATTCGGTCATTCCCACTCGAACGCATTGCCGAAGCCTGGGCGCTGCTGAGTGACAGTTCTCACGGCAAGGTGGTGCTGCATGTGGACCAAGCCTCCCGTTCGCACAGCAATTCCATCGCCCAATAAACAGGAATAACCCCATGCCTGGGCCGAATTGAAGCCCCACGGTGTCGATGTGCTGGCTCTCCTTTTTCGGATCGCCGATACGCCCAAGCTGCGCGAGACGCTGCCCGCTAGAACATTCCAATAGACGCTACAGGTGCTGTAGCTCCAGAGCGCCTGACGTACCAGGCGATCCGCGCCCTTCCCGACGTAACTGTCTACAATTTCGACGATGATGGCGCCGATTGATCGCGCCGGACAACCCCTCCCCTCGATAGGTCAGAATGGTAGCCGCCCCGTGCACATCAAGCCCAAGGCGGCGATAGCGACCGCCAAAGGGAGGTATGGATGCGCATCAGGACCCTATCCACTCGCACTGTCGTTTCCGTTCTGCTTTCGACCACTATCGCCGCCCAAGGGGCTTTCGCGCAAGACGCGACGGTGGACGATCAGGCAAGGGACGACGACAGTTCTGCCAAAGTATTCGGGTACGGGGATGAGATCGTCGTTACCGCTCGCCGTACTGAAGAGGACATCCAGTCGGTACCCGTGTCAGTCACGGCATTTAATGCCGATACCCTGCGCAGCGCCACGATCCGCGACACACAGGATCTGCTGGTCAAAACCCCTGGCATATTTCTTGCCGGTTCGGGAGGGCGCGAAAACACCAACTTTTCGATCCGCGGCCAATCAAAGGCGCTCGCGGGGAACAGCGCGCCGGGGGTAATCAGCTATTTCGCCGAGGTGCCCGCGCCAACGCTTGGGTCCAGCATCCCGACTTACGACCTTTCGTCGGTGCAGGTGCTGAAGGGCCCTCAGGGCACCTTGTTCGGCCGTAATACTACCGGCGGCGCGATCCTCTATTACCCGACAGCTCCGAATTACGACATCGGCGGCTACGTGACCGCGACTTACGGTAACTACGATTCGCGCATCCTGGAAGGCGCTCTGAACATTCCGGTGGTCGCCGACATCGCCGCGTTGCGCGTGGCGGGGCAGTACCAGAAGCGTGACGGGTGGACGAAGAACATCGGCATCGGCGACGATGCCGACGATTTAAACTCGCGCGCATTCCGCGCGTCCCTCCTGCTCGAACCTTTTGACGGATTCAGCAACACTACGATTTTCGATTACTACCGCAACCGTTCCACCGGCGGCGCGTCGGTGCTCTACAACGTACTGGATGGACCCAACGCGCTGACCGCCACTGGTACACTGGCGGCCGCACAAGAGCAGCTGGCTCTGCAAGAGGCTCGCGGGCCGCGGGTTATCAATTCGGATGTCGATGCCTTCGAACGCGTAAAGCGGATCGGCGTGACCAACCGGACGGAAGTCGAATTTGGACCTGACGTAAGTTTCGTGAACATCTTCGGGTACCGCAGTACCGATGTCGACTATTTCTCCAGTGTCGATGGACTGCCGACCCTTATTTCGGACGGGTCAGGCGCAATTCCGGCCGGACTTCCCGTTACCGTGGTCGGGGGCCGACAAACGTCTGACGTCGAACAGTTCTCCAACGAGGTGCAGTTCAAGGGCAAGCTGATCGATGACCGGTTGGACTGGCTGGTTGGTGGATTCTATCTAAAAAGCAAGCCGGTCGGGCCGAGCGGAACCTATATTCCCGTGTTTATCCTGCCAGGAATTACGGACGCGCCATTCAACTACAGCTTCTATACAGAAGAGAGCAAGGCGCTCTTCGCCAATCTCGGCCTGTCGCTGGATGGCATGACAGATGGGCTTCGTCTCAATGCGGGGTTCCGGTACACTTGGGACGACATCGAGGCGTGCGTCGGCGGCGGCACCACGAACCAACCGGAAGTCTCTCCGGCGGAATGCCGTGCAGGAACGAGCGATATCGTCAATTCAAGCATCAACGAGACCTCGTCCAAGGCACCGACGTGGACGCTGGGTCTGGATTGGCAGATCGACCCGGATCTATTTGTTTATGTAGTCACCCGCCGCGGTTACCGCGCAGGCGGCATCAATACCCCTACGCTTGCGGGGCTCCTTACGCCTTACCAGTCATTTGCGCCGGAAAAAGTTACTGACCTCGAAGCGGGCGTTCGTTCCGATTTCGAAGCGGGAGACCTGCGTGTCCGACTGAATGCGTCACCCTTTATCGGTTGGTACGACAACGTACAGGTGCCGATTTCCGGCCTGAATACCAACGCCGCATGCGGCACCGGGCCGGGTGGAAGCAATCCCCCCTTCTCTTCGCCCGATGGCGATTGCGATGCTTCTAACGACCCCAGTGGCGGCACGTTGCTAGTCAATGCGGGCAAGACGCGTGTGGCAGGTATCGACCTGTCGGCTCGGGCCGCGCCCAGCCAGTCCCTCTCCTTCGATATCGGAGCCACATTCCTCGACCTGAAGTCACGCTCACTTACCGTCGAGCCATTTCTGGCCGCCTATCTTGCTACCCCGGAAGTGCCCTTCAACCTTGTGCCGACGACCACGGTGACCGCCGGTGTAGACTGGACCCTGCCGGTTCCGGACGCGTTCGGAACGTTCAAGTTGGGGGCAGACTACTACCACTCCAGCAAGGTAAGCTCCTCTGACGCGATCCTGCCTGCCTATGACCTCGTAAACGCCCGTCTGGACGTCGAAGGCATTGCCGGTAGCTCGATCGATGCGGCATTTTTCATGCGCAACGTCTTCGACAAGGAATATCTGGCCTCTTCGAACGTCGGATCGAACGCACTGGGTATTAACAGCGGGTTCTATGGCGCGCCCCGCACGTATGGTGTCGAACTGCGGGTCACGTTCGGAAAATAGCATCGCTTGGTGTCGACGTACGGTTGCCTTTGCAACGCCCGCCCAGGTTCTCGGAGGAATCGAATGCAGTGACGTGCCTTTCGTAAGAAAGGTTCATCGCCGCTCGGCGCCATCCAACCTGAATGAAAATAAAGAATACGACCGCGCATGCACCGGCGCGCGCAATGCCGGCCTGAGCAGTTTGGAGTGGAGTGTCCAATGAATAGAGAGATGAAACCGCATATACGCGCGATCTACAGCGAGTGGAATGCCAATAATCTTGGCGGCGTATTAGCTGCATTCGAGGCTTTGGGTCCTGGCGGCTTCACGGTCGAATATGTCGGCAGCGAACCTATCGAAGGCAAAGCGGCTGTCCAGGAGATGTGGGAGACATACGGCCCAAGCTGCACAACCGAACTCGTGCATTTGCTGGTCAATGGCAACGAAGCTGCGGCCTTGGTGCATAACATCATTGCAGGCGAGACGGGCCAAACGGTTCTGCCCAGCATCGAAACCTATCATGCCGACGGGGATATTCTGCGCGTAAGATACTTCCACAGGGATCCCGCGAAGTGAGTGCCCAAGAAAAGCGAACGACAGGCGAACTTCGATGAAATCCGGAGAGCCACCTCGGTCGGCGACCCCTTCCCCCGCATATAGCTGGTACGTTCTTGCCATTTTGACGGCGGTTCAGACCACCCACGGTATCGACCGGGCAATCATCGGCCTGATCCTTGAACCGATGGGTCGGGAGTTCGGATTGAGCGATGGCCGGCTCGGCGTTCTTGCGGGATTTGCTTATGGTATTTTCTTTGCGATGGCCGCGATTCCGTTCGGCGTCGCGGTCGATCGCTTCAATCGGCGCAATATCATGGCTGCCGCGTTGACCGTCTGGAGCGCCTCGACCGCGTTCTGTGGTCTTGCGGTCGGATTTTGGTCGATGTTCGCCAGCAGGGCCGTGGTCGGGATTTCGGAAGCGGCCGGATCGCCGACCGGTATTTCCATTCTCAGCGATTATTTCGACAAGAACCGCCGCGCTACGGCAATCGGCATCTGGTATCTCAGTTCGGGTGTAGGTTTGGCGATAGCCTTCGTCGCGGGCGGCGCGATCGTGCAAAATTTCGGGTGGCGCTGGGCATTCATTGCGGCGGGTATTCCAGGCATCCTGCTAGCGCCGGTCTTGCTGTTCGGCGTGCGCGAACCGGTGCGTGGGGGCATGGACGCCAGCGAATATCCGGCCAGCAACAAACTTGCGACGAAGACCGGTCTGCGTTCCCGCATCGCCGAATTGCTGGCGCGGCCCGGACTTGCCCATTGCATCTTCGCAATCATTCTGATCGCCACCGGCATCTATGGGATGAGTACATGGCTGACGACATTTCTCATTCGTGTGCATGGCATGCCGATTGCCGATGCGGGACTTCTCATCGCCATATCATATGGGGTACTTGGCTCGGCGGGCGGCCTTGCCGCTGGATGGGCGGTGGATCTGCTGAACCGGCGCAGGGGCGGTTTCAATCCTGTTCGGACCGCACTGTTCGGGGCGATGATCCCCTTTGCCACTGCATTGACGGGGCTTGGGACGGTATATTTCGACAATCTCGGGCAGGTTATCGCAGCCATGCTGATGTGTGGCTTCTTCAGCGCTTCCTATAACGGGCCGGTCTATTCCGTGATCGTCCACCAGGCGGGACCGCGCCTGCGCGGCCTAGCCGTATCGCTGGTGCAATTGGGGGCCAACCTTATCGGGGTGGGCGCCGGCACCTATCTGATCGGCGCCGTAAGTGAAGCAGTTGGCGGGACGAGAGGCGTCGCCTGGGGCATCGGCTTTGCGATGATCTTCGTGGCCTGGGGGGGATTGCACCTTCTGCTGGCTACGCGGTCCATCCGGATCGGACAACAGGGCACGGAACTGGCTGCCGCCGATTAGCAGATTCTACTAAAGGGAGGGAAACATGCGAGAATTCGATCCCGAGATACGGGACCCGCTAGACGATTTCGAAAAGCGCAAAGTGACGCTCCTGGGAAAGACCAAGACCGTCTATGTGGCCGGAAGCGGTCCCGCCGTAATCGTGATGTCCGAAATTCCCGGGATCACACCCTATGTGGCGCGTTTCGCCCGCTGGGTCCGCGATGCGGGGCTGACGGTGTACATGCCCTCCTTGTTCGGACGCGACGGTGAGATGCCCGGCGCCGGTCAGGCCATGCTGACCGTGGCGCGCGCCTGTATCAGCCGCGAGTTCCATGCTTTTGCCTCGAACTCCTCAAGCCCGGTGACGAAATGGCTGCGCGCGCTGGCTGCCGAAGCGCACCGTGAATGCGGCGGAAAAGGCGTTGGCGCGATCGGCATGTGCTTCACCGGCAATTTCGCCTTGTCCATGATGCTGGAAAAGGCGGTGGTCGCGCCCGTGCTGTCGCAGCCTTCGATGCCGATGCACAATGGTTCGGGCCTGCACATATCTCCCGAGGATCTCGCGAAGGTGAAGAAACGCATGGAGACCGAAGACCTTACGGTCCGCGCCTATCGTTTCGAGGGTGACACGTTCTGCCCGGCACAACGCTTCGCAGCCTATGAGAAGGCGCTGGGCGATCGCTTCGTCGGCACCGTATTGCCTGACAGCGCAGCAAACCCGGAAGCCCCTCTCAAAACGCCGCACAGCGTTGTAACCTTGCACCTGATTGATGAGGCCGATCAGCCTACTGTGACTGCACGAGACGAGATCATCGAGTTCTTCCGCTCAAGCCTTTTCATGGACGGGCCCGAAAGCCGTGCTAACGCGGCAGGCGGTTAACCCAAGTGGCAATGACCGATCAGCCATCTTCGCCGGACGTTCCGGTAGGCAGCCGCTCCTCCGTTGATCCTGCACAATACATCAGGTTGACGTGAGACGCACCGCCTGCGCCGATTAGGCATACTTTATTCCCGTGCAACGCACGGTCATCACACTCCCGACCCGAAACCGGCTCCGGTGCGGCGGGGCATTGGCGCGACCAGCCATAGGCGCGCTCATGATCAGGAGGATGCTTTGACCGATCAAGTCTTGGACCAGAAACTCGATACGCAGTCCTACGAAGTGCGCGATAGTTACTTCGGACAGCCTTACATCGATCGCGACGAATATCGCGAGAAGCCCTATCCCCATCGCAACGTACACGGCGGTTTCGAGAATACCGATACAAGGTTCACTTTCTATTTCCCCGCCAAGGAAGAATGGGGCGGACGCATGTATCATCCCCTGGAGGGTGCGCATGCCGGGCATGAAGAGGCATTCGCGGGCGCGATGGGCGAACTGCTTGGCGGACTTGAAATGATGGTCGGCCTTGGCGGGTATATGGTGGAATCGAATAGCGGCCACATCGGGGACGACATCGATCCGCGCGCAGGAGTGGACCCGGGCCTCTACGGCTATCGCGCCAGCGTGGAAAGCGCCCGCTTCTCCAAGTATGTTGCCCGACAGATTTACGGGCGCGAACCCGATTACAGCTATGTCTGGGGCGGCAGCGGAGGTGGACGCCGGTCGCCTCTGTGTCTCGAATATTGCGGCGGCGTCTATGATGGCGCCCTGCCCTTCATGGGCGGCGGAAACGTCGAGCCACACGGCACGAATTCAAGGGTCCGCAGCGAGCAGCCGGTTCACTTCGGAGCGATGTTCAATGTTCAGCGCCTTCTGCGGGGCGAAAAGCTAGAACGGGTTATCGATGCCATGCAACCCGGCGGCAGCGGCAATCCGTTCGATGGGCTGTCGGTCCACGAACGAGAGGAACTCGCCAATCTCTACCGTCTCGGATATCCGCGCGGCGACGAATTCATGATTGCTAAGCCGATGGGGCAAATCTGGCTGTGGACCTCGATCGCCGGGATGCTGCTGGAAGAGGATGCCGAATATTTCCACAATTTCTGGAGCGAGCCCGGCTACATCGGGCATGACGAGCGCCAATGGATAGAGCATGATCTGATCGACGCGCAGGCCCGGATCACGCGCATCATCACCGTACAAGACATGATCGGTGAGGAATTCTCGGGACCCGAATTCGCCGATGCCAAGCCGATGGCGGTCATGCGCGCCTCATCCACTGGAGAGTGGGATTTGCCGATCGGGATCGAGGTTGACGGGCTGTCTGGCGGATACCGTCAGGGCGCAGGCGTCAGGATCGAAACCGGAGATATTGCAGGCCGGCAACTCTATTGCATGCAAAACGTCGGCAACATGTTCTTTTGCGACGGACGGGCCGAAGCCAATCTGGAACGGTTCCGCGGCGCGAAAGCCGGAGACTTGGTGCACATCGACAATCACGCGTTTCTCGCGTTCTGCTACATGTATCGCTACCATTTGTCGAATGACGCGCTGAACGATTTCCTTCGGGTGGACGGTCAACCGGTCTTTCCCCAACATGGCGTGCCGCTGGCCTCTCCCTTGATGGGTGTACCCTACTCGGGTCAGTACGAAGGCAAGTTGCTTTGGATCCACCACACGCATGACGCGTCGCTCTGGCCGCCCCAAGGGGTCATCTACAAACAGGCGGTGGAGCAGGCGCAAGGGCCGGAGAAAGCGCGGGATAAATTCCGCCTTCAGTGGACTGAAAATGCCGAACACGTTCCCCCCATGCTGCTGCCCAGCCATGCACGGCGGGCAACGACCACCTGGCTGATCGACTATATGCCTTCCATCGAGCAGGGCCTGGTCGATCTGGCAGCCTGGGTCGAAAAGGGCGTCGAGCCGCCTGAAACGAGCTATTCGTTTGCAGACGGCAAAGTCAGTCTGCCCAAAACTGCGTTGGAGCGCGGAGGAACGCAGCCCGTCGTGCGAGTGCAGGCCAATGGTGCGCCATTGGCCGAAGTATCGGCAGGGGAAGACGTCACCGTCGTCGTAGACGCGGAGGCACCGCCACAGGCCGGAACCTTTACGCAATTGCATTGGGCAACAAACCCAAGCGGCACGTTCGATCGTGAAAGCAAGGTCGAACCTGGCAAGACCGCCTTGAGCGAAACCATTTCCTGCCGTTTCGATCAGCCTGGTACCTATTTCGTAACCGCCCGCGTGCGGCTTAACCGGGAAGGCAATCCAAACGCTCGGCGCCAGATCGAAAATCTGGCATCTGCGAGAATTATCGTGCGCTGACCGCACGCACCCTTGAAATGAAGAAGGGAGCCGCACGCCTTGTACGGCTCCCTTCTTTTTCGTTATTGCGCCGAAGTCAGCTTACTACGACGCGTACCGATGCCACATTTTCAAGCCTGCGCTGCTTAGCCCCCAAGTCGCCGTCGCGATGGGCCGTAACCCTAACCGACGGGAAATAAATTCCCGGTGCATCGAAAACATGCTGGCCCCTTGCCTCCACATGTGACTGCCCGGCGGCGATGTCGTTGGACAAAGGATAGACCCCCTTGCCGTCGAAGTCCCATTCGACGGCGATAATCTTGCCCCCCGACGGCGCTTCCGCGCTGGCCATAAGTTCGACGTTTTCGCCCACCTTCGTTTTTAGCTCTCCTCCAGCGGGTGATGCGATGTGGACCACGGGTTGGATGCCTCCGCGCTCCGCGGCATCGGGCGGCAGGACGATTTTGCCATCGACAAACGCAAACGAGGTTCCTGCCGGTTCCACCCCATTCTCAACCCAGTCGATCAGGTCCGCAAGGCTCTGCTCTATTATCCCTTGAGAATTGACCAGCCAATTGGCGCCCGAGCGGTTGGGTTGCGGCGGCACCATGTTGGGCGGGGTGTGCTCAGCATTTTCGGTCCAGCGTATGCGGAAATTGTCCCGCAATCCTGCTTTACCCTGCGCGTGTTCGACCGCTCGATGATAGCTCAAGCCCTGGGGCGGCCATAGTGATGTGTCATGCGTCGCATGGATCCACATCACCTTCCCATCGAACTGGCCCGAATAGGGCACGCCCATCAAGGGCGAGGCAAGCGGCACGTCATGTTGCGGAAAAATCGGCTGTCCGTCCACGCGAAGGAAATCGCAGATTGGCTCCTCAGACAGATGATATTTGTAATAATAGCAATAGGCGAGGAACGCGCGATTATCGATGCGGACCCGGTCGCCAGGCACGACTCCTGTCAGCCGCTCCAGATTGGCCTCGCCCCGGCCATCGCAAAACAGCATGTCGCTTGCCTCGGCCATGGCGTAGAGGCGGCGCCCCCTCGCTGCGCCGCTTTGCATGTATACGCCCGCGCCCTGCCGATACCCCCCTGCGGGTAAGTCCACTTCAAGGGTCATCGGCAGATCGAGCGTGTGGTTCAGCGTTGCAATAAATATCGCGGGATAGGCGGCAGCCTGTATCGCCGCGTCGGCGAATTCCGGGTTCTCTTTCAAATCACGCGCGGTCAGCACACGTTTGACGGAAACTTCGGTGTCGATCAGGTCGGGTTTAACCCATTGCGGTTCGTCGTGGCCAATATAACCCGGCTTGCTCCAGAAACCGGAGAAATAATCTTCGTCCTCCTCCAGCAGCATGTCCGCGATAGACGTCCACAGCCATATCTGGCCAAAAGGCTGGCTCATCATGAATTCGGCGCCGCGCGGAAAACCCAGCCGGTATAGATTAGCCAGTTCCTCGCGTTGGTGCACGGTCAATCCTTCGAAAGGATTGCCGCTGCCGCCGGGTTGCATTGCATCGATCACCCCGGGCAGCCTGTTACCCAGAAGCCGCCGGACGTTGAACATCAGGCCGAAATGCACCGGCTGTTCACTACGCACACGCGACCGTGTCCCATGGTCCGCGATGTTGCCCCCACCGTGATAAGGAAGGGCGCCTGTGTAGACCCCGGAGCCATATTCGATGCAGGCGGGCGAGCGCCTGCCCCCGCCGCTTCCGCCATAGACATACCCATTCGCCGGTTCGGCACCATATATCTGCTTTGCGAGATGGCGCGACAGGCGCGCGGATTCGATCGCCGCCCGATAGCCATAAAGCGTGGGATCGGGCCCAGCCCTTTCGTCGATATCGTCGCCGATGTGGCCACAATTCGACTCCACCATGTATCCGCCCATTCGAAAGGCCATCGCCATGCCGCCGGAAATCTCCGCGACTGGGCCTTCGCCGAAAATATTCTCATGCCCGGCATGGCCACCTTCCATCGGCTGGAACATTCTACCGCCATATACTTCGATGGCAGGAAAGTAGAAGTTGAAACGCGTATCGGTATTTTCAAACCCGCCATGTATGTTGCGGTGGACACCAGGAGCATCACGTATCTCATCGCGGTCTATATAGGGACGGCCAAAGTACGAATCTTGAGGAATATAAGTTGAAACCTCAACAAGGTCCGGGCCTATCTGTAAGATCGAATTCCTGTTCATGACAATTATTCACCGCGCCTGATTGCAATACACCTCACAATCTAAAGGCTTTGGCCCACGAAAATAGTCGTTCAATTGCAACTGGCTGCGACAATCAGGAGACCGGGGGACTCGCAAACCCAAGTCGGTAGCGGACGGCCGGACTTGAGCCGGCCGTCCGTGCGATCAGAAGTCGAACCTGATTTCGCCGCCAAATGTTCGAGGTTCGCCATAGAGATAGGAAACGGAAGCGAACTGCGTCGGGAGCTGGTTATTGCTGCCGACGATATATTCCTCGTCAAAAGCATTTCGCATGAACAGCGCCGCGCTGAACTGGCTGCCGGCGACCCGTTTCCAATCAAGGCGCAAATCCACCCGGGTGTAGCCAGCGCCGATTGCACCCGGAGGGCTTAGAGCCTGATCCGAAATTAAGTTGAGTGGTATCAGCTGGTTAGCTTGACGCTTACCCAAGTCGTTGATTCAGCGGTTTTGCAACGAACCAAAGGAAATCAACGATGTGGACCGACACCACTCGCGCACTGTATGCCCGCGCGGAACTGGCATTGCCAAGTGATTTGACCGATGCCGAATGGGCGGTGCTGGAGCCGTTCTTCCCGCCACCTTCTCATGTTGGCCGCCCTCGCAAGTGGCCGCTGCGGCGGATTGTCGAAGCGATCCTGTATCTGCTGCGGGGCGGACTGCCATGGCGGATGCTACCGCCCTGCTTTCCGCCAGTCTCGACGGTGCGGCGCTGGTTCTACCTGTGGCGTGATAACAGGCTGTGGCTGTCGCTCAATCATGTCCTGTTGCTGATCGGGCGCGAAGCTGTAGGCCGCGAGGCGTCGCCAAGCGCCGGAGTGATCGACAGCCAGAGCGTCAAAACCACGGAAAGTGGCGGCCCACGGGGCTATGACGCAGGCAAGAAGATCAAGGGACGCAAGCGCCACATCCTCACCGACACCGATGGAAATCTCGTTCATGCGGTAATCCACACCGCCGACATCCAGGATCGTGATGGCGCACCGCTGGTGCTCGCCGAAATCATCCATCGCTTCCCGTGGCTACGGCATGTCTTCGCCGATGGCGGATATGCTGGCGACAAGCTCCGTCAGGCGTTGCGCAGGGTTGGTAAGTGGACCATCGAAATCGTCAAACGGTCCGACAAAGCAAAGGGCTTTGTGGTTCTCCCACGCCGCTGGGCTGTCGAGCGCACTTTGGCATGGCTCAACCGAAACCGGCGTCTCGCAAAGGACTTCGAGCAGACCATCGCCTCGGCAACCGCGTGGCTGTTCATCGCATCGATCCAGCTCCTCACGCGCCGCATCACAAGGCTATGAAATCACATCGGTTAGTTTTGAATCAGACTCTTAGATCGGTGATTGGATTGCCGTTTGGCTTGTTGATCGGATCGAATGCGATCTTGCTGCGCGCATAGATGTTCGCAAGGAAGCTGACCTCGCCAATGTCGTCGGGCACGGGAAACTTGAACTTCGGTGCTACCGTAAGCTGATGTTCTGGCGTGTTCGGGAAGTCGCTGTTGCTCAAATCTCCGCGTGTCGGATCGATGTATTCATCGTATTTGGCATCTAGATAGCTATAGCCGGCAGTAATATCGAACAGTCGTGACTGCAGTCCTATTTCCAGGTCAATACCTTGAATGCTGCCTTTGGCTGCGTTTCGCGTGACGGTGGATGCAGGCACCGTGTTCAGATTTATAAAGCGCTGGATATTGGTGTAATCATCATAAAAATAGTCAAGGTTAGCGAACACATCGACCGACCCCAGGTTAAACCGGCTTTTCACGCCAATTTCGTAATCGGTCACACATTCGGGAGCGAAGAGCTGATCCGCAGGATCGATTGCGGTTCCGTTGACACCCCCCGATTTGTAGCCGCGCCGCACCGTGGCATAGGCGCTGAGATCAGGTGTGAATTCATACAGTCCCGCCAGGTTCCAGGTCGTTGCCTTGAATTTGCCGGAACTTTCATTCGGTGTGCCGGGAATGACAAGATCTGCACCCGGACCGAATGCATCTGGAAAGGTCAGGGTCGTCCCCAGCTGAGAAGAGGAACGGAAGTCGCGCGTTTGACGGATTCCTGCCGTGAGCGTCAGGTCGTCTACAGGTTGCAGGTTGAACTCCCCGTAGAAGGCCTTGCTGGTGTTCAGGCTGCCGGCGGCCACATTGATCGCGCCGATCGGCCCTACATATGTGAAAACAGGCCCTAACGGAGCGGCGATATATTGTTCCGTGTCAAAGCCTACGCTTCCCGCCTCGGTGTCATAGCGTTCATCATAGTAGCCGACCACGCCCTCGACGATGCCGAACACACCGCGGAGTTGGATTTCTTCGGTCCTCTGATTGATCCAGTTGGACTGAAACGGGTTGGAAACGCCAAGAACAGGTAATGGCGATCCGTCGAGGTCGCGCAGATACTCATATTTATACCAGCTATAGCTGAAGATGTTTTTCAGCGTGATGGAATTGGTGACGTCGAATGTCGTGATATTGATCAGGTCGCGCGAGCGGAGCCCGTTATGCGTCGGCCAGTCCAGATCGACAACGCGCGGCCCTCGCTGTTCCTGCGCTGCCAGCGCATCCTGAAGCGCGGGCAGCAAGGGTACGCCGGTAAATGTTCCGGGAAGCAGGAAAGTGGGATTGTCCTCCACGATCCCGCCAAGCGATTGCCCTGACCCATCATCGTCGAACTTTGCGTATGAGAATATGGTGTGGTTCTCAAATCCTTCGAACGGCGTCACGACGACGCTGAAACGGACAGATTTTCGATCCTCGTTATCCAGTTTGCCACCATCGAACAGATTTGTCGTAAAGCCGTTCCGATGGAGGAACTGGCCTGCCAATCGCACTTGCACCACGTCTTCGGCGATTGCACCGCCAGCGGCGAATTCCACGTCCTGCCGGCCGTAATCGCCAAGCCTTCCAATGACATAGCCGTTGAATTCGTTGCCGGGCTTTTTTGGAGTAAAAAGGATCGCGCCTCCCGAGGCATTGCGACCGAAAAGCGTTCCCTGAGGACCCTTAAGCACCTGGATATTTTCAAGATCGTAAAACTGTCCCGAGCTCCCTTCGGGGATCGGAACTTCGGCCATATAGGCGACTACGCCGGGCGCGATCTGGCCAAACGTCTGGCCCTGCCCGCGCATCGAGAAGGTAGTAGTGGCCCGGTTTGACGACGTATTCTGGATGCTTAGGCCGGGGGCGACGAATGAGAGGTCATTGGCCGTATTGACGTTCTTTTCGTTCAGTTCATCTCCGCTGACGGCGATAATCGAAATTGGAACGTCGAGAATGTTCTCCCCAGTTCGCCGCGCCGTCACGATGATCTCTTTGGGACCGTTTTCCGTCGTCTGGCCTGATGCATCGACTGTTGTCTGGGCGAATAGAGTAGTGCTGCTTAATGCCGTGCATGCCAAGGCCAAGGCCAGAGTTTTCATAATCCCTCCCAGCTATTGACTCCTTTCGAGGAGCTTGCGGGAAACGCTAGCGTGGGGCCTTGGCTAAAAAAGACGGCGAATTGGCGATTGAACCTTGGCCGCTGATTTACTTCGCCTTTCCGCTTAAAGAAGGGCACGGCCCAAGGCTTGCACGCAAGAGTTGGGATGGGAAAGCTGGAAAGCCGGAATTAGCCACGGATGTTTTGGCAGACTCTTTTTTTCTCCATCGCCGAAATACGTTGGTCCCCGAACAACCGACCGGATCAAATTTTTGCGGCCGGGAACAGGAAATTGGGACACAGAGGATGCCGATTATGGTAAGATTGACCGCAGGCAGACTGGGCGCGGCATGCTCACTGACCCTGGTATTCGTTCTGGCCAGCTGCAGCACGGCCGATGCGGATTCGATGGCAACGAACGCAAGCGTGCTCGTACCCAGCGCGCAGTCAACAATGGCGCCCGCGGCCGAATGTAATGTGTCGGCAATCCAGGCGATGGCACCTGCCGACACCACCATTGTGTCGGCAGAAGCGATCGTGGAGCCGGTCGCCCATTGCAGGGTCGAGGGTTACGTAACCACGAATGACCCCGGACCCAACGAGGTTAATTTCCGCCTCCAACTTCCCGACAAGGATTGGGCGGGTCGGTTCTATTTCATCGGCCTTGGCGGATCGGCCGGATATGTGCCAACCGACTCGCAGGTTCCCGCTGGCAACCCGTTGAACATGGGCTTCGCGGTCGCAGGAACCGATACAGGTCGGCAGGGCTCGATGCTCGACTGGCGTTTCATGGGCGAAGATCCGGCAAAGGCCATGGATCACGTCCATCGTGGCGGACACGTTGTCACGGTCGCTACGCAGCAGATCACCAAGCAATATTATGACGTCGACTCGATGTATCGATACCATTCGGGCTGCTCGGGTGGAGGACGCATGGGCATGATGGCGATCGATCGCCATCCAGAGGATTACGATGGCGTATTGATCGGGGCGCCAGGCGGTCGCAGCAGCGCCACGCAGCTGAAATTCCTTTACAATACACGTCAGATGATACGCGAACCGGGCGCCTGGCTCTCTCCGGCAAAGCTCCAAATGGCCGAGGGGCACGTATTAAAGGCATGCGACGCACTGGATGGAGCCAAGGACCAGATGATCAACGATCATCGCATGTGCAGCTTCGATTTTCAGACCATCGCCTGCAAGGCGGGCGACGGTGAGGACTGTCTGACTCAGCCCGAAATTCGTAGCATCGAGGCTGTCCTCGAAGGGCCGAGCAGCCCCAAAGGCAAGCTTACGGAAGGCTTCCCGATCTCCAATCTTTCGGTGTGGTCAGGATTCCTCGGGGCCTCTCCGCCGCCGTGGTCGCCAGAGCCCAGTCCGGACAATATGCAAAAGGGCAGTCCCGGTTATGTCATAGTCGACACTCTGGCTCGCGCCTATTTCGGGCAGGAGTATGATGTCCTGAAAGACTTCGACCTGTCGAGCCAAAAGGACATAGATGCCTGGTTTGCTGCCGCGAAGCGGCTCGATTTCGGCTACCCCTATAATACCGACCTTCGCCCGTTCCAACGGGACGGAGGCAAGGTCCTGTTCTGGAACGGCGTGAGCGATCCGTGCTGCTCCGACATAGAAACGGAGCAATATTTCCTTGAAGCCGGCAACAAGGCGGATGGAGGCATGGCGGGTTTCCGGGATATGGCGGCCTATTACCGCATTCCCGGCATGGCGCATTGCGGCGGTGGAACGGGCCCCGCCGATGCGCCAGATCAACTATTACGGGAACTGATTGCTTGGGTCGAGAAGGGCAAAGCGCCGGGCCCGGTCGTTGCGCACCGCGGACCAGATCGTGCGAAGATGGCGTTCGCCGATCAATCGGGTACCGTTTCCGGCGTCATCGTTCCGCCTCCCACCGGAACGTCCCGTGATTTCCTTTTGTGCCCATACCCGACAGTCGCAACCTTCAAGGGTGTTCAAACGTCCGGCGGAGTATATGATGCGGCAAACTGGCAATGCCAAAAACGATAGAAAATAGACGCTGCCAGAACTCAGAGCGCATGTAATGCGTCCAATGCCGGGAGACCATGAGGGGTATGAAGATTTGCTTCGATTGGGGCGCAATTCATAAAGGACTGGTCTGCGAGCCCAAAAGTCGTGCGACCGCCGCCTTGCTTTGCGCTGAACAGATCCGAGACGATATCAGCCGACGCGGGTATCCCGCCCACCAACTCGTCGGCAAGGCGCCGGATATTTGCAAACAATTCGGCTTGGGCCGAGAGACGTTTCTGGAGGCGGCAAGACTGCTCGAAAACTGGGGTGTGGCGCGAATGCGCAGAGGCGCGCAAGGCGGCCTCATCGTCGTCAAAAATGTTCAGACGACCCCTACCGCGAAACTGGCGCGCTATTTCCAGCTGAGAGGCCTGAGCAAGGCGCAGATTCACGAAGCGCGCACGATCCTCAATCTTGCGATACGATATTGCCGCGATTGGCCGGTGGATCAGAGCGGTTCGTTCGATCGCGAGTTTCGCTACTGCATCGGAATGCGGAACCCTTTCACCGACCAGGATGCAAACTATAAACTCAGGTCAGAAATTCCTTGGGAAAATTGCCTGCAAATTTTTATCGACGCGATCGACACGGTTGACGAATGCACCGAGGGCCTGGCCGAGATTGCCGCAGCATCCGGAGGCAGTCATAGCCTTGCGGGATATGCAGTCCACCTTCTTGCCGGGGAGATCGCGAGCCTTGACCGTGAGGACCGACACCGCACCCGGTCGGAAGCCTCCATAACCGCCAATCTTGGGGTCAGTCGTCAAGTAACCCGCCAGGCAATGCGAATTCTTCAGGACGAGGGTATAGTCCAATGCCGTCTGGGTCGCAGCGGTGGCGTCGACATCCTCCCCGAACACCCGGCTCATGTGATCCGCCTGCTTAGTGCATCATACCGCAAGGCGGGGCTGACACGCGCCGAGTTCTTCCCGCTTCTCTCAATCATAGGCCGCGCGAACCGCATCCTGTGCGGAATGCGAGCGAGCGAGCGCGACTTTAACGACATGACCCGACTTACGGCCGAGCAGAAGTTCGATGAACCTGTCACCCAGATCAAGCGGATCAAGCTGGATTGGGAAATCATCGACAATCCGGTTCTAAGCCTGCTCGAGCAGTCTCTGGCTACCTATCGCGCTTCGCTTGCCGGCGAAACGGTAAGCACCGGCTTCGGCAATCTTCAACTCATCGCCGATCGCACTTTGGATCAGTTGAATGCGCTGCGCGCCCGCAATTTCGCGTTGGCCGATAGCCTCGGCCAGCACATCGATGCGGAAATCGCTGTAATAACAGATACGTTCTAGACCGACGGCCAACGCCTGATTTCCCGCGGCCAGCACCTTCCCCGCGCGGCGCGGCACCTTGCGAAACCTGTTATAATACTTCTTCGAGAGGGCGCGGCTATCCTCGTTTTTCGCGGGATCTATATGCTTGATTATCGGCGGTCCTGATAGCGTTGGCCTTTCAGTTTGAGGTTCCGGTCGAAGAACGCGACAGTTACACGCCAGGCAGCGAATGCCTCGGACACTTCCGCTACCTGAGTAAAATAACTATGGCCAAAAGCCATGGCGGACATAGAAATCAGCATCCATGCCCGCTTCGATCAGCCGGGCATTTGTATCGAGAACATTGCCCAGCATTATCGACTTGTATGTACCAGCGAAAAGCCATCGAATGTGAAATCATGGGATCGTTAGGAGAGAGCGATCATCGATGCACCATTCATCAGATGGGCGCGATTGAAAAGCCCTAGGCCGAAGCCATGCCGGCAATGTCGAATTCTCGCATGCCGCACCCGACGACCATTTGCTGCGGTCGGGATGCCCCCAACGCTTCGACCTTGTCGCGCACTCGTTCAGCGCAGCCACCGACATCCAGATCAGAAAACGGATCACGAGTGCATAGTCTGCGAAAGGCAAAATACCTCGGGCCCATCGTCTGCCGAAATGCCCCTGGTGGGCGTACGCAAACGCCCCCAATGGAAAAAAACGGTCCCCACCTTAAGATAGGTCATGGCACCGGCATTCGAGCTATCTACCCTCGCAGCAGACATAAAGATTTTAATTCTATGGGAGATGGTCAATGCGAAAATTACTTCATCCTGCCCTGTTGGCGTCTAGCGCCGCGCTTGCAGTCGCGCTTCCCGCGCACGCACAGGATACTGAAAATCAGGACAGTGCCGAAGTGGAGCTCGCCGAAGCTTCACCCGCAGGGCAAGGCGAGATCATCGTTACCGCGCGTCGCACCGATGAGCGACTGCAGGATGTCCCCGTTGCGGTGACTGCTTTTGACAGCCAAGCGCTTGAGCGCAGTACTGTGCAGGAATTGTCCGACGTACGGTCGATTGCTTCTGGTCTGAATTTCAACTCGGAAGGCGGCAAAAGCACGACGAATGTCAGCCTACGCGGCATCGGGCAGCTTCCTGTCGGGCTCACGACTCCGGGTGTCGTAACCTATTTCAACAATATTGCGATCCCCAGCCTCGGTTCGAGTATCCCTACATATGACATCGCGAACATTCAGGTCCTGAAAGGGCCTCAAGGAACACTTTTTGGCAAATCGACGCTTGGTGGAGCGATTCTAGTCAACACAGTGCAGCCGGATCTGTATGATTTTGGAGGCTATGTCCGTGGAACCTATGGACGGTATGAATATCGCGCTCTTGAAGGCGCAATCAATATCCCCATCATTCCTGGCACTGTCGCGCTGCGCGTCGCTGGGCAGATCCGCCGGCAGGATGAACGAATTCGTTCACTCGACTCTGACTTCTTCGCCCTTCCGGAGGTTCAGGCGTTAGGAGTTAACGATCCCAATGCAGGCAGCTACCCGGGGTTCGATGACATTAACAATGACAGCGTTCGCGCATCGCTAACGATAAAGCCGACCGATAGAATATCGAACACCACCGTGTTCGAATATTTCGAGGCGGATGAGCGGGCAGCTGGCCTATTTCTCTATAAAGCCGATTTTGCGCCCTTCCAAAACACTGCATTCTTGCCGCTCATGGGCGATCCAGCCCGGGCAGCCGCAGCGGTCTCACTTGCTAACCTTGCTGCCGATTATGCACGAGAAAATCCGCGCGGTGCATTCGATGGCGGTATCAACGGCGGCCGCGCCTATCGAAAATCGATCGCTGTCGTGAACACGACCGATGTGGATTTAAGCGATAGCCTGTCGATCCGGAACATCTTCGGGTATCGTAAGAATACTAACGATCAAGGAATCAACACCGGTGCCGTGCCGATCCTAGATCAAGGCGGATTCTCTAATCCGTTTCTAGGTGGGCTCGTGACCCAACCGTTTATCGTTTATTACGCCGAGCAGCGCTACGTGCGCGACTATATCGATAACGATTTTCAACTCATCTTCGATAGTGGCAGCGGTCTAAACGGGATATTAGGCGCATACTACAGCGTCGATGGCCCCGCCGGTCCCTCTGGTGACCAATTCACGACCTTCTCCTCGCTGGGCCGCATTCCACCCACAACAACGCATGTGAAAAATCAGAGCTTTGCTATCTACAGTCAGATCACAATTCCGCTTAATGAAAGGCTGAATTTCAACGTTGGCGGTCGGTATAGCTGGGACAAGACACAGTTTTGCTATAACCCTGGTAATCCGGCAACGTTTGAATCGGTCTCTTTTGACGAGTGTAAGCAAAATATTGCGGACCGCGTTGGTACGCCGACGGAATTCAGTGACGGTTTCGGTCGTGCCTCTACGAAAGATGATTATCCCACCTGGACAATCGGCTTCGACTACAAAGTAAATCCGGACCTGATGGTCTATATCACTAGTCGCCGGGGCGTCCGCCCAAGAAACTTAAACTTTCCACTCTTCGAGTCCGATCCGGTTACCTGCCCTTCAGGGAATTATTCCTTATCCTGTGTCGACCTTACGGGATACCAGACCATTAAGCAGGAACGCGTGACCGACGTAGAAATTGGCGAAAAGCTTAGCTTTTTTCTGGGAGGTGCGCGAGGTCGCCTGAACCTTGCCGCCTTCTATTCAAAGTACGAGAATGCGACCCAATTTTTGTCCAATTCGGGCAATTTCCTGTTTCCTCGCGGTACGCTTGATGTTCCTCCGTCATCGTTCATTATCAATGCCGCCGATCTCAGTATCTATGGCGTCGAAATCGATGCAAGCGTGTCGCCCGATAATAACCTGACCATTGGGTTCAACGGCGCTATTACGCAAACGGACATCGACGAGCTTTTGCCCGTGAACACCAATGGGGAGCTGGGGCCCAATGTTGGCACATTCGGCGAGGGACAAATCAACAAGCTGACCCCCACATTCGCAGGTACGTTCAGCGCAAGCTGGATTGCACCGGTCAAGCCGGCAGATGCTGACCTGATTTTCAGTGGGGATCTGTACATGACGGCGGACTACGGCGGTCAGCAGGGTTTCCAGCTGGAAGGCTATTCGTTGGCTAATGGCCGCATCGATCTGAAGGGCATAGGCGGCTCGAGCTTCGACCTCGGCTTCTATCTTAAAAACATCTTCGATGTGGAATATCAGGCTGGTGTTTCGGTTATCCTGCCGGCTGCACCCTACAACAGTCTTTATCTGGGGCCGCCGCGCACATGGGGTGTGGAAGCCAGTTACAGCTTCTGATCACTGGCATTGAAGCGGTCCTGTATTGAGCGGACCGGCGGGGGGGGGGGGGCGGACTTCGGTGCGCCCCCCTTTTCTTTTTTTGGAAGACGTCCCCTGGCGTCATTGTCATTGCGATAGTGCGCGCACGGCGCCATCGATTCAGAATAGCCGCGGTGTCACCGAGCATTTAATTTTCCGCAAAAGTGGGCAATAGAAATTTCCTGATTGGCGATTGCGGTTGTCCAATGAGCCGGGGTTAACCCCGGCTCATTGGATGGCGTCAAAATCGGCGCGATGACCTCCGCAGGAGGCGCTGGCGATGATCCGACTTGGAGAAGCATGATGATACTGGAGTTGCACCGGCAGGGGCTGTCGATGACCGCGATCGCGCGTCGAACAGGGCATGATCCCAACACCATCCGGAAATATGGACACCTCGAATAACCGGCTGTTTTGGTCAAGATGGCGGCAGGAGGGGGCTGATGACAGTCTTTGGGCCGTGAGGGTCGGCCTTTTTGACCTCATTTCCTGAGTTTTTTTGGGCTAGAGCGTCACTTGGCTCCCCGTTTCGCGCTAAGCGGGCGCACCTCGCCCCTCAAGCCATGCGAGCCGCTGGAAGTTTAGGCTAGGTTCGCCATTCCGATTTTGATCCGCGCACGGGCGATGCCGATCGTGCGGATGAAAAGGGCCATGCGGTGCTTCTGGCCCGCGAACACGTGCTCGACCGCGGAGCGGACAGCGGAGCGCCTGGCATTGGGCGGCGCGATGCGCTCGGGCAGCGGCCGACGCGGCATTCGCCGCTGGTGAATGTTGCTCTTGAACATGCCACGCTCAAGGAATGCCTCGTTCTTCTTCGACCGATAGGCCGTGTCCGCCCATACGCCTGAGTCAGTGTTCTGCTTGCTGATAAGCTCGGGCAGTCGCGCACCATCATGGGCATTGGCAGCGCTGGCATCCCAGGTGCGGATCAACCCATGGGCTCGGTCGATGCCGATGTGGTTCTTGTAGCCGAACATCGGGATGGCAAGATCGACCGGCTTGAAGCCCTTAGGGTAGCCGCCCTCCTTCACCTTGGCCTTGGAGTATTTGACCGTCCAGCGCGCATCGCGATCCTTCTGTCGGACTTTGGCAGGCCTGGTCTTCCAGCACTCCGGGATCTTGCCCTCCTTGATTGCCGCTTTCTCGTCGTCGCTATTGCGCTGCTTGGGCGCCGGCGCCACGGTCGCATCGATGATCTGCCCGCCCATCGCCAGATAACCGCGATCGGTCAGCGCCGCATCGAAGTGCGCAAAAAGCCTGTCTATCGCCTTGGCCTTCACGAGCCGCTCGCGGAATAGCTACACTGTGGTCGCGTCCGGGACGCTGCCATCGAGCCCTAGCCCAAGGAACCGCTGGAACGACAAACGGTCCTTGATCTGGAACTCGCATCCCTCGTCAGAGAGCGAGTAGAGCGCCTGCAGCACCAGGATCTTGAACATCAACACCGGATCGAACGGCGGCCGACCGCCTTTGCCGCGAGCGCTCCGCCGGAGCGCTGCCACAACGGCCCGCGAAACACCTCGAAATCCAACACCGCTGACAAACGCTCCAGCGGATCTCCCGCCGCACTCAGCGCCGCATACCGATCCTACAGATCAAAGAATCCCGGCTGACCCACCATCATCACTCCGCTCATCAATGGAGGCAGTGAATCAGATCATCACCTCAAAGGAGAGGGTTTTTCGAGGCGTCCATATATCGAGCGCGGTGTCGAAGGTGCCGACTTATGGACCGCGAAAGGTCGGTGGGACTGTCAGGAATTCCGTGTGTGGCGGGCGGTTGCACATTACGCCGCCATGGCTTTGATGAAGCGCTCACCGAATTTTACAGCGAACTGGGCCTTCGCCATGGTCCACTAACGCGGCGGCATTTTTCCACTCTTTCTCCGATCGGTTCAAGATCGGATAGAGCAGTTTCGTGGTGGCCTCGTCGCTCGAAGTGCCCCTTGGCCTGAAGAAATGCCGGAGCAGCCGCCCGTCCGCTGCTGAAGCCGAGGTCACCGCCATTTCCCGGATGATGCCGAAGCGGCGATCGATGCTGATGTGGGATTTGTTGCCGAACACCGGCAGGACAATCATGGGCAGCGGCGTTCCATCCGCGCGATACCGACTTTCCCGCCAATCTTGAGCGTCCAGCGCGCACGATGTCCTTCTGGCGGCCTTGTTCGGCTCGTCGGGGCCGATATCCTTCGCACTCTTGCCGGACTTGATCGCCTCGCGTTCGCTTTCGGTGTTTCCCGGCTTGGGGGCTGGTACAAGCGAGGCATCGACAATCTGCCCCGACAGCGGAATGCAGCCCTTCTTCTGGAGTTGCCAGTCAAAGGCGTTCATCACCCGCTTGAGTGTTCCGGTCTCGGTCAGGCTGCCCCCGAATGTATGAGGTAGCGATTGTGATTTTGCACCGGGTCAAGCGGTCGTTGCCGATGAAGGAGTGGGACACTGGCGATCGGCGAGCGCTCGGGGTGTTGATTTCCGCTGAGAAGTGACCCGGGGTTTTCATCGAGAATTGACCCGCCTGCAGCTTATGTTTCGTTTGTCACTGTGGGGTCAAGCTTGCGCTTCTCCTTTCGCGGTGGGGTCATCTGGGCGGAGCTGTTCCTGAAGCGGAAGCTGTCGTTTCCGGTCTCCAGGATGTGGCAATGGTGGGTGAGCCTGTCGAGCAGCGCGGTGGTCATCTTGGCATCGCCGAAGACGCTCGCCCATTTGCTGAAGCTCAGATTGGTGGTGATGATGACGCTGGTGCGTTCATACAGCTTGCTCAGCAGATGGAAGAGCAGTGCACCGCCCGAGGCGCTGAACGGCAGGTAGCCGAGTTCGTCGAGGACCACGAGATCGGAGTGCAGCAGGCGATTGGCCATCTGCCCGGTCTTGCCCTGGGCTTTCTCCTGTTCAAGAGCGTTGACCAGTTCGACGGTCGAGAAGAAGCGGACCCGCTTGCGGTGATGCTCGACGGCATGGATGCCGATGGCGGTGGCGACATGGGTCTTGCCGGTACCGGGGCCACCGACGAGCACGATATTGTCGGCTGCATCGATGAAGTCGCCGCGATGCAACTGGCGCACCAGCGCCTCATCGATCTCGCTGCTGGCGAAGTCGAAGCCTGCCAGATCGCGATAGGCCGGGAAGCGCGCGGCCTTGAGCTGGTAGGCGACCGAGCGGATCTCTCGCTCGGCGGTCTCGGCCTTGAGCAACTGGGACAGGACAGGGATTGCCGCCTCGAATGCAGGCGATCCCTGTTCCATGAGGTCAATGATGGCTTGCGCCATCCCGTGCATCTTGAGGCTGCGCAGCATGACGATGATGGCGCCGCTGGCGGGATCATGACGCATGACGGTTCTCCCGGTGCCCATCGACACGCAGGGCATCGTAGCGCTCGACATTGGCCAGCGGCTCGCTGACCAGCCTCAAGGCCTTCGGAGCGGTGACGGGCGGTGTCGCCACCGGTTTGCTGTCCAGCAGACGATGCATCAGGTTGAGGATGTGGACCTTGGTGGGAACGCCCGCTTCCAGCGCCGCGGTCACTGCTCTCAGCACTGTCTGTTCGTCATGATGGAGCACGAGCGAGAGGATCTCGACCATTTCCCTGTAACCGCCGGGATGACGCAGCAAATGCCGCTGCAAGCGCTGGAACGCCTGGGGCAGGTCAAGGAACGGCGCCCCGTTGCGCAGCGCCCCGGGCTTGCGCTGCACGACGGCCAGGTAATGGCGCCAGTCATAGACTGTGCGGCCGGGGCCATCATGGGACCGCTCGATGATGCGCTTGTGCTCGCATACGACCTGTCCCTCGGCGACGACCAGGAAGCGATCGGGATAGACCCGCAGGCTGACCGGCCGGTTGGCGAATGAGGCCGGCACGCTGTAGCGGTTGCGCTCGAAGTGAACGAGACAGGTCGGCGAGACGCGCTTACCATGCTCCACGAAGCCATCGAAGGGCCTGCCGGCGGGCATCAGGCTCGCGGTCTCGTCAGCCCAGGCATCGGCGACAGAGCCGGGCTCGATCCCGTGCGGGATGTCTTTCCAAAGCGCGATGCATCGTTCTTCCAGCCACAGGTTCAGGCCATCGAGGCTCTCGGCCTGCGGAACGGGCTGCCAGAGCCGATGCCGTGCATCCTGGACGTACTTCTCGATCTGTCCCTTCTCCCAACCCGCTGCCGGATTGCAGAACTGTGCCTCGAACAGATAATGGCTGACCATCGCCAGGAAGCGCGTGTTGACGCTGCGTTCCTTGCCGCGTCCGACCTTGTCGACGGCCGTGCGCATGTTGTCGTAGATCCCCCGGCGCGGCACGCCGCCCAGCACGCGGAAGGCATGATTATGGGCGTCGAACAGCATCTCGTGGGTCTGCAGCAGATAGGCGCGGACGATGAAGGCCCGGCTGTAGCTCAGCTTGACATGCGCGACCTGCAACTTGGTGCGAACGCCGCCAATGATCGCCCAATCCTCGCTCCAGTCGAACTGGAATGCCTCGCCCGGCGCAAAGGACAGCGGAACGAATGTTCCCCGGTCGCTCATGTGCTGCTGGCGCCGGTAGTCTTCACGCCAATCCCGGGCAAAGGCGGCGACGCGATTATAGGAGCCGTCATAGCCCAGGCTGACCAGATCGGCGTGCAACTGCTTGACGGCTCGCTTCTGCTTGCGCGACCGGGCCATCTCCCGGCGCAGCCAGAGCGCGAGCCGCTCTGCAAACGGGTCCAGCCTGCTCGGCCGCTCGGGCACCTTGAACTGGGGCTCGGCCGTGCCAGCACGCAGGTACTTGCGGATCGTATTGCGTGACAGTCCCGTGCGTCTCGCAATCTCCCGGATCGAAAGCTGGTCTCGATGATGCCAGCGCCGGATTACGCTCAATAACGCCATGTCCAACACTCCATGATCCCCCGCTCGCCAAAGCCAGGGGTGAGTTCAACATGGGTCAATTCTCAGTGGAAATTCTTACCGCACCCGGGTCACTTCTCAGCGGAAATCTACACTCGGGGCTAGGCAAGGCGCGCATAGCTCTCGCACGCGTGCTATCGGTGATCCTGTACAGCATTTGGCGATCGTGCGAGCCGCTCCGGTTGGGATCTGAGACCGCCGCGTAGGAGTTTATCAGATCATTGCACCAGACGTATGAACTCGTCGCGTCGGGCGAGGTGCGGTAGGGGGCATGGGCACGTCGCTGTGACGCAAGCCCGTTGTGAACCTTGCAGCACTCGCGCGTTCCAACCGGACCAGATGTTGCGGCGGCTCTTGCCGACCGCGGAGAAATGCGCGCTTTGTCACGGCGAAGAGCAAAGAGCAGCAGGCATCGGTGTTGGGATTCCGCACACGTGACCTGCTGGTCCGTCAGCGCACACAGTTGATCAACGCGACCCGCGGGCATTTGACGGAGTATGTAAGGGGACCCCCCGGGGGGGCCTATGTCGTGTTGCTCGGCGACCCACGCTCACAATCGTCGTTTCGCGACGCATCCTCTCCTTCGCTTGCGAGCCCGGACGGTCTTCTGGCGGTCGACACGAACATGTCCATTAACTCTGGACCTATAACGGTGATATGGACAAGATCACATCACGACGGGAAAATGGTCAGGATCGGACAGCATGTGGCGCTTATGAATGTGCACGTGTCTCGACCGTAGACACGAACGTGTCGCTCCAGCTCTCCTCATTGACCGCTGCCGGTTGCGATCGAAAATTCGACGATCATCAAGGCAAAGGTCGATCGCCTTGGCCTGATCGCGTCACCTGCCGATCTGCGCAGCGGTCATACGCTGGTGGTCTGGAAACTGGATTGTCTCGGGCGCTCGATGAGCCACCTGATCAAGAAAGTTGGTGATCTGGAGAGGTCCAGCATCGAGTTCTACTCAATCAGCGAAACCATCGGCACAATCTCTTCGGCCAGAATGACGGTGTTCAATATCTTCGGCTCGCTTGCCCAATTGAAGCACAATCTGATTCGGGAACGCACCCATGCCGGACTCAAGACCGCTCGCGAACGAGGAAACACGAGCGGCAATCTTCCTGCCATCACCCAAAAAAGCTATGAGAAGCAGGCCCGATATCGCAGCGGGCGTCACTGTTCCTGAAGCGGCAGCCCGCCTAAAGTTCGGCATAGCCGGCTTATATGAGACTATGGAGAACGCGTGAAACCGCTGCCAATCAAGAACTCGTGGGTGCTGGTTACAGGTGCTTCGGCCGGTCTGGGCAGAGCGTCCGCCCTTCGATTGGCGGAGTGGTACCAGGCCAAGCCATTGATTGTTGGCAGGAGACTTGACAACTTGAGCGAGCTACAGGCCGAAATTGATGAACGGTTCCATATCCCGTGCGAGATCATAGTGACTGATCAACGTGAAATCGAGGGCAGAGAGAAAATTGCGGCCAAGGTCGCTGAATTGAAGGTAACGGCTGCTTTGTTGGTTGCTGACCTGACCAGCTTCGGACCATTTGATGCTAGCCGAGCCGACGCCTATGCCGAGGTAATTGAGACAAATATACTCAGCTTCACGGATTTGCTCACAGGCCTGATTGCAATCTTCAGGCAGCAGCCATTTGAATCGTCAATAATTGCGGTTTCGAGCCTAGCGGGCGAAACCTCCGTACCTTTCCAAGCGGTCTATGGCGCTTCCAAAGCCTATGTCAGCAACCTCATGCGGGCGCTCTCCGTCGAGCTTGCCGGGACGGGAGTGAGCGTTGGATCTTTTGCACCCGGCGGAATCGACACCGACATGGCTGCCGTAAGCGATTTAAAGTGGGGGAGGTTGGGCCTGATGGACGTGGACCGGTGCGCGGCCTATGCATGCCACGCTCTGGTTCATCGGCAATCCTTCGCTATACCGGGGATTGGCAACCGGCTCACATATTTGGCGAGCAGGACTCTCCCCCGATCGTTGACGAGCCGGCTTGCGGCCCTCCCATATCGGCGTCCTCGATGAGCGACACATTAGAAAAGATGTAAACGGGGTTTGTTGGAGAGCGCTGCCAAGGAGATCTGAGGCGGGCATCGGTCCACGAGCGGCGGCAGCCACAAGATAGGTGCGCTTGAAATGCAGGAATCGGGCTGACCAGCGACGGAAATACAACCTCAGAAGGCCCAGCGCCGTCATGAAATGGCACTCCACACGCTACGGACTTCAAGCCGCCCAATCACGCGGCCAAAATCAGAGTTGTTGCGGGTGTCCAGCTAAGCTTTCCTCTTTTCCAATTATGCCGGTTGCCTTGTCCAGTGTGGCCGCTGAACTAGAAGGCGCTTAGGGTCCGGTCCCGGCGGCCGGACCGTGAAGCGCCTTGCAGCGGGTGAAATGTGGGCAGCTTTTGCATGAGATTTCATCACGTCAACGACGCTCGACTCGACCAGCATTACAGTCCGACGAAGTTGTCGAGACCTTTGTTCAATTTCGAACCGCATAGTCCGTCCTTCGACACCGTGGGCTAACCGGTTCCTATCCCTAGGAAGGTGGAAGAGCGGGAGGGGTCTGTAGAGTTTATTTGAATGCGGGGCGGCAGGCACCTTCCACGAGGCGAAAGGCAAACAGTGATCGATTCAAAATTGTTGAGAGACGCACTTGGTAGTTTCGCCACTGGGGTGACCATCGTGACAACGAGCCACGATGGACGGAATATCGGGCTCACTGCGAACAGTTTCAATTCGGTGTCACTTGATCCGCCTCTGGTACTGTGGAGCCTTGCGAAAAAGTCCTCAAATATTGAGGCATTCATGAGTGTGGACGCTTTTGCTGTCCATATTCTCGGCGCCGACCAGGAATCGCTTTCGAACCGGTTCGCCACTCCTGGTATCGACAAGTTCGAGGGAATGAAATTTAAAAAGAGCGAAGGCGGAGTCCCGCTCCTGCAAGATTGTGCTGCGCGCTTCGAATGCCGGACGGCCTATCGATACGATGGCGGCGACCACATCATATTTGTCGGCGAAGTCCTGGATCTCGAGCAGTCGGAGAAGGAGCCTCTGTTGTTCCACCGGGGGAAATATGCGCGCAAGACGTTCCCCGGCGGCGGCGGCCAAAATCGGCGCGACCTCAACTATCTCATCGCGCGCGCTTATTTCATGCTCACCGACGATGTCCGGCTCGAGGCTAGTGGACTTGGCCTGTCACAGGTCGATCACTACGCGCTCTCGGTGCTGATGCAGGGGGGGGCGGCTACTGTCGAGGAGGTGAACTCCATATTGGAGGCGTCAGGCTGGCAATGGACGGAAGACGACATTCAAAGGCTGGTGACCGACGGGCATATTGAGCTGGCAAAGGATGCGCGCATCGCTCTGACAAAAGCCGGTCGCGAGACAATGATCGGGCTTTTCGCAAAGGCCAAGGCGATGGAGGCAGACGCTCAGAAAGCGTTCTCTGCCGAGCAACTCGATCGGTTGCGATCGCTGCTGTCGCAGCTTCTCGAGACGCTCGACCAGCACAGAGATAACCGTTCGGTCCAACATCTTGAAGTGATGAATGCGCTGCAGGCTGACCAAGACAACTAGCACTACTTTGGCAGAAGTATGACTTTTGCCCCCCCCCCGAGGCAAGGTGCGTGATTCATAGGGAGCCTGCTTTCGTGGAGGCTGGCGATGGTCGAGGACTGGCGGGCGGATCAGGAGCGTTGGCTCGCACCATATCTGGGAGGGCTGGGTAACGAGACAAGGCGACGGATGTGTCCGGCCTATATCGCCGGTCTGATTGGCCGGGTGATCGCAAGAGCATCCAGCCAATGGCGGCTCGCTTGGATTCCATCGCCTATGACCGGTTGCATCACTTCATCGGAGCAGGTCTTTGGGACAGCGCCCGCTGGAAGCGATCTTGTGGAGCCAGGCGGAAGAACTTGTCGGTGGTGACGGAGCCTGGCTGATCATCGACGACACCGCCCTGCCGAAGAAAGGCAAGGCCCCGGTCGGCGTCGCGCCGCAGTACGACACGGCGCTGGGCAAGAACGCGTACTGCCAGACGCTGGTTTAGGTGACACTCGCCTCGGGCGAAGTTCCGGTTAAGCCGAGCTTACGGTTGTCCCTGCCGGAAAGCTAGACGAGCGATATTGCGCCAGTGGGTAAGGCTGGCGTGCCCTAGGCTTTTTGTGTGAGTATCGCACCAAGCCCGAGATCGCGATTGAGGAGATCGATCGCGACATCGCTGCCGGAGTTCGTTTCGGCTGTGTACTGGCCGATGCCGGCTACGGGCTGTCTGCTCCGTTCCGGCCAGGCGCTGAGCGCACGCGGGCATCCCTGGGCCGTTGGGGTTTCCCGGCACCAAAAGGTTTACCTATTCGATGTGCAGCTTGCCTTTACTGTAGCAGGCCGTGGCCGCCCGGCTAGCCGGCATTTCCCCGATGTCAAATTCTGGGCCGCATACGCCATGCTCGAAGACGCGAAGGGGCGCCTGACTGCGCGCTTCGCCGCCTTGCGTGTCCGGACTGCCGATGGTGCGCCTCAGCGGATCGGTTCCGCCGCAGCCCAGCATATGCCGGGCGAGGAAGCCTGGCTGTTAGGCGAGCATCGTTCGAATGGTGAACGCCAATTCTATCTATCGAACCTGCCTGCCGATACCTCAATCAAGATTCTGGCCGGCGGGATCAAGGTGCGCTGGATATGCGAACAGGCCCATCAGCAACTCAAGGAACTCGGCCTTGACCACTTTGAGGGCCGATTGTGGACAAGGCTCCAACGTCACGCCTTGTTGACGATGATGGCCTATGCCTTCCTGCAAAGCCGCCGGGTCGCTCAGGCGGGACGAAAAAAGACTTCTCGGGCCGCCGCCGCGACCCAGCCCGCCAGCGGTACGCCGAGCGATCCTTGACCACCTGTCACGGCTGCCGCAAACGCAATGCCCCCATTGCGGATGCTCCCTGCGTGCCAATCCAATTACACTTTTGCCAAAGTAGTGCTAGTCAAGCGACCGGCCTGACAGCGTCACGGCGCTAGCTTTTATCCGGGTGCGTTTCCGGTTAGATTCGACCTGACGCAGCAGCTCGGTCTCGCGGAGACTGATCAGTGCTTCGCGCGTAAGAAGCTGGTAGTCCCCGTCACCATCGTTGCGCCATGAAATTTCCTCGCCGGACAAGGTTCGGACAATGCGAGCTGGAACACCCATAAGGACGCTGCGCTGGGGTGCTTCCATGCCATTAGGAACGAGCGACATCGCCGCAAGCAGGCATTCGGGGCCAAGAATTGCTGCATCGAGAACGACCGAGTTGATCCCGACGAGACAGTTCTCACCAACTTCGCAGCCATGAACGACGGCGCCATGGGCGATCGTGGCACCGCGTTTTATCACGGTGTCCTGTTGGGTGGACACGTGGATCGTGGCATTATCCTGTATGCTGGCATCTCGCTCGACGACGATCCGCCCAAAATCGGCCCGTAGGCTTGCACCGGGTCCGATATAGCAACCGGGCCCTACGATCACATCGCCGATCAGCGATGCCAGGGGATGGATATAGGTCGCGGCGTCAACAACCGGCCGAACGCCCTGGAATTCATAACATGGCAAAGGGCGGTATCCTCTCGCGATGGAGATCTATTTTCGGGGTAGGCGCGCAGAGATGCGCAAGTGCGGTAGATGCTCCATCAATCGCAGTCGATCTTTTGTTCCCCCACGATCGACAGGCCATAGCCTTCAAGTGCCACCAGCGAACGGCTGTTGTTGGTCATGAGGATCATGTCCCTGACGCCTAGCTCGGCAAGGATCTGCGCGCCATTGCCGTAATCGCGCTGTTCGGTGTTTACGCCCGCCGCTCGCTCCATATTCTCCGCGCCGGCAATACGCATGGCGCGGCTGACGAAATCGGGGACGGGCCGATTGATCAGGACCAAAACCCCGCTGCCATGTCTTGCAATGGCATCCATTGACCGTCGCACAAGCGATTCACGCGGCCCGGTCTCAGCGAAAACATCCGGAAAGATGGACAGCAGCTGCATCCGGACAAGAGTTGGTATCGATGGGTCGATTTCGCCCTTAACAAGCGCCAGCGTTTCTTCCCTGGTCGCCTTGTTGTAAAAGCAAATAGCCCGCCAGTCTCCACCCCACTGGCTCGAAAACACGCGCTCGGTGCGCCGCTCGATCAAGTGATCATGTTCGCGTCGATAGGCGATTAGGTCACGGATCGTTCCGATCTTGAGTTCGTGTTTCTTGGCAAAGACGACAAGGTCGTCCATCCGGCTCATCGTGCCGTCGTCGTTCATGATTTCGCATATGACAGCAGAGGCATTGAGCCCCGCGAGCCGGGAGATATCGACCGAGGCCTCTGTATGGCCAGCCCGCACAAGAACCCCGCCCTCGCGCGCGACCAGTGGAAACACGTGACCCGGAGTTACGATGTCCGCAGCACCCTTCCCGCTATCGACTGCAACGGCAATTGTGCGAGCGCGGTCGGCTGCCGAAATGCCCGTTGTCACACCCTCCCGCGCCTCGATCGAAACGGTGAAAGCGGTTTCATGCCGCGTACGGTTCTGGCTGCTCATCAGATCGATGCCAAGATGTTCGACCCGTTGGCTGGTAAGTGCGAGGCAGATCAGGCCCCGACCGTGCGTGGCCATGAAATTGATGGCGGAAGGCGTCGCCATCTGAGCGGGAATGATAAGGTCGCCCTCGTTTTCCCGATCCTCGTCATCGACAAGGATGAACATGCGACCGTTGCGCGCTTCCTCGACGATCTCAGCGATGGTTGCAATCACCTGCCCTCTCCATTGACGCGTGTAATCATTTGGACAGGAACTAGATTTACACCCCCTGCCATTGCCCCCGGGAGGCCCGCGTCAGTTCATCTTACGTTCGTCCAGGCCGATACCTCGACCGATGATTTCCAGCATAATCTCGCTCGTGCCCGCGAAAATGCGGCTGATGCGGGCATCGGTGTACATGCGGCTGATGCGATATTCTTCCATGTACCCGGCGCCGCCATGCAATTGCAAGCAGCTGTCCATGACCCGCCCTTCCAGCTCGCTCGTCAGAAGCTTCGCGGCCGAGGCATCTTCTGCGGTCAGCTTCTTGTCATTGAGCAACATGACGCATTGGTCGACATACGTCTGCGCCATGTCGAGTTCGGCACGCATCTGGGCCATCTTGAACCGCGTATTCTGGAACGCCCCGATGGGCTTCCCGAACGCGCGCCGTTCCTTCACATATTCGAGCGTAAGATCAAACGCCGTCTGCGCGGTCGCCATGAAGCCGATGGCCGCGATCAGTCGTTCCTGCGCCAGCATCCGGGCAAGATATTTGAAACCCTGCCCGGCCTCGCCGATCAGGTTTGCCTTGGGCACCTTCACATCGTTGAAGAACAGCTCTGCCGTATCCTGCGACTTCAGCCCCATCTTGTCGAGTTTGCGGCCCCGTTCGAACCCTTCCATCCCCCGTTCGACAAGGAACAGGCTAATGCCGTGCGGCTTGTCAGGATCGGTGCGCGCCGCCACGACGATCAGATCGCCGAGGATGCCGTTGGAAATATAGGTCTTGGCCCCGTTCAATACCCAGTGATCGCCGCTCTCGACCGCACGGGTCTTCATGCCCGCAAGATCGCTGCCGGTCGAAGGTTCGGTCATGGCTACCGCCAGGATCGTCTCGCCCGACACGATTCCGGGCATGAACCGGTCCCGCTGTTCGTCGTTGCAGAGCTTATGGATGTAGGGCGCGACCAGATCGTTGTGCAGGTTGATATAGAACCCGATGTCGCCGTAGCGCATGTTTTCTTCGATTATGATCTGGTCGAAGCGCAGATCCTCGATCCCCGCACCGCCGTATTTCTCGTCCGCGAACACGCATAGCAAGCCCTGCTCGCCAGCCTTGAGATAGACTTCGCGGTCGACGATGCCGGCCTCGCGCCAGCGGTCTGCATTGGGTCCGACTTCCGTTTGCATGAACTTGCGAACGCTGTCGCGAAACTGCTCGTGCTCGGGTTCGAAGATCGTACGCTGCATCGCTGCTCAACCTGCCTTGATCGGTGGGTAGAAGGGGGTGCCTGCAGCCGCCCGGTCCTGCAACCATTTCGATGGCGCGAATCGGGCGCCGTAATTGCCCGCCAGCTTGCTGGCTTCCTTTGCGAATTCTGCGATCCCGATGGTGTCGATATAGCTGAGCGTGCCGCCGGTCCAAAGCGGGAAGCCCCAGCCCAATATCGCACCCAGATCCGCATCCTGCGCGGTTTCGAGCACGCCTTCCTCAAGGCATTGCGCGGTTTCATTGGCCTGCGAGTAGAGGAAGCGCTTCTTCAGTTCCTCCTGATCAGGCTGATCGTCGGACACCGGGAATTCCGTGCCCAGACCTTCCCACAGATGTTTGCTGCCATCCTCGGCATATTCGTAGAAGCCGGCACCGGCCTTGCGGCTGCCGCGACCGAGTTCGAGCATCCGGTCGAGCACCTTGCCGCCACGCTCGATCGTATAGAGGTTCCCGTCCTTGCCTTCCGCATCCTTGAGGATCTTGACCGGCAGGTCGATCGTCACCTCGTCCAGCAGGGCGAGCGGGCCGATCGGGAAACCGGCAGCCTTCGCGGCATTCTCGATCCTTGCGGGCTCCACGCCGTCTTCCAGCATCGCAGCGCCTTCGAAGATGAACATGCGAAAGACACGACTGGTGTAGAAACCCTGCGCGTCATTGACGACGATCGGGGTCTTGCGGATCTGGGCGATGAAATCCAGCGACTTGGCCAGCGTCTCGTCCGACGTCTGCTCGCCCATGATGACTTCGACCAGTCCCATGCGATCGACAGGCGAAAAGAAATGCAGGCCGATATATTGGTCCGGCCGCTTGGAAGCCTTGGCAAGCTCCGAAATCGGCAGGGTGGAGGTATTGGTCGCAAAGACCGCGCTCTCGGGCAGGACGGCTTCGGCCTTTTGCGTGGTTTCGGCCTTGATGCCCATATCCTCGAACACCGCCTCGACCACAAGATCGCATCCGTCGAGCAGCGCGAAATCGTCGGTCGGGGTGATATGCGCAAGTGCGGAATCGGCCTTGTCCTGCGGCATCTTGCCGCGCTCGACAGCCTTGCCGAAGACTTTCTCGCTATAGCCTTTGCCTTTTGCGGCGGTGGCCGTATCACGGTCGATCAACACCACGTCGATCCCCGCCTTTGCTGCGACAAGCGCGATGCCTGCGCCCATCATGCCCGCGCCCAGTACGCCCAGTTTCTTCACTTCCGACTTCGGCACGCCTTCGGGGCGGCGCGCGCCCTTTTCGGCAGCCTGCTTGGAAATGAAGGTCGTGCGGATGATGTTGCGCGCGACCGGATCGGTCAGCAGCTTGGCGAAATATTTGCCTTCCACCGAAAGCGCCTTGTCCATCGGCAATTGCAAGCCTTCGAACACGCATGACAGGATCGCGGCGGGCGCCGGGTAATTATAGCCATGCTTGCCTGCGACCTGTGCGACGCCGATCGAATAATCCATCGCGACTTCGGGCACGATCATGCCGCGCATTTCGGGAATGGCGTAACCCTTGACGTCCCATATCCGCTCTGCGGGCGGATTGGTGGCCAGCCACTGACGCGCCTTGTCGACCAGCTGGTCGATAGGTGCGATTTCGTCGACGAGGCCCAGTTCCAGCGCTTCCTTCGGCGCGACCGAACGGCCGGAAAGAAGCAGGTCGAGCCCCTTCTTGCGACCAATCAGGCGCGGCAGGCGCTGCGTGCCGCCCGATCCCGGCAAAAGACCCAGATTGACTTCTGGCAGCCCCACGACGGCACGCGGATCGTCCGACAGCACACGGTGGTGGCATGCCAGTGCCAGTTCGAACCCTCCGCCAAGCGCAAGGCCGTTCATGGCACAGGCGACCGGCTTGCCCATCGTTTCCAGCGCGCGGTGCATTGCCGTTGCCTTCTGGCTGAACGCAAATGCATCCTTGGGCGTCATGGTTTCATAACCCGCGACCATCAGCTTTAGGTCGGCGCCCGCCATGAAGGCCTTCTTGCCCGATGCGATGATGACGCCGGTAACACTCTCGTCGTCGCGCAGCTCTGCAATTGCGGCATTCATGTCTTCGAGCCATTCGGCCGAAACGACGTTCATGCTCTCATCGGCATTGTCGAGTGTGAGAACGGCGACGCCGTCGGCGCCCTTGTCCAGCTTGATGTGTCGCATGGTTTTGCTCTTTGCGCTTTCACTCATCGGGTCACACCCGTTCGATAATGGTGGCGGTGCCGAGGCCGTTACCGGCGCACAGCAGGGTCATGGCGGTATTGAGGTCGCGGCGTTCCAGCTCGTCGAGCACGGTCCCCAGGATCATGGCTCCCGTCGCGCCAAGCGGATGGCCAAGGGCAATCGCGCCGCCTGCCACATTGGTGATCGCGTGATCGACGTCCAGATGATCCATGAAGCGCAAGACAACGCTCGCGAACGCCTCGTTCAATTCGTAGAGGTCGATATCGCCCTTTTCCATGCCCACGTTCTTCAACGCCTTGCGCGCGACATCGGCAGGCGCGGTCAGCATGATTGTCGGGTCCGAACCGATCGAGGCCCAGCCCTTGATGCGGGCGCGCGGCTTGAGGCCGGCGGCCTTACCGAACTCGGCATTGCCCAGCATCACGATGCCCGAACCATCGACGATACCGCTGGAATTGCCCCCGGTATGGACGTGGTTGATTTCCTCGATCTCGGGATAGCGTTCCTTGGCGACGCGGCCGAAGCCCATCTTGGCAAAGGGCGGGAAGGCAGCCTTCAGCCCCGCGAGCGATTCCATGGTCGTCGCCGGCCGCCGATATTCGTCATTATCCAGTACGACTTCGCCCATCACGTCCTTTACGGGCACGATCGAGCGGTCGAAGTTGCCTTCGTCCCATGACTTAGCGGCGCGGCGCTGGCTTTCCACCGCATAGCTGTCGACATCTTCGCGGCTGTAACCTTCGAGGGTAGCGATCATGTCTGCGCCAAGGCCTTGCGGGGCATAGTAGTTTTGCAGCGCGACGGCGGGATCCGCGACCCATGCACCGCTGTCATAACCCATGATTACACGGCTCATGCTTTCGACGCCGCCACCGATGCCTGCGCTGGCCATGCCGCTGGCGACCTGCGCAGCGACATTGTTCACGGCCTCAAGCCCGGACGCGCAAAAGCGGTGCAATTGCTGGCCGCCAACGCTGTGGGCATAGCCCGCGTTCACCACCGCGCCGCGGGCGAGCACGCCGCCCTGCTCGCCCACGGGCTGCGCGCAGCCGATCACCACATCGTCCAGCAGGGCGGTATTAAGGCCATTGCGATCGCGGATTTCCTGCAGCAACTGGGTAACCAGTTCGATGGCGGGAATTTCATGAAGTGAGCCATCCGCCCGACCGCGCCCGCGCGGTGTCCGAACGTGGTCATAGATAAATACATCACGCATTGGAGCGATTCTCCCGAAGTCGACTGTGAACGAACCTTTGTCCGTTCTTTTGGTGACCCCCATCCGGACCGCAGGCTATCTCATCACCTACCCTGCGATAGGATATCTCCATTCAAAACACGGGCTTTCGTTGGTGCATGGGGACGCAAAATGTCGAAATGAACCGCAGGGTCACACTCGTATCGAGACCGGCTGGCATAGCGCAGGCCGCCAATTTTGCGATCGATCGGATTGCGGTTCCGCCTTTGGGCGAAGGTGAACTTCGTATCGCCAATCGCTTCTTGTCGGTTGACCCTGCGATGCGTGGCTGGATAGCAGACGCTGGCAATTATTCGGATCCCGTACCGATTGGCGGTGTAATGCGTTCGCTGGCGGTGGGCGAAATCACGGAAAGTCGCCATCCTGACTGGCGCGAGGGCCAGATCGTCCTCGGCTGGTTCGGCTGGCAGGAAATCGCAACAGTCGGGCCCGATGCAATCGTGTGCGAGGTTTCACAGCCCGACCTGTCCCCTTCGCTGGCGCTTGGCGTGCTGGGCATCAACGGCGTCACGGCCCTGCTTGCCCTGACGATGGTGGGAGAACCGAAAGCGGGCGATACGCTGGTCGTGTCGACAGCGGGCGGGTCCGTAGGGTCAGCCGTGGGACAGATCGGCAGCATGCTGGGGTGCCGCACCGTTGGCATTGCAGGTGGACCCACCAAGGTACACCGGTGCGTCGAATATTTCGGCTTCGATGCGGCAATCGACTATAAGGCCGAAGGACTGGACGAGGCGCTGGTAAAGGCGTGTCCGGATGGCGTCGATATATATTTCGACAATACGTCGGGTGCGGTCAGCGATGCGGTCTTGCCGCAACTGGCCATGCATGCGCGTGTGGTCAATTGCGGTACCGCCGCCATAGATCGCTGGGACCCGTGGCCGTCCGGACCGCGCGTGGAGCGGCACCTCCTTGTGAAGCGCGCCCGAATGCAGGGGTTTGTCGTGTTCGACCATTTCGACCGCTGGGAAGAATCCGTCGCGACGCTGGCGCAATGGGTGCGGGAAGGAAAGCTGCGCTACAGTGAAGAGATGCTGGACGGCCTTGAGATGTGCCCCGATGCCCTTGCCGGGCTCTACCGCGGCGAGAACGCGGGAAAGCGCGTCATCCGGCTTTAGACCAAGCACCGACGATGTCTTCGACGGTGGCCGACCGGTTGGGAGTCACCTGCCCGGGCGTCGCCGAGAAGCGAGGCGCGGGTGCGGCTTGCATCACGCCATTATGATCGATGAACACGCTGCGTTCCGCGTTGACCGGGTGCCGGGTTGCTTCTGCAATGGAAAGGACCGCTGAAACGCAGGCGTCGGTGCCCGCGAATCGCTGTTCCCAATCGTCGCGCGATGCCGATGCGAAGATACGCTCGAACTCTGCGTGCATGGCGGGCCACTGCGACCGGTCGTTCTGGTCATACCGGTCCTGCGGCACATTCAGCCCGTCCAGCAGCGCAGCGAAGAATTGCGGCTCCAACGCGCCGACCGCGACGGATCCGCCACAATTGCACAGGTAGCATTTATAGAACGGCGCACCCCCGTCGAAGAGGTTGCATTCGGGTTCGTCCTGCCAAAGCCCGTTGGCAACGAAGGCGTGATACAGACCCAGCAGGTTCGCGACTCCATCGACCATGGCGGCATCGACGACCTGGCCCCGACCGGTCTGGCGCGCGGACAGGACTGCGGAAACAATCCCCAGCGCCAGGAACATCGTGCCCCCGGCATAATCGCCCACAAGGTTGAGCGGCACTGTCGGCGGTTCACCCTTTTTCCCGATGGCATGCAAGGCGCCTGTCATCGCGATATAGTTGATGTCATGGCCCGCGGCCTTGCTAAGGCTGCCTTCCTGCCCCCAACCCGTCATGCGTCCGAAGACAAGACGCGGATTGCGCGCGAGGCAATTGTCTGGCCCAAGCCCCAAGCGCTCCATCACGCCGGGACGCGCGCCTTCGATAAGGGCATCGGCATGAGCGGCGAGATCAAGAAGCGCCTGCTTTCCCTCAGCGGACTTCAGGTCCAGCTGTACCTGCGTCCGGCCGCGCAAGACCACCGCATCACCGATATCGCCCCACGCCGAATGCCCGCCCGGCCGGGTGACGCGCACAACTTCGGCGCCGAGGCCCGAGAGGATCATACCGCACAGCGGCACAGGTCCGATCGCGTCCATTTCGACTATCCGAATACCGGCTAACGGTCCGTGCGGCATGGGGTCCCTCGTATTCCTAGGTATGATGATCGGCGCATGGCCAGCGCGCAATACCGTCAGGTTTTGGTTGCCTCCGGCCCTAATCCCGAGGCCATGCACGACCCCTGCCCTTCGATAGGGCGCGCTAACGTATGATCCAAACTTTTTCCCCCCGCGGCCGAAGCTCGCAACCGGGCTCAGCCCTATCGTCCGAAAGGGGAGGCCGTCCGCATTTGGCAGATAGGCCAATTTCTCACCCGAAGACCGTCGTATCGCCAATACCGATTTCACCTGACACCAGGCTCGTGACCAAGCCTAGATCCGCAAGGTCGGTTACGCCGCGACAGCATTGCTATATTGAAGAGGCCCTAACCGAATGACCGCCCCGCTCGATACCGAAAAGCTGCTCTCCTATTCCATCCCGCAAACGCATGACGACTATGATCCGCGCGACGCGATCATTTACGCTCTGGGTGTGGGAGCTGGTCTGACAAGCGAAATTGACGAGACGAGCCTGATATTCGAGCGCGGTCTGCAGGTTTTACCGACAATGGCTCTGGTACTCGGCACCCCCGGCTTCTGGGCAATGGACCCGGCCACCGGGCTGGACTGGCTCTCGATCCTGCACGGGGAACAGCGCCTCAAGATTCATGCACCCCTCGAAACCGCTGGCACACTGATCGGCACCACCAAGGTGACGGATATCGCCGACAAGGGACCGGGCAAGCCCGCACTGATCCGGGCAAAGAAGGAGGTTCGCACGCTGAGCGGGCTTCTTGTCGCCGAAACGTCCGAGATTTGGTTCATTCAGGGTGCCGGGGGCTTTGGCGGAGAGCGCAGTCTGCCTGCGGAGCCGCAATTCCCGATACCCGACCGTGATCCCGACCTTGAGGTCGTGCTGCCCACCTGCCTTGCCCAAGCGGCGATCTATCGCCTTTCGGGAGACAGAAATCCGCTGCATATCGATCCGGAAACAGCGGCGTCGGTCGGTTTCGACCGGCCCATCCTGCACGGGCTGGGCACGATGGGAATCGTCGCGCGCGCGCTAATCCATGGCGCCTGCGGCGGCGTGGCGGCAAGCCTGCGCGAAATGAACGTTCGCTTCACCGCGCCGGTATATCCGGGCGACGACATCCACACCCATATCTGGCAGGATGGCGACACACTGCATTTCCGCGCGTTCCGCAACGGAACGCAGGAACGCGTGATCGACAACGGGTTCGCGCGGGTCGTCCACGCCGCTGCGTGACGCGATCCGTCATTTACGGCATGGGATGACTACGCGCCGTGGCGATCTGTCGTCACACGCGGTTCGGCGGTAAGACGCACCAGCAGAATCGCACCGATCGATACCGCCGAACCGATCGAGATGATCAGCGATACCGCCCCGACATCGAGACCGCGGGCGAACAATATCCCGGCAAGGGCTGGCCCCATGGCCGCCCCTGCCCTGCCAAAGCCGATTCCGAACCCGGTGCCGGTTGCCCGCACATGCGGCGGAAAGGCCATCGCCAGCAAGGCATAGAACCCGACCGCCGCGGCGTTCGAAAAAAACGCGGTAACGCCCGCGATCCAGCCCAGCATGGCGATATCCTCGGGCGCTTGTCCGAATATGTTGAGCATGACAAAGGCGCCGGTAAGGGCGATCACCGTGGCCTTCTTGATCCCGATCCTGAGCGCAACCAAGCCCAGCAGACCGCCGCCGATCGCGCCGCCCAGCATGGCCTTGGTCAGCACGCCGCCACCCGCACTGGCATCGAAACCCATGTCCACCACCAGCTTGGGTATCCATTTCACGAAATAATAATAGGCCGTGACATGGGTCAGATAGGCGAGTGTCAGCAGCAAGGTGCGCGACAGTAACGGCGGCCTTAGAATATCGGCTATCGACGACCTTCTTGGGTCAGCGGACGGTTCGGGCAGTTCGATCGCTTCGGGCAGGCGAAAGCGCCGAAGGGTCGCGTTGATCCGTTGCAGGGCATTGACGGGGCGGCAATCGACCAGCCAGTCGGGTGTTTCCGGGATCAGGAAGAAAGTCAGCGGTATGGCCGCGATGGTCAGCCCTGCCCCCAGATAGAAAACGCCGCGCCAGTCACGGGCATCAAGAACATTTGCCGCCATCATCCCGCCAAGGAATGCACCCAGCGGATAGCCTGTTACCATCAGCGGCAGGACAAGGCTGCGATAGCGAGCGTTGGAAAATTCGGCGACCGTGGCATTCAGGGCAGCCAGCATGCCGCCGATGCCCAGACCGGTCAGCAGGCGCCACAGCGACAATTGCGCGACGCCCGTTGCGGTGGGGACCAGAAGCATGCCCGCCCCCATCACCGTCAGACAGCCTAAGATCGTGGGACGCCGTCCGAATCTGTCGGCCATGCCGCCAAGCAGGATCGATCCCACCGCCATGCCGATAAGTTCCATCGACAGAACCCAACCCAGCACATCCTGCGGAACCTGCCACTCCTCAGCAATACCCGGCGCCGCAAAGCTGATCGACATGACATCGAAGCCGTCGAGCGCGTTCAGCAATATCGTCATGCCCAGCGCGGCGATCTGCCAGCCGCTCAGCCTGCCCTCGTCTACGATCTCGCGCGGCGTTTTCGCCATCATTCTCTCCCCAGAAGACACCGGCAATACTTCATCGATCCCGTTCGGGTTTTCAGCTTGCGCGGATCTTGACCTATCCCGGATCGTACACGACCTTCGCCGCGCCGCTAGGTTTCCTGTTTCTGGTCGACGGGGGTCATATTGCTCATGAAGGCATAGAAATCCGGTCCAAGTTCCGGCAGGTCCATCCCCAGGCGCTCTGCGAGATACAGTGTCATGAAGTTCGCATTCAACGATTTGTTCGTTGACGGGATATTGTCCATCGCGACCTGCCTGTCGAACGCCCCCACCACGACCAGCGCCATGCGCAGGGCCACCACGACATCGTAATATTTTAAATGGAGCGCCTTGCGTCCGGTGGCCGCTTCCCAGATCGCCACGGTTTCATCCCGCGTGGGAAGCCCTTCCAGCCGTTCGACACCAAAGCGGCGGCTAAACAGATCGTCGAAATACAGCCACCACGCAAGATCGAGTTCCGCCGGTCCAAGCGCGGCCAGTTCCCAGTCGATCAAGGCGTTGACGCGGCCGTCCTGCGCAAACATCACGTTCGATGGCGTGCTGTCGCCCCACAGCACGTTCACGGGCGTATCCGTCGGCTGATGCTTGCGGATATAGTCGATGGCGGCATCAACATAGGGCATATCGCGGTTCTTGCGGCACGCATTGTACCAGGCTTCGATATAGCCGAGATACTGGTCCAGCCCCGGGGTGCCCCAATCGGCACGCGTCATGAAACCAAAGCCATCGTCCTGCCAGTCGATCTGCGCCATCCCGGCAAAGGCCTCGACCGCATTGCGCCATGTTGCGGCGCGCTGGTCGGGCGACATCTCGCACAGCCAGCCCGCCTTGTTATAGTTGGGATTCTGAGTCGCTGCGTGGCCGTCTACCCTTCCCATGACGATAAACGGCATTTCCAGCACCGCGGGGTCCAGTTCCATCCCGATCCATTCCGGAACCGGGATCGACCCCAACGCGTCGAGCGCCGCGATCATCTGCCCCTGCAACTCCAGACTGGAGCCGAACACGACTTCGTGATCTTGGGGCTGACGGCGAACCACCAGAGTCTTCGATTGCGGCCCATTCGGGCTGGTGTATTCGACATCGACAAAGAAGATCTGGGCGGAAAAACCCGATCCGGTGGTTACTTCCAGCGGTTCGATCCGCACGTTGCGCCAGCCATCGACATTGGCCTCAAGCCAGTCACGCAACCGTTCCCGAACTTGCGACGGCGTCATCACAGGCCTTTCCCGCCAAGAGCGCGCTTCAGCTCACTGGTCAGGGGCCCCATGTCTTTCGGCGCAGCGCCATGCAAAAGGATCTCGTCGGCCCCGGCAGCCAGATATTGCATCAACTGGTCGGCACAGCGCGACGCGGTGCCGACGGCGGCGCCCTCGTCGATCCATTGCTGAGGCAACAATTGGCCCACATCGACCAGTTCCTCCCGTGTATAGGCCTGATCGGCCGGCTTTCCGTTCAGGGATGCGATCTTGGGATGGGCACGCACCTTGTCGAGCACCGCCTTGTCCCATTCGTTGATCTCGACGATCAGATCGCCGAATCCGGGCAATTCGAAATAGGTGATGGCGCGACCGCGGACCACGGCGTCCTCCTCGTCCTTCGGCAGGTCGGGGGCCACGATGATATTGTGGTAGATGCGCACGGACATGGGATCGCGGCCTGCCTTTTCGGCGGCATCGCGCACGATCTTTGTGCTGTTCGCCACACCGGTCGGCGAAACGAACGGATGCAGCAGCACGCCGTCGCAATGCTCACCCGCAAAGGCAAGGCTTTTCGGGCCCATCGCGGTAAAGATGATCGGCGGCTTTCGCCCTTCATGCAGATCCGTAAGCTTGAGCGTGGGGAATTTGCCGAGGATCCCTTCGTAGGAAACCGTCTCGCCATCCCACAAGCGGCGATAGATGGAGATATAATCGGCAAGCCGCTCCATCGTAATCGCGGGCGTGCCCATCATCTTCATATAGGCCGGCACGGCCCGGGCGAACATGATGCCAAAGCGGTCGTCGCTCATCGCCTGCATCATGTTGGCGATGCTGGCTGTGACCAGCGGATGCCGCATCGTGGCATAGAATGTGCCGTTGATCCGGATCTTGTTGGTCGCTTCCGCCACAGCGCCCGCTAGGACGGCCGGTTCCTTCAGAGCGAAGCGTTCGGAAATCCAGATCGCGCCAAGGCCAATCCGCTCAGCCTCTTGCGCTTCCTCTATTCCGCGACGCGGATCGTCGACCCGTCCGGGGAGGATATAGGTTCCGAACTTGTCGAAAAGGGCCTGCGCACCGGATTCCGTCATTTCACTCTCCAATCAAAAATTTGCGCCAAGCTTTCACTGACAATGTTGGGGGAAAACCTCTCCAAAGGCAGGCAGACCGTATTCAATCCGGTGACAGGGTGCAGCGTTGGGAGATTTTCATGGACACCATATCAGAACCCTTGGCTCGGCTTGTCGCTTTTGAAGCGATCAAGAATGTGAAAGCGCGCTATTGCCGCTTTCTCGATACCAAGGACTGGCCGGCATTTGCGGCGCTGTTCACAGCCGACGCGATGATGGACGTTCACGAGGACACCGGGCGGGAGCCCGTGTTCGGCGTGGATGCCATCGTTGCGCAAGTCCGCTTTGCCGTCGATCACGCCGCCACCAGCCACCAGGTTCATTCGCCGGAGATCGACCTAGCCGGCGGGGACACCGCCCATGTGAAATGGGCGATGCAGGACCGGGTCGTCTGGCAGCCGGGCCAGTCGCCTATCGAAGGCGTGCAATCGATTACCGGTTATGGCCAGTACCACGAAGTCTACCGGCGGGTGGACGGCGAATGGAAGATCGCTTCGCTTCGCCTGTCGCGGTTCCATTTAGACATGCATGGGGAATGAGAATTCAACCCGCGTCCAAAGTCTGACTAGACCTCCCAGACCAGTTCCAGTTTCGGCACATGGGTGATGTTGCCGGCATGATATTTGATGTCGAACCCATCGGCGACGCGGAAAGGCGGCACCAGTTTCAACCAGCGTTCAAGCGCGGTCTGCAACTCCATGCGGGCGAGATGCATGCCGAGGCATTTGTGGATGCCGAAACCCAGCGAGATATGCGGCGCCTTGCGGTCGAACCGCACTTCCTGCGGATTCTCGTAATAATCCGGATCATAACCGGCGACCGCGGTCGAGATCCCCACGTAATCGCCGGGCATGATTTTCTGGCCCCGGATTTCGATCTCCTTGGCTGCGATACGAAACACGCTGACCGGGGCGAACGCCCGCAGGAATTCCTCCACCGCCAGAACGATCTGTTTGGGATTATCGCGTAATTCCTGCTGTTTATCGGGATATCTTGCCAGAAAGGTGAAGATGTTGCCCATCAGCGAAGTCACCGTGTCGAGCCCGCCGATGAAGAGGTTGAAGCAGTGGCCGAAAACTTCCTTGTCGTTCCATTTGCGGCCATTGATTTCATAATCGAAAATGCCGCTGATGTAGTCGTCACCCGGATTGGCCCGACGCTCGGCAATCACCTCGTTCAGATAATCGACGACCTTCTGAACCGCGCGTGTCCGCAGTTCGAAGTCGTTGGTGTGGAAGATGTCTTTTTCCCACTCCAGAAATTCGGGCATTCTGTCCTGCGGCAAGCCCAGTAGGTCGAGGACGATGAAGATGGGGAATTTCGATGAGAACTCCTCGACGAATTCGCAATGTCCCTGGTCTTTGAAATTGTCGATCAAGGCGACCGCACGCTCGTGAAGTTCGTCGCGCATCCGTGCGATCTTCTGGGGCGCGAAGAACGGATTCAATGCCTTGCGATACTCACCATGCTCGGGCGGGTCGGTCTCAGTCGGGATGACCAGCCAGTCCTCGCCGATCGACTGGGCGAACTTGCCCATGCCGTTCTTGGTATAATTCTCCGCGTCGCGAAGGACCTCGTGCATGTCCTCCACCTTAGTCAGCAGCCATCCGCCCTGATCGCCGGGAAAGATATTCGTACACCAGGTGACAGGCGGAAGCGTCCGCTGGATCTCGGGCAGCATGACTTCCTGCGGGCAAACATCGACATTCTCACGCTTGAAGAAGTCGAGCGTGACCACCTTGTCGGCAGGTACATGGGCCGGGATTTCACGAGCCGGGGCGGTAGCCATTGTCATTCTCCGTCAATTCTCTGGAATCACCAGATGATGCGCATCTGCGCTGCGAGTCGGCGGTCGCGCAATGCTTCGCTGCGTTCCTGCGGACTCACGCGCCTTGTTGCTTCGGGCAGATGCGACAGGACATCGTCTATCTTGACCTTTCTTATGGTAGGCATCGGCTTTTCGCTGGCCTCGAACCACCGTCCCTGAATGGCGCCTGCGGGATAACCCGACGTATCGAGCCAGTTGTGCACGCCGGGATCCCGCGAAGAAATCACCGCGCGGAACACACCATCGGGATCGACCACTCCTTGCACGTCGTTCAGGCTTGCCTGATTGTTGTACCAGTCGGTCGTCTCGTACAGTTCGTTGGTCAGGATGATCGACCAATAGCGGTAGCTTTGCGGGACGCGAACTTCGCTAATAAGGGCCTCGTCGTCGGCCAGCTCATAGGCGCCCTCGTAATAGAATTGGCCCTTGAGGCCGGACATTTGCGAGACATCGAAAATCTTGAGCTTGTTCAGATATCCCTCGTCCCGCAATTCCTCGACATGGGTGGGGAAAGCCAATGCACACACGCGGGTGATAAAGGGCATTTCATCGAAAGCGGCGTGCAAGTCGTCAGCGCTGAGGCGACCCTTTGCATCATCGACGTCAAGCCGCGCAATTCCGAACCGGGGCTCTCGCTCCGCGCCCCAGTCGCATGACACGATACGCACCATGAACTTTTCGCATTGCGGGTCCAGCGCTGCCCAGTTCCCGGTGTAACCGGCAGGACGCTCGGGCGAGACGACCACTTCGAACGATCCGTCTTCGCCTACGGTCAGATCGTCGAAATCGGTCTGCCCCAACAGCGGGCTGTGCTTACCGGTCCGCAGCGTGTCCGGTCCCATCTGGGCAAGGATGATCATGCGCACCGTACCGCGATCGCCGCGCAGCAGATAGCTGCCGCCCTTCTCGATAAGCGCCGATTTGTAGATTGTGTCGGCATTGGGCTGGAAGATGTTCTGCGCAATGTTCAGTTCGGGCACGAACATCGGATGGCGGCGATCGCCGACAAGCGCATCGGAACTCGCCCGCGCAAGGCCCGCCAGCAGCAGGCGCATCGATTCCGCCATGATCCGGGGATCGCTGCGTAGCCGTTCCGGGACACGCGCCCGCATCGCATCGCCCAGCGGTCGCAATTCATCGACCAGCTTTTCCCACGAAAGACCGCCTGCATTCATGCCCAACACCTCTCTTCCGTTTTCTCGTCAAGTCTCTCGGTTCGATATGAGATTGAACCTCTCTCACGGCAGGTGCTTCTATGAACCGTGCGGCGAAGATCACCGACAAGGAGGGTCTGCGATGAAATCGAAGGACATGATGCTGGACGTTTCCAGCGCGGCGGCGATTGGCGAGAAGACAGAGATCGCGGCCAGCCTGCATCTGCCCGACAACTGGGCCAAAAGCGGCAAGCACCTGATTTTCGCCATTCATGGCGGAGGCTATTCGCGGATCTACTGGAACCCGCCGTTCGCCGACGAAAGCTATAGCTTCGCGCGCTGGTTCACCGATCGCGGCAAGGCTGTGCTGGCCATCGATATGCTGGGCATGGGTGACAGCACGAAACCGGAACCCGAAAGCAAGCTGAGCCGCGCGATTATCGCGAATGCCCATGCCGCTGCGCTGGCCTTGGTCGTGGATGAACTGGGGCCAGACATCAGCGTAACTGGCATGGGCCATTCGATGGGCGGCATGATGATCATATCGCAGGCCGCCATGCATCCCGTTTTCGACCGGGTTGCCGTTCTGGGCTGGGCCAATGAACCGATGGTGCTGGGCGATACCGACACGGGAAAGCTTCGTGCTGGCCTTATTCCCAGCGGCTACCTCGCCACGCCGCGTGAACCCATGCGCAAGCTGTTTTACTGGCCGGATGTACCGCATGCGCTGGTGGAGGCGGATGAAGCGCACGCTTCTTCCACACCCGCAACGCTGGGCCGCGCCGCGCTTACGCCTGGCGTCGTACACGAAGAGGCTGCGGCGATTACCGTACCTGTGCTCGTGGTACAAAGCGCGATCGACACCAGCCCCGATCCCTCGCGAGAGACCGCCTATTTCAAGACAGCGGCTTCAACCGACCTGCAAATCGTGGACAATGCGGCGCACTGCCAGAATTTCGCCGGTTCGCGACGCAGCCACTGGGCCGATCTGAACGACTGGTTCGACCTCAACTGATTGGAGGCTGGCTCACTACACTGCTCTAACGCCGCCCTGTGCGGCGCCCTCGCCCATTTCCTTGAGCGCCACATCATTGTCGCCCAGTAGCGTGGGATCGATCACCGCATGGCGTTCGACCAGCTTCTTGCCCTGCACGTAATCCTTGACCTTGTTCACGCAGTCGAGCGCCACGACCTTGCCGTCGCGCAGATAGACGATGGAAAAGCTGCGGCTCTCGGGCTCGCCGCGCACGACGATCTGGTCGAAGCCCATCGAAAGCCCCACCGTCTGCAGCTTCAGATCATACTGGTTCGACCAGAACCAGGGCGTTGCCTTGTAGGGCTGCTTGTCGCCGCAGATTGCCATGGCCGCTGTCTTGGCCATGTCGTTCGCGTTCTGCACCGATTCCAGCCGGATCACCGCGCCATCGGCATAATCATTGGCATGGGCCGCGCAGTCGCCAATGGCATAGACATCGTCCAGCGAGGTGCGGCAATATTCGTCGACGTCCACGCCATTCGCGCCGGTCGCGCCCGCCACGATCAGCGGGCCGATGCAGGGCACGATGCCGATGCCCACGATCACCATGTCGGCCTCGATCTCGCTGCCATCGGACAGGCGGACACCGGTGACTTTCTCGCCGTCGCCCAGAATGCAGTCGACGCCGGTTTCCAGCATGATGTTCACGCCGTGGTCGCGGTGCTCCTTTTCGTAGAAGCGCGACAAGGACTCACCCGCAACGCGCGCCAGCACGCGGTCGAGCATTTCGACCAGCACGACCTCGATTTCCAGCTTGCGCAGCACCGCCGCCGCTTCCAGCCCTATATAGCCGCCGCCGATCACGACGCAGCGTTTCGCGCCCGCGTCGATCTCGCCCATCATGCGGTCGACATCGGCGCGCGTGCGCACGGCATGCACGCCGCGCAGATCCGCGCCCGAACAGGACAGCCGACGCGCGTCTCCGCCCGCCGCCCAGATCAGATGGGAATAGCCCATGTCCTCGCCATTGCTCAGCTTCACGGTCTTGGCGTGGGCGTCGATCTCGCTCACGCTGGTGCCCAGGATCAGATCGATGTCCTTCTCGCCCCAGAACTGCGGCGGACGGATATAGAGCCGCTCGAACTCCTTCTCGCGCGCCAGATATTCCTTGGACAAGGGCGGACGTTCGTAAGGGGGCTCCTTCTCGCGGCCGATCATGGCGATCGAACCCTCAAAACCGGCCTGCCTAAGAGCGAGAGCGGCGGCGGCTCCGCCATGACCTGCGCCCACGATGATGACGTCTGCTTGCTTCACACTTAACTCCAACAAGTCTCTGAACGCGATTCAAACTTTCTCGATCAGCTCCGGCACCGCTTTATACAAATCAGCAACCAGCCCGATGTCGGCGACCTGGAAGATGGGTGCGTCCTCGTCCTTGTTGATGGCGATGATGGTCTTGGAATCCTTCATGCCGGCAAGGTGCTGGATCGCGCCCGATATTCCGATGGCGATATAGACTTCGGGCGCCACGATCTTGCCGGTCTGCCCGACCTGGTAGTCGTTGGGCAGATAGCCCGCGTCCACGGCGGCCCGGCTCGCGCCCACGCCCGCGCCGAGCTTGTCGGCGAGCGGCATGATGACGCTCTCGAAGGTCTCGCTGTCCTTCAGCGCGCGGCCGCCCGATACGATGATCTTCGCGCTGGTCAGTTCGGGGCGTTCCGACTTCGCCAGTTCGGCAGAAACGAAGCTGGACTTGCCCGCATCGCCGGTGCTGGCGACGGCTTCGATCGCAGCCGATCCGCCCGTGGCTTCCGCCTTGTCGAAGGCGGTGCCGCGCACGGTGATGACCAGCTTTGCGTCAGTGCTCTCGACCGTGGCAATGGCATTGCCCGCATAGATCGGGCGGGTGAAGCTCTTCTCGCCTTCCACGGACAGGATGTCGCTGATCTGCATCACATCGAGCAGGGCCGCGACGCGCGGCGCGATGTTCTTGCCGGTGGTGGTGCCGGGGAACAGCACCGCGTCATGCGATTCCATCAGCCCCTTGATCAGCGGCGCGACATTCTCTGCCAGCTGGTGCTCATAGGCACCGTCGTCGGCGACATGGACCTTGCCCACGCCTGCGATCTTGGCCGCGGCTTCGGCAACAGCGCCGCAGCCCGCGCCCGCGACCAGCAGGTGCACTTCGCCCAGCTTCGAGGCCGCGGTCACCGTGGCCAGCGTCGCATCGCCCAGATGGCTATTGTCGTGATCGACATAAACAAGCGTCTTCATCAGGCGACTCCCATGCTCTTGAGTTTTGCAACCAGCTCGTCGACATCGGCGACCTTCACGCCCGCCTGACGGACCGGCGGTTCGGACACGTTCAGCGTCTTGAGGCGAGGCGCGATATCGACGCCGTAATCGGCGGGCGTCTTCGTCTCCAAAGGCTTCTTCTTCGCCTTCATGATGTTGGGCAGCGACGCGTAGCGCGGCTCGTTCAGGCGCAGGTCGGTGGTGATGATCGCGGAAAGGCTCAGCTGCACCGTCTCAAGTCCGCCATCGACTTCGCGCGTGACATTCACGTGATCGCCGTCCACCTCGACCTTGCTCGCAAACGTGCCCTGCGGCAGATCCATCAGCGCGGCCAGCATCTGGCCGGTCTGGTTGCTGTCGTCGTCGATCGCCTGCTTGCCCAGGATGATCAGGCCGGGTTCGACTTCCGCCGCCACGGCCTTGAGGATCTTGGCCACCGCCAGCGGTTCGACTTCCGCATCGGTTTCCACCAGCACCGCGCTGTCCGCGCCCATCGCCAGCGCCGTGCGCAGCGTTTCCTGCGCCTTGGCAGGGCCGATGCTGACGGCGACGATCTCGCTGACCTTGCCCGCTTCCTTCAGACGGATCGCCTCTTCCACCGCAATCTCGTCGAACGGGTTCATGCTCATCTTCACATTCGCAAGATCAACACCCGTTCCATCCGCCTTCACACGCGGCTTCACGTTGTAATCAATCACCCGCTTTACGGGCACTAGCGCTTTCATGGTTTGGTTTCCTTGTTCTAAAACTTCGCGAGCAGGGCTCCGCCTTCCAGCGGGCGATCAATGTTTTCCGTCACAGCCCGCATCAGCGCGGGCGTACGAGAACATCGTGGTGCGGGCCCCAGCCTGCCGTGAGCTGTCGAACCCCACCCGCACCGACGTTACAGGGATGGCACTCACCTTCCATCACGCTCGATCATCGCGATTTCCCCGGCAATCGATCGCGCTGCCAGCCAATAGCAGAGGATCGCCAGCAAAAGGAAAAGGCCCAGCAAAAGAAGTGCCTGTTGCAAGCCCGTACCCGCCGCCTCTTCGCAGATTGTCGACGCGTGTGCGCCGCCGCCAAGACACTCTTGCGCATATCGAGTGCCATATCGGGCGGTTGCCAACAAATCGCTCATATAGCCCAGAAACGCCGAGCCGAGGCCTAACCCGAAGACGGTCTGCCCGAATGCATGGATGGCAGCGGCAGTGGCCCGCATCCGCGGCTCTACCAGTCTTTGCGTCACGGTCATGATCGTGGGCAGAAAGGCATAGAGGCAGAAGGTCGAGCCGAACAGCAGCACCGCCATGATGCGCCACTCGTCCTGATAGATCGCAGCAAGGAAAAGCGGCATGGCCAGCATCGTCGCCAGCATCGGCAGATATCCATACCGCCGATGGGCCCCTGCCGCGAACCGGTCGGCAATCAGCCCGCCCGTCACTCCGCCCAGCGCAGTCGCCGCGCTGAACGTGAATGCGAACGTCAAGGCCGCCTCTGCAAGGTTGAAACCGAAGCGGCGCACGAGGAGCGGGATGAGGAAAAGATTCAGGCCGAAACCTACCAGGGCGACCATGCCGCTACCCAGGGTGAATGCCACGAATGCGCGTGATCGACCCACTCGGCGAATGACCGCCCCAAATGGCGGCGCGCCCTGCCCGGCGTTGAGCCTGACAGGCTCCCGGATCGTCAGCCAGAGAAGCAGTGCCAGCAACAGGCCCGGGGCGCCCGCTGCGACGAATGCCCACCGCCAGCCATAGGTTTGCGCAATCCAGCCCCCGCCAAGGACGCCGATCGCGCCACCGACGGACACACCCACCGCAATCGTCGAGAAAACCGTCGCGCGGCGTTCTGGGGGAAAGCGGTCTGCAATCAAGGAGACGACCGGCGGAGTGAACCCTGCCTCACCGATACCCACGCCCATGCGCGCCAGCAGCAATTGGACATAGCCTGTGGCCGCGCCGGATAGCATCGTCATCAACGACCAGAGTGCGGTCGCGGCCGCGACGACGCCGATGCGATTGACCCGCTCGGCAAGGCGCGCGATCGGAATGCCGATGCCGCCATAGAACAGCGCGAAGGCCGCGCCGCCCATGATGCCGAGCTGGAAATCGCTGAGCCCGAATTCCTGCCGGATCGGCTCTCCGACCACGGCAATGATCATACGGTCGATGAAGTTGAAGGCGTAGATCGTGGCCAGAAGGCCGATAAACCACCAGTCCCGACCTGAGAAACGTCTCACAGCACCGCTTCCTGTCGCAACCGGGCCATCTGGGCGATGACATGGATGGCCACCATGCACATTGCCATCGTGGCGGCACCAGCGATCCAAATCATGACCGGCGACCAGGCGGAATTGAGCGCCAGCGATACAGGAGCGGTAGTGGAGCCGAGCGTCGCGGCATAGGTAAAACTGGGCAGGATCAGCAGCCACAGCCGCTTGATGCCGCCAAGGTACGGCACAAGCTTTGCCAGTGCGGCACCCAGAACGAACCCGCCCGTGGCATCGCAGAACGAGAACCAGATGGGCGAGCCGAAGAGATGGAACGGCTGGTTTCCGTAGAATGCACTCAATTCCATCCACTCGCATATCGATACGGCGAGCCAGTCGACCGCCGCGGTCGTGAAGAAAAGCTTCCAGACACTGGCGACGGGCGCCCCGCGTTCGACTACTCGCCATACCAGATAGGCCGATCCTCCGAAGAACCATGCATAGCCTAGCGGTACATACCAGGGGATGGTCCGTTCATAGCCGCGGAAGAATGCCAGCGGGTTTTCCGCAGGATACCAATAGAGCAGCGTGTTATCGTAGATCGGCTCGATCATCACGGCTGAAAGCGCGGTTCCGGCGAAAACAAGGGGCAGGACCCAGCCCCGTTTGGGTCGTTCGGAGCCGAGCGCCCACCACGCCATGATCGCGGCAAGGATGACACAGGTGCCGATCAGAAATATGGTACCCGCCGGTTCAGGGGCCGGCATCACCGGCATGGGTGTAATCGTCGATTCCAAGAAAAGCCTCTCCCGCCTTGTGCAAACAGGATGTCGGCGCGAAAAACTCTCGCAACCTGTCCTGCGACAGGTTGTGAAACCCGCGCTTCCATTGCTTATGCCGGCTGAAAAGGAGAACCCATGGCTGGACGGCTGGAAAACAGGATTGCAATCGTGACGGGTGCCGCAGGCGGTATCGGTGCGGCGTCCGCAAGGCGGCTCGCGCAAGAAGGCGCAAAAGTCGTGCTTGGCGATATCGATGTCGAAGCGGCGGCGGCCGCAGCGCAGGATATTCCGGGCGCAACATCCCTACCGCTGGACCTGACCGACGAGAATTCGGTCCGCGAATTCGCCGAACAAGTTGCCGCGGATCTGGGCCGTATCGACATTTTGCACAACAATGCCGCCATTCAGAACGATGCACAGCGGCAGGCCGATCTCGATGTCCTGAACCTCGACGTGGCCGCTTGGGACCGCGCGATGGCGGTCAATGTGCGGGGCGCGATGCTGATGAGCAAACATGTCCTGCCCGGCATGATCGAGCATGGACGTGGATCGATCATTCACAGCGCATCGGGCTTTGGCGTGCAGGGCGAGGCGACGCTGACTGCCTACGGCTCGTCCAAGGCCGCGCTGATCCAGCTCAATCGCATGATCGCGACCCAGTATGGCAAGCTGGGCGTGCGTTCGAACTGCATGGTGATCGGCTTTGTCCTGACACCGCTTGCGCAGGAATCGACGCCGCCGATGGTGAAGGACATCCTGCTTTCGCACCATCTTACCCCGCGGCTTGGCCAGCCCGAGGATGTGGCCAATCTCGTGGCATTTTTAGCCAGCGACGAGAGCGAATTCATTACCGGTGCCGCAATTCCGGTCGATGGCGGCGTCACCGCGCATCAGCCAAGCTACGCCGATTTTCAGAAGATGTTCGCGGAAATGGGTGGCGGCAAGCTTTAACCGGCCAGTTCGGCCAGCCGGTCCATGCCGCGCACGGGGTCCGTCTGCCCATCCCATCCGGCATGGGCCTTTTCCATCAGCGCCAAACTGCCCAGCATGGCTTCGGACATTTCCATCAGCTCGGTATAATAACCGTAAGATGCAAAGGTATCGTACAGGCAGAAACGCTCTCCCGATAGCATCGTGCCGCTATAGGCGACTTTGAAGCCTGCTGCCGACAGGCGCGCATAGGCAGTGTCATAGTCGGCGCGCGGCATGATGTGATGCAATCCTTCGCCCCGTGCCTGCAGGAAATCGCGGAAGGGTGAGGCGCCATCGTTGGTCTGCTGGAGCAGTTCGATCAGGACGCCGCCGGAAAATCCGAACCCCACCCGCATCGAAACCTCGGTCGGTTCTCCGTAATATTGCTGGCCGGGCATGACCGGCACGTCGAATACGAAGAATGGCCCCGCACACAGATCGCGTGTCCAGTGCTCCAGCGCGGCATCGATGTCCCTGACGATATGACACAATTCGACGATCGATCCTTCAGGCTGCATCGCTCCATCCCTCCATGCTGGTGCGCCGTGCAAAATCATACGCGCGCGTAGCGATCTGCGCCCTGCGACCGGCAAGGTCGATCATGGGCACGCTGGCCGGAATATCCCCGATCGTCGTCAGCCGCACCTCGCGGATCATCCGGCTCAGGTCGAGACCTGCCGGTACGCCCTGCCATCTTGTCAGCATCCAACCTTCATGCAGCCCGCAAGTGTCGATCCAGTTCGCGACGCCGGGATCGGCCAGCGCAATCGCATAGGTCACCGTCCCATCGGCATTGGGCACCACCTGCCCCTTGTTGAGGCTGGCAAGCCGCAGCAGCGGATCGGGCGCGATGGTCCACGGATCGGTGATCTGGAAGCCGGTGTAATAGCTGCCCGCAGGATCGAGCGTGACCAGCAGCGCCTCGTCATCCTTCAGCGCGAACCGTCCGCCTGCCAGATAACCCCAATTGCCGTCGCGCCCGTTAGGGCCGACCAGCCCGTTGGGCGCGGGAAAGCCGAGGAAGCTGTCCTTGAAACCGCGCCAGAAACGCACCCATGCAGGCATGTCAGCGACGATTGCGGCGGCGATCTCGTCCTCGCTGCGCGGCGACCAGTCGGGCGGCGGGTCGAGACGGGTGACAGAGACTTCTGCAGGCATCTGGTTCCAGTCGCATTGGCTGTCGCGCGTGTAGATCTGGATGCGGCCGGGACGGGATTGCAGATGAAGCGACCCGCCCGCTTGCGGCCCCACGGTCACCGACACGCGGCGGTCGCCATCGCAATGCGGCAGCAGGTCCTGCAACGTCAGCGCACCGATATTATCGCCCAGCCCGGCGTGATGTTCCGGCTCCATCTCGATCACTACGCTGAATTGCGGTGGGTCGGCGGAAAAGCGCAGGTCGATGCGATAGCTCCTTTCCCCGTCGATCGGGATTTCGCGATTGAAATTATCGGGATTGTCCACCGCGACCGCCGCGCCGTGATAGACATGGCCGAACCATCGCCGCGGGGGATTGGACACGTTCCAGGTAACGACCGGCGACGCCGTGTCGCCATTCGCTTCGCGCATGGCCAGCGCCAGAACCCATTGATCCAGCGCACGGTCCAGACCCAGATTGCCGTCAGTCGTGCGGGCGGCGGGATCGCTCAGCATGTCGCGCCGCGCCGCTTCGCGCGCCGCCCTGACGTCAGGGCGTTCGATCAGGCGGAGCGCCAGAATTTCAGCGCGCTCCTGCTCTTGGGTGTAGAGCGGATTGGTCATGAGATGGTGCCCACGCGGCCGCCTTCGACGAACACGGTGCTGCCGGTGGTATAGCTCGATGCATCGCTGGCCAGCAGGATAGCCGCGCCAACCGCCTCGTCCGCCGCGCCGAAACGCTTGATGGCATTGCGCTCTGCAAGGCCCAGCCCCTTATGGATCTCGGCCTCCTGTCCGTCCGGGCTCATCGAACCGACGCACAGCGCGTTGACGCGCGTGTGCGGGGCCAGCGCCTTGGCCAGTGATCTGGTAAGGAAGGACAGCGCCGCCTTGCTGACGCCATAGGCCACTGCCGGCGGAATGGGCGTGAAGCCCCCGCAACTCTGGACTGAGATGATTGTGCCCTTGCCGTGGGCCTCCATCTCGGAGGCGGTCATCTCCGCGAGGCGCCAGGTGGCCATCACGTTCACGTCTATCGCGGTTTTCCACACCTCGTCGGTATTCGCCCAGAGGCCGCCGTCTTGGGCATAGACTACGCCTGCAGCAGCATTATTGAAAATGATATGGATCGGTCCGAACGCTTCGCGCGCCTTTGCGACCAGATTGACGAGGTCTTCGCGCTTGCCCGCATCGGTGGCCACGGCCAGTGCCCGTCCGCCGTCCGCCGCGTTGATCTCTGCCGCGATCCGGTCCAGCCTGTCCTGCGAACGTGCGGAGATGACGACACTGGCGCCAAGTTCGGCGTAGGCCTTCGCAACATGCTCGCCCACGCCGGGGCCGACGCCGGTTAGGATGGCGGTTTTTCCGTCGAGGCGAAAGCGATCGAGTACGCTCATGATGGTCTCTCCAGAAGATGGCCGAAGCGGTCGTAATATTCCGTCATGCGGGCGCGCACTTCCGCCACGTCTATCCCGTATTGTTCGGGCGTATGCTTGTGCTTGCCCATGCGCTTGGCGGCAGGATTGTCGGTCAGGAACCGGTCGATCCGGGCGGCGTGTTCGTCTGAAAAACGCAGGCCGAAACGGTCGTAGATTCGCCGGATCGTCCCTTTCGGGTCGGCCACCACATCCTTGTGCGCCAGATCGATGATCCGCTCGTCGATCCGCGGATCGGCACGCGCGGACAGGGCGCGGTTCATGCCCGTGATCCACGTTTCCACCACGTCGCGCCCGATGGCGGCCTTGTCCTTGTCGCCGCCGAACGCCGCGAGGAACCCGGCAATGAAGCTTGAGAGCGATGAGAATGTCAGCGCAGGATCCCGGTGCGTCCATACCAGCATCGCGCCCGGATAGGCCTCCAGCAGCGCAGGCAGGTCGAACAGATGCTGCGGCGATTTCAGCGTCCAGCGCCCTTGCGGCCCCTTCCACTGGAAGTTCTGCAGCAGCCGCTTGTGCGATATATACTGGCCGGGCACCTCATTCGTGCGCAACCAGTCGGCATAGTCGGGCACGCCCAGTTCCGCGGGGAAATTGGTGCTGGCGAAGTGATATTGCATCCCGTGATTGCATTCGCCCGGCTGGGTGCAGTCGAACCGCTGAATGTCGAGCAGTTGCGGCGCATGCTTCAGCCAGTTGTCGTACATGGCGGTGACCTGCGCGATGCGCGGATCGCTGTCGAATGTTGCTGCCTCGGTCGGGGGCCATGGGATATACCATTCCCATTCGCGCGGCGCCCGCGCCTCTGGGTCAAGGCACAGCAGATCGTAGGTGATAGTGGTGCCGGTGCGCGGAAGGCCGATCACGATCAGCGGATCGCCGACATCCTGCTGCGCGATTTCCGGATGGTTGCGATCATCCTCGACAAACCGAAGCCGCGTGGAAAGCTGGCCCACGATATTATGGGTCGCCAGTTGGCGAAGCTGGTCGTTCGGGCCCATCGCCTCCACCGCCGCGGCCAGTCTTTCAAACCCTTCGCGCCACCCCGTGTCCGGTCCGAAGTCGGTCAGGCCCGTGGCATCGCGAGCGGCGGTTTCCAGTCCGGCTACGCTCAGCGGTTCGGTCATGACAATTGCTGTTCCATCATGGCCAGCAGGTCGGCGTAATGCGGCTGATGCGAGAGGCCCCCTCCCGAAATCGAGATGTTCTCGCCAGTGATATAGCGACTCTCGTCCGACGCGAGAAAGGCGATAAGCGCGGCGATATCGTCCGGCGTGCCGAATTCCGGCGTCAGTATGTGGCGCTGGATCACTTCCTTAAGGCCCGGGACCGTGGCCTCAAGCGCTGGCGTCAGGACAACGCCGGGCGAGATCGAATTGCAGCGGATGTTCTGCTTGCCGTATTGGGTGGCGACATATTTCGACAGCGTGATGATGCCGCCTTTCGAGGCGCCATAGGCGACCCGGGCGAGGTCGCCCGCGATACCGCTGTTGGACGCGGTATTGATGATCGATCCGCCGCCGCGCGCGATCATGTGCGGGATCGCATATTTGCAGCCCAGCAAATAGCCGCGCAGGTTGATGTCGATGATCTCGTCCCAGATCTCGATGGGAATATCGACCGGCGTGGTGTCCAGCGGATGCTTCGCCGGATCGGTCATCGCGGCATTGTTGTGAAGTATGTCGATCCCGCCGAAGTGATCGACTGCTGCGGTCACCATCGCTTCGATTGATACCGGATCGGATGCGTCAAACTGGACGGCAAGCGCGGCCTCGCCCAGCGGTCCGGCCGCGGCCCTGGCGCTATCCTCGAACAGGTCGGCAATGACGACCTTTCCCCCTTCCCGCACAATGCGGTTGGCAACGGCCGATCCGATACCGCCGCCTCCGCCCGTTACGACGGCCACCTTGCCCTCAAGCCTGCGCATCCCGTTATCCTCCCGTAAAGCTTTTATTGAACTCGACGAACCCCTTCAGGCGCTCCCTGCGGTCGGCCTCTACTTGCGGAAGCTTTTCGGCGCCGGGACCGTCGGGGATGATCTGCACCGGTTCCCCGGCCAGCAATCCGGCCAGCGCGTTATTGGTCACGTCGGCAGGATCGAATGCACGTGATGTGTCGAAATCTGCAGGAACAATTCGCAGCAATGTCGGAGTGCGCATGATCGGGGCGGCAATGCCGATCACGTCGATGCCCCGTTCGTGATATTCTGCCCAAAGCGACTCTGCGAAATTGATCTCAAACGCCTTGGTGGCGGCATACATCACCAGATTGGGCTGACCGCCCAGCCCTGCGCCCGACGCCATTACGATTATGCCGCCCTTGCCCCGCTTCAGGAAGCGCTTGCCGAAACCGTTGGCGGCATCGATCAGCGTTGTGATGTTCATCCGGACCAGATGATGCGCGGCATCGGTGCTTTCTTCCAGGAAAGCCGAGAAGCCTCCGGCCCCGGCGTTCGAGATATAGAGGCCGACATCAAGATCGGCCGACGCCTCGACGATCCTGACGCCCGCATCGACGTCGGTCAGGTCCTGAAAGAATGCGCGGTATTCGATACCATATTCGCCTGCCAGATCCTTACCGAGCGTTTCGAGCAGACCCTGCCTGCGGGATACCAGCACAAGGTTGATGCCCATGGCGGCCAATTGCCGAGCGTAGCATTCACCGGTTCCTTCGGATGCTCCCGCGATAACGGCCCAGGGGCCGTACCGTTCGCGAAAGGCGGCCTTGTCGATCGGGCGTCGCGGAAGTTGGCGCATGGTATCTCAGCCCCCCTTCATTTCGGCAAAGCGGGCCTTGGCGGCTTCGATCCCGCGGATCAGAGCTGTACAGTTGCCAGCACCCGCATAGAACAACAGGAAATGAGGAATCAGTGCCAATTCCTCTTCAGTGAATTCATCGTTCGCCAAGGCGCCCATCATCTGGATCTCGATCAGGTCCTGCCTGCCCAGCATGGTCGTGGCGCCAAGCACCATGAGGCGCTTTTCCCTGATAGACAGGGCATCATCGGCCCACAGATTGCCGAACTGGTTTTCGATGATCTCGCGGTTGAAACGGTCATTCTCCCGCCCCTTCATCATCGCAGAGGTACCTTTGCCGTACACGGCATCGAAGACCTTCAGTCCATTTTCCCAGGCATTGTCGCTCATCGTCATTCCTCGCTTGTCTGGTGGCGTCGCTCAGGCGATCGGCTGGCCTTTGGGATATTCCAGGCCAGAAGTGGAATCGGCGTTGTCGCGGATCAGTTCGATCATCGGCAGCCGCACGCCAAATCGGGCCGCCTCATCAATGGCGACTTCAAGGTCCTTGATCATCAATCCCTTGAAGTAATTACGCATTCCGGTTTCCTGCTCATTTCCCGCAGGATCGGGGCGCACCACCATGGCCAGCGCCCCTTCCAGCCCGCCGCCCGCATTGGGATCGCCCGACAGAGCCATGCGCAACTGGCCCAGATCGACCCCGTAGTTCCGCGCGATCACCGCACCTTCGTAACCGGCACGCATGCAGCCGAAATAGGTGGCGTTGCGGGCGATCTTTGCGGCCATGCCGGCGCCCGGGCCGCCCATGTGAATGACCTGTCCGGCAAATCCGTCGAAAATGGGCTTTGCCTTCGCCATGTCCTCGTCAGAACCACCCGCAAGACAGATAAGACCGTTTTCACCCGATTTCGGGCCGTTGGTCACCCCGCAGTCGATCAGGATCACTCCCGCTTCGGCGCACAGCTTTTGCGCGGTTTCCAGTTCCGTCATCGATATGGTGGACAACAGGATCACCGTCTGCCCGGCCTTGTTGGCTGCGAGCACGCCGTCGGGGCCCGACAGCACGGCGATCGTCTGTGCGCCATTCAGAACGGCGATCAGCACGCAATCGGACGCTGCCGCCAGATCCCTCGGCGTTGCCGACATCGGGGGCGCTCCGGGGATTTTTTCGGCCGCCTCGGCCCGCACGTCATAGATGGCGGAAAGCTGGCCGGATCGCTGGAGGCATTGTGCCACCCCGCCGCCAATGCCGCCAAGGCCGATTACACCACCGCTTTTCATCATTGTTCTCCTTGGATTGAGTCGGCGTGGTCGCGGGTCACGAAAAGGTGCCGCAGCTCAGATTGTGTTGCTTCATCCAGCCCTGCGTCCGCCAGATAGCGCGATACAGTCTTGTGACTGTTCTCGATCCGGTCCCACGCAGCCTGAAGATATTCTGTTCGCACGCCTATCAGCGCATCCACCTGTTCGGCGCTTGGCATAAAGCCGAAGCTGGCCCGGATATCGCCTTCCAGCGTTCCGCCGCGCCGAAGATTCTCGCCGAACACCACGGACCGATGATAGTCCCGCATGATTTCGTCCCGCGAGGCCCCCAGCATTTCCAGCAGTATGGCAACCGCGACCCCCGTGCGGTCCTTGCCCGCAGTGCAATTCACGATTGCCGGCCTGCCTTCCAGCAGGCATTCGCCCACGGTTTTCCAGTGCGGCGCAAGCGCATCGGGAATTTCCCGGTATGTCTCGCTCATGATGTCGATGGCCAGCCGCTCATCACCGCCAAGGCTCAGCCTTTCGCGTCCATCGTTTCCGAAAACGCGCAGGTCGGCATTCACGTCCAGTCCCAGCCAGCGGCAGTTCGCGTCCTGCCAATCATGCGGATGCGTCTCTCGCTCCCGCCTAGAGCGCAGGTCGAAGATATATCCGATCGCCAGCGATTTGAGCTGTGCATGATGTTGCGGCAACAAATTGGCCGGACCTTCGGCGCGAAAGAGTGCCCCGCCGCGAACGGCACCGCCATTCGTTCGTATACCGCCCAGGTCGCGGAAATTGAGATTAGCCAGATCCATCGTCACGGCGCCGGATAGACCGGAATGGCTGCGGCCATCTGTTCATACATGGCCGGATCGAACCAGACATGTTCCAGATAATGGCCCAGTGTCGCCCGTTCGTCGGTATAGGCATAGCGCATCACATCGCCCAGCTCTCCGCGCCACACCACGGGATGCGTCGCCAAATCGAGCGAAGCCATGTAGGCTTCGAAATCGCTCCGATCGCCATCGACCCGCAAGGCCGCGTGATGAAAACGCATGGCAAAGCTGCCGTCCGTGGGTAGCACCTCTGCATGAAGCGGCGCCTGTCCGGGCAAAGGCTCGATAAGTTCGATCTCGACCCCGCCCACATTGGCCAGCGCGATTTTCATCCGGTACTCTGGCGAGGAGACCAGTCCGGGCGCATCGTTTTCGAACACGTGAAAGCGGGAAACGCCAAATTCGTCGCGCCAGATGGCCATCGCGCGATCGAGATCGCTGGTCACATAGGCGTTCTGGCTATGCCTTGCCCCGGGCCGTGAAAACATGATCTGCGCTCCTAGTTGTTGATCATTTTCCCGCCGTCGACCACCAGCGTATCGCCGGTGTGATAGCGGGACAGATCGCTGGCGAGATAAACCGCCGCGCCCCACAGATCGTCGGGCATTCCCGCGCGGCCGAGCGGGGCACGGGCTGCCACGCCATCGGCGATCATCTGGCCGATCTCGGGGTCCTTCATGGTCATTTCGGTGATGATGAAACCGGGCGCGATGACATTGCAGCGAATGCCATGGGGGCCCAGTTCCGCGGCCAGCCCCTTCGCCAGCCCCGCAAGAGCGCCCTTTGCCGCACCGTAATGCACCAGCGTCGGCACGCCCTGGAAAATCGATCCGCTGCCGCACAGGATCATGGAGCCGCCGGGATCGCCCGCCTCGGCTCGGGCCACCATGTGCCTGGCCACTTCGCGCAGGGTGAACACCACGCCGTGCTGGTTGACGTTCATCAACGCGTTATAGCTATCGGCATCCATGTCGATAAACGGCACCGGATTGGCAATGCCCGCATTGGCGACCACCGTGTCGATCCGGCCCATCGCCGCAAGCGCATCGGCCACGCCGGCCACGATCTGCGCTTCGTCGGTGACGTCCACTTCGGCGGAATGCACCTTGACGCCAAAGGCCCGCAGCTTTTCTGCCGCCTTGTCGTTGGCATCCTTGCGCCTGCCCCAGATGACGAGATCGCTGCCCGCACGCGCCATCCCTTCGGCAAAGGCAAAGCCAAGGCCCGAATTGGCACCCGTCACCAACGCAACTTTCCCGGTCAGATCGAACATTTTTTCTGTCATGTCGCCGCTACCCTCTCCGTAGCCGGCCTACCCGCTGTTGCCGGATGCGCCGCATATCTTTCGGTAGGACAAAGTTCGGCAGCCATCGCTTTTACGAATGCGCGACAGAAAAATGCCGCAAGGGAGATCGGGGGATGAAGCAAGACACCAAGGGTCAGGTGTTCAGGATCGGGGACATGCTCGCCCCCGTGCTCGACGACGCGCAAAAGGCCGCGCTGGCAGGTGCATCGCAAATGCACTTCGACTTTTCGTCGAAAGCGATCCTCGACGCCGCCAAGGCCCAGACCGGCCTGAGCGACTTTGGCAAAATGGACTTCGTCGAAAGGCTGGATTTGTGGTGCGAGTGCGTGGAGGAAGACGAATTCCTCTCGCCCGTGGGCCGCGCCGGTCTGTGGCCGATGTTCGTGCGCTATGCCGCGACCCGCCTGCGGGTAGAGGACCTGTGCAAGCGCCACCCGGAAATCCTCGATATCGACATCGACAGCCCGATCATCGTCGGCGGCCCGCCGCGTTCGGGCACCACCCATCTGCTCGGGCTGCTCTCTGCCGATACGCGGCTTCGCTCGCTCCCCTGGTGGGAAGCCATCGCGCCCGTCCCGGCCGCCGAAGACGCGCCGACGGCAAGCGATTCCAACCCCCGCTGGACCAAGGCGCAGGCCGGGTGGGAACAGCAGGACGCAGTCTTGCCGATGATGCGATACATGCATGAATTCTCGCCCGATCATATCAGCGAGGATATCGAACTGCAGGCCCTCGACTTCTCATCCTATCTGATCGAATGGCTGGCCTATGTTCCAAGGTGGCGCGACTATTACCTCAGCCATGACCAGAGCGGCACCTATGCCTATCTGAAGAAGGGGCTGCAGGTTCTTACTTTCCTGAAGGGGCCGAATCGCTGGGTGATCAAATGCCCGCAGCATATGGAACAGCTGCCCGTTCTGTACAAAACCTTCCCGGATGCGACCTTCGTGATCACGCACCGCGATCCGGTGGGTTCGATCCGCTCGACGCTGTCGATGGCGCTTTATGCTTCGCGCGTGCTGCGCACGAAAAGCGACCCGGAGGAACCCAAGGGCTACTGGATCGACCGGTACAAGACGCTGTTGTCGCGCTGCGTGCGCGATCGCGATTGCCTGCCGGAAGACCAGGCGATCGACGTCTATTTCCACGAATGGATCAAGAACCCCGACCCGATCCTCCGGCAGATCTATGCCAAGGCGGACCTGCCGCTGGACGAGGACACGTTGCAGGCCCTGCACCAGTATCACCGGGATCACGATCCGGCCGTCAACGGCAAGGTGAAGTTCGATCTTGAAGGCGATTTCGGTCTGACGGCCGAGGATATCCGCCAGCATTTCCAGTTTTATTTCGATCGCTTCCCGGTCGAAGTCGAAGTCAGATAATTCATCTACGTCACGGAGTAAGAAATGCCGAAAATCAATGTGATCGACCGATCTGGCGCCAGCACGGAAGTTGAAGCCGACAATGGGCTGAGCCTGATGGAGATCATCCGCGACGATGGATTCGACGAACTGCTGGCACTGTGCGGCGGCTGCTGTTCCTGCGCGACCTGCCATGTTCACGTGGAGGCGTCCTATTTCGCCAAGCTGCCGGAAATGACCGAGGATGAAAGCGACCTTCTCGACAGTTCCGACCATCGCAACGAAACCTCGCGTCTGGCGTGCCAGGTCGAAATGAGTGATGCGCTTGACGGGGTGACTGTCACCATCGCGCCGGAGGATTGACCATGGCCGATGCGCAATCCGAAGTGCTGGCCTTCTTCGAGGAGTGGAAGCCTACGCTGGGCGATATGCTCGCGTCGATGGAACGGCGCTTTACCGACAGGACGGTTTGGGAAAATGTCGGCATCTCGAAGACCACCGGATTCGCGGAGGCGAAAGCTTTCATGGACGGCTTTGCGCAGATGTACCCGATCGAAAGCGGCGAGGTGATCGTTCACCACGTCGCTTCGGACGGGAACGTGGTCTTGACCGAACGAACTGACAATTTCCATGACAAAAACGGCCAACTGCTCGTCTCCATCAAGCTCATGGGGATTTTCGAAATGGACGGCGACAAGATCGTGTCGTGGCGGGACTATTTCGATACCGCCAAGGGCTTTGGGTGATGTTCGCGGATAAGAAGATCTGGACGCAATTGCCGGTCCTTCCGGCAAACGAACTCGTACCGCTGGTCCGCCAATGGGAAGCGGCCGGAATCGAGGGGGTCTGGGTCCCGCAAATCTTCGGCCTCCCCTTCGTCACCCTTGCGGCAGCCGCAGCCGTCACCAGCAGGATAAAGCTGGGCAGCGGCATCGCGCTGGCCTTCACGCGTAGTCCGCTGGAGACGGCATGCAGCGTCATCGATCTGGACCACATCAGCGATGGCCGCGCCGTGCTTGGCCTGGGGTCCAGCGCGCAAAGCCAGATCGAAGGCAGCTTTGGCATGCCATACGGCAAGCCACTGGCGCATATGCGCGAAATTGTGGAGCAGGTGCGGGCGGTCATCGCCAAGGGCCACACCGGCGAACTACAGGTGCTGGCAGGCGAATATACTACGCTCGACCTGTCGCATTTCCGGCTGACGGGGCCAGCGCGCCGCCCTGCCATTCCGGTTTATCTGCCTGCCATTTTCGAAAAGGCATGCGAGCAGGGCGGAGAGATCGCCGAAGGGCTGCTGGGCCATCCGTTATGGACGACCCGCTGGATCGAGGAAAAGGTCGCCCCGCACTTGCAGGCAGGTCTCGACAGAGCCGGACGGGAGCGGTCGGCTTTCGATCTGAATCTGATGATATTTACCGTCATCAACGAGGATCGCGATGCGGCCATTGCGGATGCCCGCGCGAATATCGCGTTTTATACGCAATCGCCCCAGTATCTGCGCTATTTCAAGGCGATAGGCTTCGAAAAGGAAGCAGCGGCGATTCAGGATGCGTTTGCCCGGCAGGACTTTGCCGCGATGGAGGCGGCCTGCCCTGACGAGATGGTCAGTGCGATCACGGTGCTCGGTTCGGCTGAGGAGGTGAAAGCCCAGATAATCGAACGCGCACGCTTTGCCGATTCGATCACGCCCGTCGTGCCGCAATTCGGGATGGATGAAGCCAAGGCCGCCATTTATCGGGACCGCATCGCCGATCTCTTCTTCCCGGCGCCAATCTGATCACGCGAGAGCTATCAAGACTTAGGCGCTGAACAGACCTGCCAGAAGAAACCGCGCCATCGCATCGGCCCGGTCCTCGGGCGACGGATTGGCGGCGCCGTCACCAGGCAGATCAGGCAGAAGCCGGTCATGCATCGGGGCAAGCGCGAAATAGGATCCGACCCCGTGAACGAGCAGCGCCAATAATGCACCGGAATCGATCGGACGCAGCGCCGTGCCCGATCCTACCTGTTCCAGAAGGTCCTGAAGGCGGCGCTGGAACGGCAGGGTGAAGCTTTCCGTCATATAGTCGAGCCGCCAGCTCGGCTCGCGCCCTTCAAGGTGGCTCATGGCCACAATGTCCGAATTGATGATCGCCCAGCGGCAAAACCGATGAATCAAGTCCCGCAACTGTTCTTCCGGAGGGTGCGACGGGTCGAAGGCCAGTTCAACCTCGCGGGCGGCTTCCTTGAGCCGCCAGTCGACCGACGCCTTCCATAACTGCGACTTCTTGCCAAATCGCACATTGAGCAAATTGTGGCTGACGCCCAGTTCGCGGGCCATCGCGCGCATTGTCGCGGCTCCATAGCCATGCGTGGCGAACATGGCGAAGGCGGTCCGTAGCAGCGATGCCTCGTCAACCGATTCACCGGCATCCGCGCGTGGGCGCCCCCGGGTCCTCTCACGCCTGCGGGTAAGATGGCCTGTCATCTGGCCAGTTGCCCTGTCCGCCGCCCTGCCCTCTCGGGTGGAGGCGGGCGAATTTACATTTGCTGCATCCATCGACATAGATTGACAACTAAATTGTCATGTGTCAATTTAATTGCATAACGCGTATTGGGAGATGCGAGTCGAATATGACCGAAGCAGCCTGGTGGGCCGTTGCCCGCTCCGAAGAGATCAGCGCGGACAAGCCGCACAACGTCGATATCGGCGACCAACCGGTCGTCCTTTGGCGCGACGACAAGAAGGTCGTGCGCGCGCTTGAAGATCGCTGCCCGCATCGCCGGGCGCCCCTGTCGCTGGGTTGCATACTTGGCAATGGCGCGATCCAGTGCGGATACCACGGCTGGACTTATGACGGCGCAAGCGGGCAGCTGATCGACATTCCCAATCTGAAAAGCGATCGCAAATTCCCTCCTGTCTACAAGGCAAGGCCATTCGCCGTTCACGAGGATGCGGGCTTTGTACGGGTCTGCCTGGACGCCAAGGCCGCTGCCCCCGCACCTGACGATCGCGTCTTGCCGCTTTCGGGCACATCGATTGTGGCGCTGGATCACGAACACTGGATCGCCGCGTTGTTCGACGATCCTTCGCTGGTGCTGTCGATCAAGGGGGTGCGCTTTTCACCCTATCTGCTGACCGAATTGTCCGAGCAGCAAGGCAAGCTGGTGCTGGAACGATCATGCCAATGGGCATCGCCGCACTGGCCCGCACCCTTCACTTCCGATTTCCCGATCAGCCTGCGCATCGCCACCGATCCGGTAACTGGCGAGACGGACCTGACCCTGCTGGACGACGAGTTCAGGGCCCTGTTCCGCGCGGTTCTGGCGCCCGTTCCGGCCGCGCGCGGCGTTACGCAGGTGCGTTGGCGCGCCGCTCTGTCGCCCGGACGCCACCATCTGATGGCAAAGGCCATGGGCATCGGCACGCCGTTCAGGGTTTTCGACCATGTCGACGGAGCGGCGCTGCGGGTGCTCAAGCCGTCGGCGTCTATCCACGCCTCGGACCTGCGCGAAAGTATCGTCACGCGCAAATCCGGACCGCCCACAGCGCAGGAAGCCGCTGCCTGACCGCAGCCAAACCGAGAACAAGGAACAGATCATGCTCGACGTTCAAGACAATCCGGCTCCCGAGGTTCATGACGATCCGATCGCGGTCGATCCGCGCCAGTTCGCGGCCAAGGTCAATTCCTGGCTGCCGCACGATATCATGCTGACCGATGCATGGTTTCCGCTGGCCCACAGCTTCGCTGTTGCCAAGAAACCCATCCGGCGCGCTGTTTACTCGCACCCCTATTTCATCTGGCGGAAGCCCGACGGCAGTGTTGTGGCGGCGGAAACGCACCCGAATGACCAGCTTGCCGCGACGAAGAGCGAATATACCGACGAGGCCGGTCACTATCCGGTGATCGAGAAGTACGGCTATGTCTGGGGCTGGCTCGGCAAGCCGGAAAATGCCGCGCCCGAACATATTCCCAGCATTCCCTATCTGCCCGAGGACGGCGGCCTGCCGCTGCACATGCTCGGCACCGTGCGGTTCGATTGCTGCGCGCCGCTCAGCCTCGAAAACCTGATCGACCTTACCCATGCCGATTTCATCCACGCCGATGTCGTGGGCGACGAGAAGATGGACAAGGAAACGGTCGAGGTGTTCCACGACAGCGAGACCATCACCATGGTGCGGACCTGCGTGAACAAGTCCGTCGCGCCGATCATGAAGATCTTTGGCGGCGTGCGCGACGATGTGCAGCAGGTTCGACAGGTGATCCGCATCTATCTGCGCAGCCATGCCGCGATCGCTTATGGCCGCTTTACCCCGGGCGACAATGTCCAGCTGTTCCACCCCTGCGTTCCCGAAACGCGTGACCGGACCCGGCTGGATTATGCCATGAACACATCGAACGTGAAAAAGACCAATCTTTTCCGCTATATAATGCCCAAGGCGAGCTACAAGGTTTCGCGGCAGGACAGTTCCATGACCTCGCCGCAGAGCCCGCGCTACATGCGGCCGGAAAAGCGCAAGGATTTGCATTCGCCGCTGGACGAAGCCGGCCAGAAATATCGCGTGCTGATGCTGGCACTAGCCGAAAGACAGGCGCGCGGCGATTTCACCTATCGCGATAATGTCAGCTCTGATTGCAGCGACATTATAGGATATGAAAAAGCATGACCACACTGACCAATGCGACGGGGGGTGAGCGCAAGTGGTGGGGCGTGATGCCCGTTTTGCCCGCTCCGGTGATGGGCGGCATGGCAAAACAGATGGAGCAGGTGGGATTCGAGGGGGTCTTTTCGCTTCAGATCTATGGCGCACCCTTTGTGCCGATGGCCGCCGTCGCGGCGATGACCGATACGCTGAAGGTGTCGACCGGCATTGCGGTTGCGGGAACCCGCAGTCCGGTCGAAACCGCCTATTGCGCGATCGAATGCGACACGATCAGCCAGGGCCGTTTCGTCCTTGGCCTGGGCACCTCGCTGCACAGCGCGCTTGAGGGGATCTATGGCGAGCCGCATCGCAAGCTGCTGACCCATCTGCGTGAAGTGGTGAAGATCGTGCGTTACGTGAACGCCAACAGCCACAAGGACATGGAACCGCTCCACGGCGAATATTACGATCTGGAATGGACGGAAAAGATGATGACCGCGCCCCCGGTGCGCGAGAATATTCCGATCTGGATCGCCGCGCTCAAGGACAAGCTGACCAGCATGTCGCTGGAGATTGCCGACGGGCTGATGGTCCATGCGCTTTGGACGGTCGACTATACGGTTCAGAAGAACGATTTCATCCATTCGGAGCTGGCCCGCTTTGGCCGCAAACGCACGGATGTCGAAATCAATGCATGGCCATGGGTCGCCATCAATGACGACAAGCAGCAGGCGATCGACGACAGCCGTGCCACCGTGGCGGGCTATGCCGGTTACAAGGAATACGAAGACTTTTTCGATTCCATCGGTTTTGGCGATCTCGCACGCGATTGCCAGCTGGCCGCAGGCGAACATGGCGATGTTTCGGGCGTGATCGAGAAGGTCAGCGACGAAATGGTGCAGGCCTTCGTGAAATGCGGGCCGGTCGACGAAGTGCTCGAAGAACTCGAACCCTTCTGGGGCGTGGTGGATTCGCTCTGTCCGATGACGCCCTATCGCAATCTCACCATGGAACAGCTGACAAAGTATAATGAGGGGCTGTTCGCAATGGTGGCAGAGGCGAAACGCCGCGAAAAGTAGGACCGGCAGGCGGGACGGCAAAGCGCCATCCCGCCTTCCCCGGCTTTAGCCGACAGTCTGGCCGGCTTTGGCGGTCAGTTCTTTGCTGATGTCCCACAAGCGTGCGGCGCCTTGCTCGCTCTGCGCAGCGGCAGACAATGCTGCGGGCTTGCGCTTGGCGAGATACTGGCCGGTCGCATTTGGCGCCCCGCCCTTCGCCAGCAAGAGTATCGTATCCGCGCCCTGCTCGGGCGTCAGCGAGAGCGGTTTGCCAAGGAAATACATCAGCTTGACGGCAAGATTGCCGTGACTGTCGAAATTGGTTTGCACGACGCCGGGATGCACGCAATTCACGCGGATTCCGTCGTGCTTGACCCGTTTCGCCATTTCCCGCGTAAACAAGATGTTGGCCAGCTTGGACTGGGCATACGCATCGCTGGCGCTGAATGACTGCGCCTGCTTCAGATCATCCCACTTCATGTCCTTGATGAATTTGTGCGCGACCGATGCGGTCGTGATCACTTGTGATCCGGGCGCCGCCGCCTTCAGCAAGGGCAGCAGGCGGTGGGTCAGCAGGAAAACGGCAAGGTGATTGGCGGCAAAGGTCTGTTCAAACCCGTCGGCGGTTTCCATCCGCCTCGATGGCGTGGCGCCTGCATTGTTCACCAGTAATCCGATCCGGTCGGTCGATGCCGCTACCTGCGATGCGAACGCGTCCACCTTGTCCATGACCGACAAATCGGCCCTTATCATGTCGACCTGCGCCTCGGGCGCGGCGGACCGGATTTCCGCAAGCGCGGCTTCGCTGCGCGCGTGATCCCGGCCCTGCGCGATCACCCGCCAGCCATCGCGCGCCAGTTCCCGCGCGACGACAAGGCCGATGCCCGAGCTTGCTCCGGTTACGACTGCTGTTTTGATGCCGTGATACTCCTGCCCGCGATAAAGCCGGTCACCAGTGCCGGACCGACATTGCATCCATGCGCCGGAGACTTGCCCTGCCAGATCGAATTGGCATCCAGCCCGGCAGCCCAAAGGCCCGGAATCGGCTGACCGCTCTCATCCTTGACGCGGCATTGCGCGTCGATTTTTACGCCCACGGTCGTCGATCCGTCGCCGGGGAATATCTGGACCGCGTAATAGGGCCCCGCGCCAACCGGCCCGAAGCAGGGATTGGGCTTGTGCGCGGGATCGCCAATTTCTTGATCGATCAGCGTATCGCCCTTGCCGAATTCACTGTCGCGCCCGGTTTTCGCATCGGCATCGACCCGCGCAGCGGTTGCTTCCAGCGCCTTGGGATCGACCCCGATTTGCGCCGCCAGTTCGGTCAGCGTATTGGCCTTTTTCATATAGCCGGAAGCGACCAGCTCCTTGATCTTGCTGCCCCCCGGAAGCGACAGCCCCATGCCGTATTTCTTGACGTTCTTCGCGTTCGAAATGATCCATGCAGGCACATTGCCGGTGGCGTGCATGTCCTCGACGAAATGGACCCCGGCCTCATTGCCAAAGCGTTTGCCGTCCTTGCCGACGGCGATGCAGCCGGGCTTCGACATGTCGATCAGATGCGCATAGCGTTCGACATAGCCATCATCGCGCGTCCGCTTTGACACCACGGCCCAGACCGCATTGGCGTGGTTGTCCGTTCCCAGCACGGCGCCCGATGCCGTGGCGGCATTTATGCCGTCTCCGGTATTGTGATATGGAAGGATGGAAACATGCTGCTCGGCATAGGCCAGATAGACCTTGCGCATCTGTTCGTTGGCGGAAAATCCGCCGGCCGCCAGAACGACGCCCTTTGCGGCCGAAATTTCCGTCTGCTTGCCGTCTATGGTCGCGACGACACCCGTGACCCTGCCCCCATCGGCAAGCAGTCTTTCGACCGGCGCACTGCTGTAGAGGTCGACCCCCGCGTCCAGCACCGAACGGTAAAGCCTGCCCATCAGGGCGTTGCCCATCGTCAGGCGTGAGCCGCGGCCCAGCTTCTTCTTGTCGAAAGCGAAACGGATGGCGATCTTGGCCATGTACCACAACGCACCTGGCTGCGGCAGCTTGGCGATATAGGGCAGATCGAACAGATCGATCATCATACCGCCAGGCGCGTTGAATTCCTCGCGCGGCTTGGAAAGATTGTCGAAATCGGAACCGAGCTTTCTGCCGTCATATTCAGCCGGAGCCAGCAACCGCCCTTCGTGCATCGCGCCCTCTACCTCGGGGTACCAGTCGCTGGACGGGGGCGAGAGAAGGAAATGGACCGAACTATTGGCCTCCAGCCATTTCACCATTTCGGGGCCGGTTTCGATATAGGCTTCGATCAGCTCGCGCTCTGCCCGGTTGCCGACGACGGCAAGCGAGTAGTCCAGCGCCTTCTTCTTGCTGTCGTCCACGCCCGCCGCAACGGCTTGCGGGCTTTCGGGTATCCAGACCCCGCCACCGGAAATGGCCGTTGTCCCGCCGAAATGCGGCGCCTTTTCCAGCACGACCACCTTGCAACCCGCTTTTGCGGCGACCAGCGCTGCTGTCAGCCCGGCACCGCCGGAACCCATCACCACGACGTCATACTGCATCGAATTTCCCTTCACGCACACATGATCGATCGCATGGCCTTGTCGTCGATCCCCAACTGACCCGCACAATCGAGACCGTCCCAATATTCCCGCCACCAGACAATTTTGCCGGCATCATCCAGATCGAACACGCCGACGACATGGGTGGTGGTTTCCCGCCCGTCCTTCAACTGCCGGCATGTATCGACCCGTTCCGTGAAAACGGTCGATCCCGAAGCCGCGACCTTGCGAATATCGCAGGCGCATTCGTCATAAAGTTCGTATTGTCGCTCCAGCTCCTCGCAGATGGCGTCCGCGCCCTGCCTTACCGGAGCGATCGGCACGACCGGCTTATACTGGGCATCGTCAGCCAGCATCGCGCGCACTGCCCCCACGTCCAGCTTGCTGGTGTGGAACAGGGCGAGGAATTGCCTGACGACGGTCTCGGCGTTCATGCCAAACCTTCCTGCGCGCCGAAAAAGGCAGCGACCTTGCCGGTATCGAAATATTCGCGTCCGTGGACGATCAACCCGTCCCTGATCACGAACAGATCGTGATATTCATTGGCATAGACCCGGTCGCCGAAATGCATTTCCGAGCGCACCTCTGCTGCGACCGTGTCGCCTTCCGCGACCATGCCCACGATGCGAACCTTGCGGTGCGAAGCGGTCAGCAGCATGCCCTTTACTGCGTCGGTATAGGCTTTCCGGGATATTTCGCCCGATCCGATCATCCACCATGTGCAATCTGGCGCCTGCAATTGCTCGATCACCTCAAGCTCGCCCGCTTCGACCGCGCCGAGGAAGCGTCGCACGATATCCTTGTTCTGTTCGTTCTGGGCCATTTCGGTCTCTCTCCGTCGCCGCTTCATCACCCTGCCCAGCCCGTCCCGCCCCTTTCCTTGGACAGGTTGCTCCATCAGGTGCTCTGCGAAGCATGAGGGCAAGAGAGGAACATGCCGCCCATCGCGCCGCAGGTTCGAAAACAGACAGATCGCAAGGAGCTGACCCATGGATCCGCACGCCCCCGCCCAATATAAGAGTACAGTCGTCGACACGAATTGCGTGCCGCGTCCCTATCCCGCCCGCACGGACAAGCTGCCGACAAGGCTGGAGGATGTCGACGCCGAGTGGCTGGGCAGGATGATGAGCTATAAATATCCGGGCGTTGCGGCGCACAGCGTGGAAACCGTCCAACTGCTCAACAGCCACACGACGAAATGGCGCGTTAAAGTCGACTGGAACGATGCGGGCAAGGCCGCAGGACTGCCCGAGCATGTCTGCATGAAGGCGAACTGGTCGGGATCGTTCGACAATGTCGATATCCACGCCGTCGAAGCGCGCTTCTACCACTTCCTGATCGACGAAATGAAAGTGCCGACGGCAAAATGCTATTACGCCGACTGGGACGATGACGGCAGTGCGCATGGCTTCGTGGTGCTGGAAGATCTAGTGCAGCGCGGCGGCAAGTTCGGGCACAGTACCGATGCCAATGGCGTCGACATGATCATGGACAATCTCGAAGGCCTTGCCACGCTGCATGGCAGCCTTTGGGGAAGCGACAAGATCAGCACCGCCAATGCCCCATGGCTCCAGACCCAAATGGACACACCCGTCGACAGCGATCAGGTGCGGATCATGTGGCAATGGATCGAAGCCAATCTGGCGGACCCTGCTTTCCGCGCCGTCGCGCCGCAGCATTACCTTGACGATCCGCGCAAGCTGGAACGCGCATTTGACCGTTTGGGTGAGCTTGAGCGGGCCTATGATGCGCCGCATTGTATCGTGCTGGGCGACTGCCATCAGGGCAATACCTATATCCTGCCCGACGGCGACCGGCTCTGGCTGGACTGGCAGCTGGTCCGGCGCGGCCGCCCATGGCGCGACCTGACCTATTTCGTGATCGGCGCGCTCAGCATCGAAGAGCGCCGCAAGCATCACAAGGACATGGTGAAGCAATATCGCGAATATCTGATCGCGACCGGCGCGCAGGGGGTTCCCGACTTTGACGAGGCATGGGAGCAGACGCGGCTTTTCGTGATGTACGGATTGCAAGCCTGGGCCGCCAATCTCGATGAGTGGGGGCAGAACGGCCTTCCCATGAACGAACGCTTCTTCACGGCTGCCGAGGATTACGGCACGTGGCAGCTATTAGGAGAATAAGAATGGGTCTGGTCGAGGGCAAGATCGCCATAGTTACCGGCGGCGGTGCGAATATCGGGGAAGCCTGCGCCCGCATGCTGGCTGCGAACGGCGCGTCGGTCGCGGTTGCCGATATCAACGAGGAAGGCGCGCGGCGGGTGGCCTCTGGCATTGCAGAAGCCGGAGGCAAGGCCATCGCCTTGAAGGTCGATCTGGGCGATGAAGCCAGCGTCGCTGCTATGGTGGCGGCGACGATCGACGAATTCGGCAGGATCGATATCCTGCATAATAATGCCGCCAACACCGGCGCCCAGCAGATGATGCGCGACGCTTCTCTGGCCGAAATGGATCCGGAAGTGTGGGATGCCGCTTTCGACATCAATGTGCGCGGGACGATGTTCGTGACCAAGCATGTCGTACCGCACATGATCGCCGCGGGCGGCGGTTCGATCATCAACACCAGCTCGGGCGTTTCGCTGCTCGGCGATGTGCTCAATCCCGCCTATAGCGCGTCCAAGGCCGCGGTAAATGCGCTGACCCGCAATACGGCCACGCAGTTCGGGCGGGCCAATATCCGTTGCAACGCGGTGCTTCCCGGCCTTGTGCTCAGCCCCGTGGCGCGCGCGCAAATGACCGACCACCAGCTCGCCATGATCCAGCGCCACGTGCTTTTGCCCCGCGAAAGCGTTGCGGATGATATCGCGGGCGCCGTGCTGTGGCTGGCGTCGGATCTTGCGGGCTTTGTCACCGCCCAGATCATCTCGGCCGATGGCGGCATCGCCCACCACCAGCCCCATTACGCCGACATGCTGGACATGTTCGCAGCCATGCCGGGGTAACGGGACGAAACGCTATCGGTCAGATTGCCGGCATGATCTCCTCGGCAACCCAGTGCTGGCGGTCGATCCATGCCTGCTTGCCGGACAGGCCCGGCGGCAAGGGTACGATGGTTTCGGTAATACCCAGTTCCTTCAGCCATCCGATCTGGTCGATGATCTTCTGCTTGTCCTCGGTCCCCGGCGCACGGGCATCATCCAGAATTTCATGATGCGCACCGACGTTCAGCATTTCGAGGGCGAAAAACATCTCCAGCGGCCGACCGTCATATTCCGGTTGTGACTTGATGTAGTCGATGCAGTCGGGAAAGCTTTCGGGCGGTGTACGGAACGGCGACCAGCCATTGCCGAACTTCGCCACCCGCCGCTGAACCGCAGGCGCATCGCCGCCGAACCAGATTGGCACGTGCGGTTTTTGAAGCGGCTTGGGTGCGAAACCGCAATTTTTGAAGCTGACGAATTCGCCCTCGAATTCCGGATCGTCCTGCGTCCAGAGTTCGATCATCGCCGCAATATATTCATCCGCCATCGCGCCGCGTTTTTCGAACGGCACGCCCAGCATGTCGAATTCTTCTTTCAGCCAGCCGACGCCGAAGATCGGCTCTGCCCGACCACCCGTTAGCCAGTCGAGCGTCGACCATGCCTTGGCCTGCACGATGGGGCTTTGCAGCGGCAGGATGGAGATCGAGGATGCAAGGCGCAGGTTCTTCGTCTGCCCGCCATAAAAACCCAGCGCCACGGCGGTGTGGAAATACCAGTCGCCCGACAGTTCGATGTGTTCCTTGGGAATGATGAAATGTTCACCCAGCATGCATTTGTAGAAGCCGAGCCGGTCCGCGACTGCCATCAGTTCCCCGACATCGGCTCCGGTCAGCGGTTCCTCCCATGGCTGGACCATGGCGGCAACCTTCATGCTTTTGGGGATACCGATACTCAGTTTCATGACTGCCTCTCCTGCGCTGGTGTACCGGGCGGGTAACAGTCCGGCGCAGTCAACTTACCTGCCGGAAGAAAGGCGGTTTAGACACGCAATCCCCGTTCCTGCAGGAACTCCAAGTCGGCAGGCGTATCGAGATCGGCTGACAGACCCGTCCGCTGAAGTACCGGCATGGCAACATCCGCGCCGCAGTGAAGAATGCGACTGCCCTGCCCGAATTGGAACGAGAACGATCGACCGTCAGCCAGTGCCAATGCATTGGTGCCCTGCCCCAGGCGATCCGTGGCCAAGGCAGCGCCATGGCGGGTCGCAGCATCAAGCAGCGCATCGACATCGTCCCGAGCCAACAAGGGCAGGTCTGCGTGGATCACAAGTAGCGGCGACGCACCGAAACCGTTCCGAAACGCCGAAATCTCGGCATTCAGCCCCTGCCCGCCGTCCTTGGCCCACACGGCCGCAGGATGGTCGAAGGCTTCGTTCGAAAGCACGACGATCCGGTCGATTCCCGGACATTGCGCCAGAACGTCGATCACGTGCCGAGCCATGTCCAATGCCAGGCGCCCGCGTGCGTCTGCATCCAGCACGCCTTTCAATCGCGACTTTCCCGCAGGGCCGGTGCGGATCGGGACCAGCGCCGTCCATGCCATCAGCGCGTCAGTCGTTCGGCGAGATCCATGGCGGCGATCGCAACGCGGTGCCGATCCCGCGCCGTGTTCATAAGCGTGTCGGCTTCAGCAAAAGAAAGCCCGGAAGGCTGTGGATCGCCCTCGTGCACCAGCATCGCGTCCAGCAGTTCGCCGTAATGTTCGGCAATCGTCTGGTTCGTCACCGAAAGGCCAAGTTCGCCCATCAGCTTGGCCGTCGGCCCCTTGACCGCTTTTCCGCCCACCAGCGGCGACACGGCCACAAGCGGCGCATTCCTGCGTTCCAGCGCCTGCCGCAGGCCGGGAACCGCCAATATGGGATCGATGCTGAGCCAAGGATTGGATGGCGCAATCAGGATCATATCGGCCGCTTCGATGGCCGCCACCACGCCCGGTGCCGGCAAGGCAGCATCAGCACCTTCTAAGCGGATCGCATTGACGCGCGGTTCGCACCGCCGCGCCACGAAATAGCGCTGGAAAGGCAGCAATCCTTCGTCCGTTCTCACCCATGTCGCGACGGGATCGTCGCTCATCGGCAGGATCGTCAGGCCAAGACCCCATTGGCGGGCAAAACCCCGCACGATTTCAGACAAAGGCTGGCCCGCGTCCTTGGCCATGCGGCGCAAGACATGCAGCGCGAGGTCGCCATCGCCGAGGTTGAACCAGTCCTCGCCGCCAAGGCTCTTTACCGCGGCCATGAACGACCATGTCTCGCCTTCGCGGCCCCAGCCCAGGCTGACATTCGACAGCCCCGCCAGCGTGTAGAGCAAGGTATCAATGTCGGGCGAGATCGGCAGGCCGAAATGCTCGAAATCATCGCCAGTGTTCACGATCGCCGTCAGGTGAGTGCCGGGCACGATCTGCTGCAAGCCCTCGACCAGCTTGGCGCCGCCCACGCCTCCGGTCAGGACAGTGACACGTGCGCTCATCGGAACAAATCCTCCCCCGCCGGACGCAGCAGGTTCCGGCTGGTCTGGTCGCCGTGCTGCCATGGCAGGCCGCGCAGCACGCAGGCCGGCAAGCCCTCGGGGCCCTCGCCCATCGCAAGCCCAGCCGCCCCGGCTGCGGCATCGGCGAAGGCGATTTGCGTCACCTGCATGATCCGCCCGTCCCTGTCGGGTTTGCCTCGCTCATCGATCACGGCGGGGGGACCAGCCACGCCGATCGCCACATTGGTCGTCCCGATCCGCCATGGACGGCCAAAGCTGTCGGAGATGATGACACCAGGCCTGATGCCCGTTCGGGCGTGGCATGCATCGGCTATGCGGGCCGCGCTGGCATCGGGATCTTCGGGCAGTAAAAGCACCTTTTCCTCGCCACATGTACCCAGATTGGAAGCATCGATGCCGGCATTCGCCATCACATGGCCAAGCCGGTGCCGCGTTATCAGTACGTTGGGCACCGCTCTCACCACGTCGCTGGATTCGCGCAGTACCATCTCGACCAGCGCGGGGTCCTTATGGGTTTGGCGGGCAAGATCGCGCGCGCCGTCGCTAATATTGACCGACGAAAGCGCGACCATCCGGCCTTCCGATTTCGAAACGATCTTTTGCGTGACGACAAGAATATCGCCGGGCGCAAGGCCGGGGTCGCCCTGGGCAAGGCGGTCGGCCAGTATGGAAGGCAGGTCATCGCCACCATGGAATTCCGGCAAGTCGCCGACGGGAAATACGCTGAACATCGTCAATCGGGGGCGTTCAATTCGCCCGTGATGCGAATTCCGGCGCCATCGACCTTGTAGTTCTTGTTGATGAAAATCAGCAGCGAGGTCATCGCCTCGGCCGCCGCCGCGTTGACCAGCGGGCCGGCATGGATGCCGCGTTGCCCAATGGCTTCTGCCAGCGCGACAACTTCGGCACGTGCCGCCTTGTCGTCGCCGAACACCAGAATGTCGCAATCGACAAAGCCATCCTCTGCCAGGCGATGCGCCGCGACATTGTGGAACGCCGCGACCAACCGGACATCGTCGCCCAGCAGATTGCTGGCGCATATCGCTGCCGATCCTTCTTCAGGCAACTGGACGCGCATCACCTTGGGCGGAACGAGCGGGACAGTGGTATCGACGACGATCTTGCCGGCGACATGCGGCTTGATATCGGCCAGCGTCGCCGCTTGGGCGGAAAACGGCACGGTGACCAACACGATGTCGCCCGCCTGCGCCGCATCGGCATTGGCCATGCCGGTCAGCCCATGGCCGAGTTCCTCTGCCCGGGCAATGGCCGCTTCGGCAGAGCGCGATCCGATGATCACCTGATGCCCTGCCTTGGCAAGCCGCCATGCAATGGCGCTGCCGAGATTGCCCGTACCGCCGACTACTGCGATCGTCTGGCTCATAAACTAATCCAATCCTGTCAAATTATGCGACGGTCTCGCCCGCGGCCAGACCGTAAAGCGTGGTGCGTTCCTGCAGGCGGCGACCGATGCCATGGGCCAGCGCGCGCATTTCGGGAACACCGAATTCCTGTCCGTTCACCCCGCCCGCAGCGCGCGTGATCGATTCGTCCATCAGCGTCCCGCCCAGATCGTTGGCACCTGCCTGAAGTATGTGGGCCGCCCCCTCCGGACCCAGTTTTACCCAGCTGACCTGAATGTTCGGAATGGCACCGTCCAGCGCAATCCGCGACACGGCATGCATCAGCACTGTTTCGCGCCATGTCGGGCCGGAACGGGTTTGCCCGCGGCGCCAGTTCGGTGCCTCCATATGGACGAAAGGCAAAGGCACGAATTCGGTGAAGCCGCTGCTTTCCATCTGCAATTCGCGCAGGCGCAGCAGATGCGTGGCCCAGTGGGCATAGGTTTCGACATGGCCGAACATGATGGTGGATGTTGTCTTCAGCCCCACCTTGTGTGCCGCCTGCATCACCGCCAGCCATTCGCCGGTCGAAAGCTTGTCGGGGCAAATGATGTCGCGGATATCATCTGACAGGATTTCAGCCGCCGTCCCCGGCAAGGTTGCCAGCCCGCATTCCTTGAGCGAAGCGAGGTAATCTTCGTAATCCAGCCCCAGTGTGGTGGCGCCGTGATGCACCTCCAGCGGCGAGAACGCGTGCACATGCATGTCCGGCACCGCATCCTTTACCGCTTGCACGATCCCGCGATAGGTGTTGCCGTCATAGCTCGGGTGGATGCCCCCTTGCAGGCACACCTCGCTCGCGCCGCGTTCGCGCGCCTCAACCGTGCGGCGGGCGATTTCGGCATGGTCGATATTATACGCCGGGCCGCGCTCGCTCTTGGTGCTGCCCTTGGAGAAGGCGCAGAAGCCGCAACGGTAAAGGCAGATATTGGTATAGTTGATGTTGCGATTGATCACATGGGTGACATTGTCGCCCACCCGGTCATGCCTCAGCTCGTCGGCAACGCGGCAGATCCGCTCGAAATCGCGGCCTTCGGCCCCGAACATCCTTTCGATGTGGAACGCGCCGAGCTCCTCGCCGTGCTCGACCCGGCCCAGGGCTATGCGGATTTCCTTGTCCCCTCCGATACCGATGGATAGCGGCCTTTCCGGTATCGCCCCGCCGGTGCCGGGATGCCAGTCGCTGTCACGCGGTAATCCGCGCGCATCGGTGGCCCTTCGAATGCGCGGCTGAAGCGCCTCGTCCGTCCACAATCCGGGTGCACGAGCGAATGCCGGGCCGATGGCAAGCCGCTGGCGCAGGTGCCGTCCGGCCTCCTCGGTCTGGGTCTCCAGCTGCTCAAGATGTGGCCAGGGCGCTTCGGGGTTCACATGGTCGAGCGTGACCGGCGAAACCCCGCCCCAGTCGTTGACGCCCGCACGGATAAGCTTGCCCAGCTGTCCCGGCTGCAGGTTGGGCGGTGCCTGCACCACCATTTCCGCCAGAAGTATCAAGCGGGCAGCGGCTATCGTCCAGAGATGTTCGTCGAGCCCGATATCGGGCGTTGCTGCCATCAGCGTCCCGGGCTTGGCGCGGAAGTTCTGGATGATGACTTCCTGGATATGGCCATGGCGCGCATGCAGATCGCGGATCGCAAGCAGTGCCTCCACCCGTTCCAGCCGCGTTTCGCCAATCCCGATCAGCAGGCCGGTGGTAAAGGGCACCTTTGCCTCGCCAGCATCGCGCAGGGATTGCAGGCGGACTTCCGGTATCTTGTCGGGAGACCCGTAATGCGGCATTCCCTTGCCGCACAGCCGTTCCGACGTGCTTTCCAGCATCAATCCCATCGAAGCCGAGACCGGACGCAGCTTTTCGTAGTCGGCAGCCGTCATGATCCCGGGGTTGAGATGCGGCAGAAGGCTCGTTTCTTCGAGGACGAGCGAGGCGACATGCGCCAGATAATCCAGCGTGCTGGCGAAGCCGCGCTCGTCCAGCCACCGGCGCGCGGCGGAATAGCGGGCCTCGGGCTGGTCGCCCAGAGTGAACAATGCTTCGCGGCAACCGCGCTGTTCGCCCGCGCGGGCGATCTCAAGCACTTCTTCCGGTTCGAGGAATGGCGCCGTCAGTTGCGACGGGCGGTGAGCGAACGTGCAGTAATGGCAGACATCGCGGCACAATTTCGTCAGCGGTATGAAAACCTTGCGCGAATAGGTGACCACCGCGCCATGCGCCGCAATCGTCTTGGCCTCGGCCTCTGCGGCCAGTTCGTCCAGCGAGAAACGCTCCAGCCTGTCCAGCCAATCGCGCGCTTCGGTCCTGTTCCACCAATATGCCATATCGCGTTACATTCTCTTTCTTGCGGCTGCGAGGCCGCGGATCGTGGTGAGCGGATCGGCATGCCCAGGAAGCGCGGCGATAAGCGTGGAAACACCCATCGCTTCCATCCTGGCCATGACCCCTGCCACGTGGTCTTCAGGTCCCGCGATCGTATCGAAATCCTGCAGGAATTCGGTGAGCCCCATCTCGTCCATCAGCCGAACGTTGCGTCCGCCGACCACGACATGTTCCGATGGATCATAACGTGCCTGAAAAGCCTGGACGAGCGGGCGGACATTATCGGGCAGCATCGCCAACGTCTCGGGCGTACGAAAGGCCATCGCATTGACGGCAATAAAAGCCTTCAGGTCGTCGATGGCCTGCTGCCGATGCTCTCGCACCGAAATATAGCTGGTCACCCAGATGTCGAGCGCATCGGCATCGCGGCCCGCCCTGGCGGCGGCAACGCGCAACTCAGCAATCCTCTGCTCCAGTGCATCGAGGCTCTGGTCACCTGCAAACAGGATGGCCCCATCGGCAAGCTCTCCTGCAAGCGCGAGAGCCTTTGGGCCGAAAGCGGAATAATAGATCGGAACCTTGCGCGCGAAGCGAAGCGATTTGACGGGCCGCCCTTCCCACTCGATCTCCTCGCCGGCGAAAAGCTGGCGCAGGGCGACAAGTTCGGCCCGCACTTCCTTTTGCGTGGCCGGTGCGCGCCCCACGGCCAGGACCGTGCTGCCCCCTGTCGCAAATCCCATGACCGCCCGCCCGCCCGTCAATTTGTCGATGGTGGCAAAGGCACTCGCCGCGACGAGCGGGTGGCGCATGAACGGCGATGTCACAAGCGAGCCGATCCGCGCCTTGGGCGCTTCAAGTGCCGCCAATGTCATGGAGGTGACCATTTCATGCCAGCCGGCCGGCGAATCCCCGACCGTGACCAGATCATAGTCCAGCTCCGCCGCCAGCCTCACCTCGCTGCGGAACAAGTCCAGCGAGGTGCCCCACATCGAACAGATACCCAGCTTCATCGGCCTCGCCCCCAGCAAACGCAACGGGCCGGCGGCGCAACGTGACTGCGCTGACTATCGCCGCGTTCCCTATAGCGTCCTGGTCCTGCGTGGATCATTTCCTGCTCAGATATTGGTCCGGTCGGCGCCCTTGAGGTCAAGGATCTGGCGCGCTTCGTCAGGCGTTGCCACGGACAGGCCCATACCCTCTACGATGGCTTTTGCGGTCGCGACTTGTTCGGCGTTGGTTTCCGCCAGTCGGCCCGGACCGGCCCAGAGCGAATCTTCAAGGCCCACGCGAACATTGCCGCCCATCGACGCAGCCATGGCGACGATGCTCATCTGCCGTGCGCCGGCGCCCAGCACCGACCATTCGTACTGGTCGCCAAACAGCCTGTCCGCCGTGCGCTTCATGTGCTGGATATCTTCAGGGTGGCTGCCGATGCCGCCGAGGATGCCGAAGCAAGTCTGAACGAACAGCGGAGCCTTCACCAGCCCGCGATCGAGGAAATGCGCCAGGTTGTACAGATGGCTAGTGTCATAGCATTCGAACTCGAACCGCGTGCCCAGCGGGGAAAGCAGTTCCAGCAGCCCTTCGATATCCTTATAGGTGTTCTTGAATACAAGGTCGCGAGATGCCTCAAGCGTGGCCGGCTCCCAGTCGTATTTCCAGTCCTTGTAGCGGGTCAGCATCGGGAACAGGCCGAACCCCATCGAACCCATGTTGAGGCTGGCGACTTCAGGCGCGAAACGCGTTGCCGGCCTCAGCCTTTCTTCCAGCGTCATCGAGGGATGGCCGCCGGTGGTGATGTTCAGCACCGCATCGGTCCGCTGCTTGATGACCTTGAGGAAGGGTTCGTAGAGATCGGGATTCTGGTCCGGACGCCCGTCCTTGGGATTGCGGGCGTGCAAATGAATGATGGCCGCACCCGCGTCAGCCGCGCCGATGGCCGCTTCCGCAATCTCGTCAGCGGTCACCGGCAAATGCGGCGACATGCTCGGCGTATGGATCGCGCCGGTCACCGCGCAGCTGATGATTACCTTACCCTTGGCCACAGAATACTCCCGCCAGAAATGCTATAGTTTCCCCTGCGGTAGGACGTGCGGTACCGGGCGTAATCTAACCTTCGATAGGGTGTCAGGACAAAATGCCCAGCTGCCTTGCCCGCAGAACGGCTTGCGGACGGCGGCGAACGCCCAGCTTGTCGTAGATCTGCTGCATGTACCATTTGACTGTGCCTTCGGTCAGGCCTAGCCGGTCACCGATTTCCCTGTTGCGCAGGCCGCCGCTCACCTGGGTGAGGATCTCGATCTCGCGCAGCGACAGGCCGCCGCTGGGGCCGAACTCGTCATCGTCCTCTTCGTCCTGATCGATCTGCGGATTTCCCTTGAGCAGCTTCACCAACCCATGGGCAAACCTGTCGACCGGATCGTCGAGGATCGGGCCAGTCCCATAGGCGTCGACGATCAGCGCAGCAATCGCTTCCCCCTCGTCGAGGAACGGGCGCAGCCAGCCGCCGGTCTCGGCCAGTTCCACGGCAGCGCGCACTGAACGGCGCGCTTCCGAGCGGTTGCCTGCCAGTACCGCAATTTCGGCCAGCAGCAGTTCGAACGACAGGGCGGAACGGATGGCGCCCCGGCGGCGCACCAGTTCCAGCCAGCGCTTCGCCACCTTGCGCGAGCGCACCAGCCTGAACCGGTGCATTTCAATCCGCAGCCAGGCAATAGCCAGCCATTCGTTGAGCCGCGACGGATTCAGCGTGGGGACAGGTTCTCCTTCGCCCACCAGGTCGCAGGAATAGAACAGCGTTTCGGCCTGTTCCAGCTGCCCGTTCTTGATCAAAATGCGTACCTGTTCCGATACGACCATGGCCCGCAAACGGTCGAGCCCGCATTCGATCGCGACAAGATGCGCTTCCTCCAGCACCGAAAGCGCCGAAGCGAGGTCGCCATCGGCGGCCGCCAGCCGGGCGCGCACGAGATATCCCGACGCGACTTGATCGACGAAGCCCCATTGTCGAATAGAAGGCATGTACTGGTCGACCAGCCTGGCTGCCTCGTCCAGTTCGCCGCATTCGTATAATATCTCGGCCAACGGAAGTGCCGGCAGCGCGCCTAGCCCCGAAACCTCGCTTTCACGCTGGCGCGCGATTTCCTGCGCTTCATGCAGGAACTGCTTTGCGGTTTCCGTCTTGCCCTGTGCGACGAGCGTAGGCGCGACCGACGACTTGAGCGCAATCGATGCGAAGGCTGAACCCGGTCGCGCCAATGCCTTGCGCAATTCACCTTCCAGTCGAAGCATGTCGTGGAAGTGAAACAGCTCACGACGGGCGGAAAGCAGCTGTGCCAGCAGGGTACAGCTGAGATATGGATGATCGTCACCCAGATCGGCCAACAGCGGGCCGCATTCCTCCTCTACCGCGACCATGTCGTCGCGTGCGGCGTGCAACATGACCTTGCGGTGGCGCACATGAAAATCCAGCTGTCGCGCTGCGTAGTCATCCAGTTCGCCGGCATCCATCTTATCTTCGATGGCTTTTTCCGCCGCTTCGATCAGGCGTTCGGCGGACGTGAATGCCAGTCGCCTGCTGCGCCGCCACGACATGGCCAGCAGGATCGACGGCTTGTCCTCGACCACCTGCCACGGCAACCGGCTAGCCAGTTCGTCAAGCCGCTGCATCAGCCCGGCATAGATCATCTGTTCGGCTAGGGTTTCGATCTGCGACGCGAGAAATTCCTGATCGGTACTTTGCTCGGCATGCTCCAGTGCAAGGTGATAATTGCTGGTTTCTGCGTAGAAGCGGCTGGCGCGCCGGTGCAATTCGGCTGCGCGTTCAGGTGCCAGCTTCATGAGCCGCCCCAGAACCATATCGCGGAACAGCTTGTAGTGGCGATATTCGCCCTGCTCGCGGTCCAGTTCGATCAGGAAGAGCCCGCGCTCGAAAGCCTCGTCGAGATATTTGCGCGCTTCGCTCTGGCCGATCACCGCAGCGCAAGCCGACGGCGAAAGTTCTTTCAGGATCGAGGTGTCGATGATGAAGTTCCGCAATTCCTGCGGAAGTCCCTCGATCACTTCCTCGTGGAAATAGCTCGCATATTCGTAACGCAGCCGACTGGCCGCCCGTTCAGGCATTTCCGCGTGCAAACTATCCTTGTGCCACGTCTGGGAGGCAAGAATCAGGCCGGCGGCCCAGCCCTGTGTATCCATTATCATGCGCTGGATCTGCGCCGCAGTCGGCTCTGCCCCAATTTCCTGCCTCAGCAGGCTGCTTGCTTCCTCTGTATCGAAACACAGGTCCGCCATCCTGACTTCCATCAGGTATCCCAGCGATCTCAGGCGAGCGAGATTGATGTCATTTTCGCCCCGGGACGCCATGACGGTCGTCAACCCGTCGCGTGAGCTGAAAATCAGCTGCTCGACGAAATCATGCACTTCGCGGGGCAGCAACTGGGCATCGTCTATGAACAGGATCGGCGCCGCGCCCGATCGCTTGGCAAGCTCGACGAACCATGCACGCGGATCGCTGGAAGCGATGCCAAGACCCGACACGACACAGGCCTGGGACAGTGCCTCGAGAAAGGTGTCGAGACTGTCCACACCGGCGCGCGCCGCGATCCAAAGAACGGATCGCCCTCGTTCGGCCAGCAGATCGGCCCATCGCAGCATGGCGGTTGTCTTCCCGAAACCGGCCGGAGCGATAACCGTGACTGCGCGATAGCCGGCGATCTTTTCCGCCAGGCTTTCGATCCTTGCCCGTTTCACATACGCGTGCGCCGAACGCGGCGGCACGATCGTGGTCTGCACTAAGCCCATGTGGCCAGCCTCTTCGCCTCTCCCTGCCGGTCGTATGCCGGCAATGCCGCTGTTATCGTGCAGCGCATCCATCATGGCAAGCCCGATTTCCTATCCGCAGATAGGTTGTGATGCGCTTGGGCGGCGATAACCCCACAATCCGATAAAGCTATCGGCGTGCAGGACGATGATCTTGCGGCAGCGGGAGTTGGGATATGAATTTCAAATTGGCGGGAGTGCGCCATTCCCTGCGGGAATTCGTCCGGCAGCGGACGAACGCGAGAATCCGCGCATGACACCCGCATTCGCCCCGGCCGCATCCATCACCAACCTCACGGTCAGAAATGGCGCCGCCGCTCTTTGGCCATCCGTGCCAATAACCGATTATAGAAAAAGGATTCCCGACTTATGAAAGCTCTATTGCTCGAATCCACGGATGGTCCAGAAGCCGTTCGCGTGGTGGATGTCGAGACGCCGGAACCTGTTGCCGGACAAGTGCGGGTCGCGATCAAGGCGGCGTCGATGAACCACCGGGAAATGTGGATCTCGCGCGGGCTGTACCCCGGGATGGTCACACCTTGCACCATGGGCTGCGACGGCGCCGGCGTCGTCGACATGATCGGCGAAGGCGTCACTGGCGTCGAAATCGGCGACGAAGTCGTGTTGTATCCCGGCCGCGATTGGGGACCAAACCGCCACGCCCCGCAGGCCGAATTCGGCCTGCTGGGCATGCCGCACCCTGGCACGATCGCCGAATATGTCTGTGTCCCTGCCGAAAATCTGGCCCCGAAGCCCGCGGGCATGAGCTGGGAAGAGGCCGCCGCTTCGATCCTGACCGGCCTGACGGCATGGCGCGCGCTGATGTTCAAGGGCCAGCTGCAGCCTACCGATACCGTTCTGATCAGCGGCGTCGGCGGCGGCGTAGCGACCTTTGGCCTCGCCTATGCGGTGGCGCTTGGCTGCAAGGTCTATGTCACGGGTGAAAGCGAAGAAGTCATCGAACGTGCCAAGAGCATGGGCGCGACCGACGGCCTGCTCTACACCGATCCCGAATGGCGCAAGAAGGTCGGCCCGATGACGGGCGGCATCGACGTCGTACTCGATGGCGCGCCCGGACCGAGCTATGCCAATTACATTCGTGCCATAAAACCGGGCGCCCGCATCGTGATCTATGGATCGACCGCAGGCGATAAGTTCGAGATTACCGCGACCGGCGTTTTCCTGAAGAGTGCCAGCATCGTCGGCAGTCAGGTCGGAGATCCTGAAGATTTCCGCAACATGCTGGATTTCATCGACAAGCATGGCATCAAGCCGGTGATCGAAAAGACGTTTCCTCTGGCCGAAGCCGACAAGGCTCTGACCTATCTCGAAAACGATCACAAGTTCGGCAAAGTGGCGATCACCGTATGACCGGGCTTTTCGATCTGAGCGGAAAAGTCGCGCTGATCACGGGCGGCGCGCAAGGCCTTGGCCGCATGATTGCCGAGGGTCTGCTGAAGGCGGGGGCCACGGTCGCGATCACGTCGAGGAAGGAAGACGTGTGCAATACGGCGGCGGCGGAAATGTCGTCGCTGGGTGTCTGCATCCCCTTGCCCTGTGATCTTTCCAGCCCCGAAGCTGCGGTGGACCTTGCCAACCGGTTGCGCGCCGCTTGCGGCGACAAGCTCCATATTCTTGTCAATAATGCCGGCAAGACATGGGGCGGGCCGGTCGACAATTATCCCGACAAGGCATGGCCGGGCGTGATGATGGTCAATGTGCAGGCGCCCTTCACGCTGGTCCGCGAATTGCTAGGCGCGCTGGAAGCCGCCGGGACCCCCGACGATCCGGCAAGGGTCATCAATATCGGTTCCGTCGCGGGGCTGAAGACGGCCCGCCTCAGCGCCTATTCCTATTCGGCCAGCAAGGCGGCCATCCACATGCTGAGCCGCGATCTGGCCGGCGATCTGGCGGCTCGCAACATCAACGTCAACGCGCTCGTTCCCGGCTTCTTCCCCACCAAGATGACGGCGCATCTTCGCGAGGACGACGAAGTGGACCCGGCGGTGCTGTCGCAAATTCCGATGGCCCGACTGGGTAGGCCGGACGAAATCGCCGGATCGGTCGTGTTCCTGTCGTCGCGTGCCGGCGCCTACATCACCGGTGTCGCCCTGCCTGTCGACGGCGGCGTCGCCGGTTGCGGTTAGGTCGCGCAATGCGTGGGAGCCTATCCTTGGGAAGGGCACGAGAGTGCCTTGAGGCGGAACAGAGATGCGCGAAGTAAGCCAGAAAATGGAGGAGGCCTGCGTGTCCGCTAATGGCGAAGATGCGTCCAGTATTCGGGTCAGTGTAAGTCCGCTTGCCGACATGTTGCTAAAGTCATGGGACTCACATCCCGACAAGGAAGCGCTCGTCTTCCCGTCGGGACGGCGCAGCTATGACGATGTCGTGCAATCAGTGCTGCACCGGGCCCGCGGGCTGCTCGGCCTTGGCATCACGCAGGGCGACCATGTCGGCATCCTGCTGCCATCCGGCATCGATTTCGTCGAAACCCTGTTCGCCGTCTCCATGGTGGGCGGCGTATCGGTCCTGATGAATGCCCGCTATCGCGCCCCCGAAATCGCCTATGTCGTCGAGAATGCCGAACTATGCGCTGTCATAACGAACAGCGAGGCCGATGATTTCGTCGATTTCACGACCCGCCTGACAGAGGCTTTTCCAGAAATTGGACGATGTGCCGATCCCATGGCGCTCGACATTGCGCAGGCCCCGCGTTTGCGCCGCCTTATCCTGAACGGAGGGAAGCAGGCGGCAGGCTTTATTGACCAGTCCGCCTTCGATGCCGCAGCAGCCACCGTCGACGAGGAAGCCGTTCACGAAGCACGGCTTTCGGTCCGGCTGCGCGATACATGCATGGTCCTCTATACTTCGGGGACCTCCGCAAACCCGAAAGGCTGCCTGCTATCGAACGAGGCGATCTGCCGCGAAGCCAGCAATCTTGCGCGTAACCGATGGGCTTTTCAGGATGACGAGCGCGTCTGGTCGCCCATGCCTTTGTTCCATATCGCGGCCATGCTGGCGATGCTCGGCGCGATAGAGGTGGGCGGCACCTTCATCGGCCAGCCCCATTTCGATCCGGGCGAAAGCCTGCGCCAGATCGAGACTGAAAAGGCAACGATGATCTTTCTGCCCTTCGTCACCTTTCACCAGTCGATGATCGCACATCCCGATTGGGACAAGACCGACATGGGCAGCGTGCGGCTGATGAACAGCTGTTTCAGCCAGATGCCCAAGGCGATCGGCGATGCCTATCGCGAAAAAATGCCGAATGCACTTCAGGTCGGCACGTTCGGCATGTCGGAGGCCAGCGGGATCGTTAGCACCGGCGGCTATGATATGGATCCTGAACTGGGCTTTCAGACCTTGGGCTATCCGCTCAAGGGGATTTCCGTCCGCATCGTCGACACTGAAACCGGCAAGGACCTGCCGACGGGACAGCGCGGCGAAGTCCTTATCAAGGGCTACAACATGCTCGACGGCTATCACCGCGATCCAGTCAAGACGGCCGAGGCGATCGACGCCGATGGCTGGTATCACAGCGGGGATATCGGCTCGCTCGACAGCGATGGCCACATGCGATTCCATGGCCGTTTCAAGGACATGCTGAAGGTAGGCGGGGAAAACGTCGCCGCCGCCGAAGTCGAGACCGTTCTTGAAGCGCACGAGGCGGTGGAGCTTTCACAGGTCATCGGCATCCCCGACCAGAGACTGGCAGAGGTTCCCGCCGCCTTCGTCAAGCTGGCGAACGGTTTCCGGCCCAGCGAAGCCGAGCTGATCGCCTTTGCCAAGGAAAGGATCGCATCCTTCAAGGTTCCGCGCCACATTCGCTATGTCGACGAATGGCCGATGTCGGCCTCCAAGATCCAGAAGTTCAAGCTGCGGCAGCGGCTCATGGAAGAACTCGGAATCAGCGAATGAGGAATTTGTGATGCAAGTCGTGATTACGGGGGCCGCCAGCGGCATTGGCAGGGCCGTCGCGGAATTGCTGGCCGGGCAGGATGAACCCCACCAGATGCTGCTGACCGATAGGGATGCTGACGGCGTCAAGGCCGTGGCAGAGGCCATCGGGCCCGCGGCACGCGCTTTTGTCGCCGATCTTTCGTCACCCGATTGCGGAAAGGACATCATCGCCGCTGCCGCCAATTTCATGGGCGGGATCGACGGGGTCGTCAGCAATGCGGGGATTATCTCGGGCGCACCGCTGGTCGATCAGACGCCAGAACAATTCGATCGTGTGTACGCGATCAACACGCGCGCCACTTGGCTGCTGGGCCAGGCGGCTCATCCCTATCTCGCCCATTCGCGCGGGGCCTTTATCGCCACCGCCTCCATGTCGGCAACGCAGCCGACCCCGGGGCTCGGCTTTTATTCGTCGAGCAAGGCCGCGCTGCTGATGCTGATGCGGCAATGCGCGCTGGAATGGGGGCCGGACGGCATTCGCTGCAACACGGTGTCGCCGGGGCCGACCTACACGCCAATGACGCAGGCTGGCTATGACGACCCCCAGCGCCGGGCACAGCGCGAATCGATGATTCCGCTTGGTAAGCTGGGAATGGCCGAGGACGTGGCCAATGCGATTATCTTTCTGCTTGAACCGCAAGCGGGTCACATTTCCGGCATCGATATTCTGGTGGATGGCGGAATGAGCATCAACCTTATGCCCGCCACGGGTGGCGGAACCGGCCAAAAGGCCAGCGAGTAAATTCAGGATTGGAGATTGAAATGCGCATTGCACGAGTAAGCAAGGCCGGCCGGATCGGCCTCGCCGCCAAGGTCGATGGCGAGATCAGGGTTGTCTGGGACAGCGAACTGGCCGACCTCGACGCAAAGATCGCGGAAGGATCGTTGGCGGCGGCCGGCAAGGCCGCGGCAGACGGCGAAGTCGTCGATGAAGCATTGCTGAACTTTCTTCCCCCGGTCACACGGCCTTCTAAGATCGTCTGCATGGGCCTCAACTATCGCGACCACGCGGAAGAATCTGGCTTCGACATTCCTGATTTTCCCGTGCTGTTCGGCCGCTTCCCGTCCAGCCTGATGGGCCACGGCGCGCCCATTATCCTGCCGAAAATCTCAAGGCAGCTTGACTGGGAGGCCGAACTGGCGGTCGTCCTTTCCAAGGGCGGCAAGAACATTTCCGAAGCCGATGCGCTAGATCACGTGGCCGGATATTCGGTCTTCAACGATGCCTCCCTGCGCGACTACCAGATGCGCACGCCGCAGTGGACCGCGGGCAAGAACTTCGACGACACCGGCGCTTTCGGCCCGTGGCTGGTCACGCCCGATGAAGTCCCTGCAGGCGCTTCTGGACTGAAGATCGAATGCCGGGTGAATGGCAATGTCATGCAATCATCCAACACCGGCAATCTGATCTTCACTGTCGCCAATACCATCCATCTGCTGTCCACGTTCATGACACTTGAACCAGGGGATGTGCTGGTGATGGGCACCCCCGGCGGTGTCGGCGTGGCGCGCGATCCGCAGGTCTGGATGAAGGCGGGCGACATTTGCGAAGTGGAGATCGAAGGCATCGGATTGCTTAGCAATCGTGTCGTCGCAGAATGAGCTGAAGCTCGACTGTAACGGGAGAGATACATGGCGCAAAAACGCGCAGGTGCGCTTGGCGTGCATTCGATCGACCATTTCGGCCTCCAGGTGCCCGATCTGGCTGTGGCAAAGGACTTCTACACCGCATTCGGGCTTGACGTGCGCGAGACCGATGCCGGGTTGGAACTCTATACCTTTGGCCACGACCAGTGCTGGGCGCGGATCGTCGAAGGTCCAGTGAAGCAGCTGCGCTACATCAGCTTCGGGGTGTACGAAGAAGACGAAGCGCCGCTGCTCGCCCGGTTGGATGAGAACGGCGTGAAGCGCATCGAAGCGTCCGCAAAGGCGCCTAACTGCGGCACTTGGATCCTTGGCTTCGACGACATGCCGATTCACCTTGCGGTCGCCGAAAAATGTTCGCCCGATGCAAAGACGCAGTTTCAGACGACTTCGTCTGCTGCTGGCGAGTCGGGCGCCATTTTCAATTCGAAAGCGCCCAAAACCAAGCCGCGCAATCTCTCCCATTTCGCTATCTTTACATCGGATGTGATGGCGGCGACCCAATGGTACGAGGAAAATCTCGGCCTGCGCCTGTCCGACGGCAGCGGCCCGGTTGTCGCGTTCCTGCACGGCCCGCATGGCAGCGACCATCACCTGCTTGCCCTGGTCGGATCGACGCATCGCGGCATGCACCACAGCAGCTGGGATGTCGGTTCGTTCCAGGAAGTGGGCCTTGGATCGGCGCAGATGATGCGCGCCGGTTACAAGGAAGGCTGGGGTGTGGGTCGCCACGTTCTTGGCGGCAACTACTTCTATTATGCCCGCGACCCGTGGGGCAGCTATGCCGAGTTTTCGGCCGATATCGATTTCATCCCGGCAGACTGCGAATGGCCTGCGGCCCAGCACTCGCCGGATGACAGCTTTTACCTGTGGGGCCCTGACGTGCCCCCAGAACTCGTCCTCAACCTTGAACCCGGAGCGCCCGAATAATGGCTGTTTTTCTTCTGATGCATGGCGGCGGCATGGGCGGCTGGACGTGGAAATTCATGCGGGATGCGCTTGAGTCCAAGGGGCACACGGTATTCACCCCCACCTTCACCGGATTTGGCGAACGGGAACATCTGATCGGCCGCGACGTCGGCAATGCGGTCCATGTGACCGACATCGTGAACGTCCTTAAGTATGAAGATCTGTCGGACGTCATCCTGGTTGCGCATTCCTATGCCGGCACCGTCGCGCCAGGCGTGCTGGCGCAGGCGGGCGACCGCGTTCGACGCGTCATCTATCTCGACGCGATCGTGCCCCACGCGGGTGAACGCATCGCATCGATGATGGGTTTCGCGAGCGAAGAGGAAGCCGCCGGACTGGATGCCATGCTGGATGGCGGAGAGGGTCCGATCGGCTCGGGCGTACATGAACAACAGCGCGCGATGGCCAAGGACCATCCGCACATGATGGATCGCAATCGCGAGAAATGGCTGCTGGACCACCTGTCTGACCAGCCAATGCGCGCCACCAGCTGCGTCATTCCCGTCGGCGCGGAATCGATCACCCATCCGGTGGATTATATCGCTGCCGAACACACCATCATGGGCATGATGCACGAACGGGCCGAAAAGCTTGGCTGGACGATACACAAGCATCCGGGCGACCATGCTTTCAATGTAGGCGATCCCGAAGGGCTTGCCGACATGATGCTGGAGATCGTGGGATGATCGATGCCGCCAAGCTGTTTTCGGTAAAAGGCCGTGTCGCACTGGTTACCGGCGGCAGCGCCGGAATCGGCCGGATGATCGCCGTAGGCCTCGCCGCAGCGGGTGCGCGGGTCTATATCTGTGCTCGAAACGCGGAAAAGGTCGCTGCCGTGGCCGACGATATCCCCGGCGACGTCATCGGCATCGCTGCCGATATCTCGACCATCGACGGCATCAAGGCGCTGGTAGCCGAGCTTTCGGGCCGCGAGAAAGCTCTGCATGTGCTCGTCAACAACGCAGGCACTCTGTCCGACGCCGCGATCGACGAATTTACGGAATCCGATTGGGACGGCGTCCTCGACCTCAACCTGAAGAGCCCTTTCTTCCTGTTGCAGAAGCTGTTGCCGCTGCTGCGTGCGGGGGGCAGCGCACAACGACCGGCCAGCGTGATCAATATCGGGTCGGTCGGCGCGCTCAAGGTCGGCCCGCGTGAAGTCTATGCCTATCAGGCATCGAAGGGCGCGATCCACTGGCTGACCAAGTCGCTCGCCAAGAACCTTGCCTCGGACAATATCACCGTGAATGCCATCGCGCCGGGGTTCTTCGAAAGCGACATGACCGTGATCAAAGATAATGCAATGCGCAAGATGGTAGAATCCATGGTGCCGCGCGGTCGAACCGGCTTGGCGGAAGACATGGCAGGTGCGGCGATTTATCTGGCCTCCCCCGCAGGCTCCTACGTTACCGGTTCCGTTCTGCCTGTCGAGGGCGGACTGTCGATCTAACCCTCCGTTCGATAGGTTTCAGTCGTGGCGATGCGAAGCACGAGGTAAGCATGGATTTCAATCTCACCGAAGAGCAAGTCGCGTTTCGCGATGTCGTAAGACGTTGGGTCGATGCGGAGTTGCCCAAAGATCTCATGCGCAAGCTTGAGGCAGATGAGCAGAACTATCCCTTCGAGATCTGGGAAAAGTTGAAAGCAGAAGGATTCTTTGGCGTCGGCATTCCCGAGGAATACGGCGGCCTTGGTGGCGATGTTGTGATGCAGATGATCTTCGCCCGCGAAATGTCTCGTACTGCCGGAGGCCTGTTATGGGTCTGGGGTCTCACTTCGTTTGGGGGTGCCCATTCGATCGCGATTGCCGGAAATGAAGAGCAGAAGCAGCGTTGGTTGCCAGAAATGGCGGCCGGCAATCTACGCGTGTCGATCTCGATGACCGAACCCGATGGCGGAACCGACGTGCTGGGCGCGATGAAGACTTTTGCCGATAAGGTCGATGGCGGTTGGAAACTCAACGGTGCGAAAATGTGGACTACGGCTGCGAAGGTCGCCGATCGCTTGCTTGTACTTGCCCGGAGTGACCGCAACGCAGAAAAAAAACATCACGGCCTGATCGCTCTGTTCGTCGACGCAAAGTCGCCGGGGATCACGGCAAGCCTCCTGCCCAAGCTAGGTATGCGTGCAATGGGCAGTTGCGAGGTTCATTACGAGGACGTTTTCGTTCCGGATGAGGACGTTCTGGGCGAACCCGGGAAGGCATGGAGCGCGATGCTGCCCAGCCTTAACAATGAGCGCATCATGGTAGGCGCACAATGTCTCGGCGCGATCGACGGCGTGCTGGAAGATGCGCTGGATTACATGATGCAACGTAAGGCCTTTGGCGGCGTGATCGGTCGCTTCCAGATCCTGCAGCATTATGTCGCGGATATAGCTACATCGCAAAAGCTGACCGAATTGTTGCTGTATAATGTCGCATGGATGCAATCCAACGGCATGCCGTGCGGCAATGAAGCGAACATGCTGAAGATGGTCGCCACGGAAAACGCGGTAAAGGCCGCCGACATGGGTATCCAGATCATGGGCGGCATGGGCTATTCGGCCGAAACCGACATGCAGCGTTACTGGCGCGACCACCGCATCCTGCGCATGACGCCCATTTCGAACGAGATGGTGCGCAATTCGATCGCCGAGAATCTCGGCCTTCCCCGGTCGTTCTGAGGATGGAGCAAATGGAAGAATTTCCCCCTGCCCCCGATGTCGCTGGCACTTCGCTGGATGGAACTGCGATATTCTCGATCGCCGCGGACGAGAATGCGGCGCTATGCCGGTCGACGGGCGTGCAGCCCGCGACTGACGGCAGTGCGCATCCGATCTATTACTACATCGCCACGCAGGTCGCCATGGGCAAGACCGTGGGCGGCGTGTGCGAGACTTGCGAATTCGACGTGGAAGACGGCCCGATGATGGGTTCGTCCGGTGTTCGCTTTGCAGGACAGCTTATGGTCGGGCAGGATTATCGGGTTACCGGCGAAATCCTCAGCCTCGTGCGCAAGAAGAGCCGCAAGCTGGGCGTGATGGACGTCCTCACCTATCGCCTTCGCCTGCATCCGGCTGCAGGCGGCGATGCCGTCCTGGAAACGGACAATGTCTGGGTCCTGCCGCGCAAGGAGCTTGCCGCATGAGCGTTTCAGCAGACATCAAGGCGGGATACACGCTTCCTCCCTTCGTGATCGAAACGGTCAGCCCTGACGCCATGCGCGACTGGTCGGTATTTCTTGCCGACCCCAACCCGATCCACCTCGATGTAGAGGTCGTGAAGGCCAAAGGGCTTGGTAACAAGCGGATCAATCAGGGTCCGATCAACGTTGCCTATATGATGAACATGCTGATGACGGCCTTTCCCGGTTGCCGGATCGAGACGATGGATTCGCGTTTTCTCGACAACGTCTACGAAGGCGACCGCGTCATTGCTTCGGGCGAGGTAACCTCTGTCGAAGGCAATCGCGTCACCTGCGATCTCAAGCTCGATGTGGACGGGCGCGGCACTGTCAACGCCGGCACCGCCACGATTTTGATCTAATTCAAGGAGAACAACAATGCCCAGCGGTCCCTTTGCCCATGTATGCATGGTCGTCCGCGACCTCGATCAGGCGATCGAGGACTGGACGAAAATCCTTCGCGTGCTCGATCCGCAATCGCTTGAAAAGCCGATCGTGAAATATGACGAATTTTCGAGCGGCGACGATGCCGGCATGAAATGGGCCACCTTCGTCAATGAATATTCGACCGAGATCCAGTTCATCCAGCCCGCACCCGGAACTCCGCTCGGCAAGCGGCTCGACAAGGTTGGTGAGCATGTCCACCATCTGTGCTTCAGCACCGATGATGTCCCCGCCGCCATGGAAAAAATGAAGGCCGAAGGCCTGCATCTTCCCGGAGACGGCGAAACGTTCAACGATCCCGACATGACCTGGCAGAAGTGGAGCTGGGTGGGCCCCAAGAGCACCCATGGCTGCCTGATCGAAGTGGCATCCCCGTATGAAAGCCGCGATGACGGCAAATGGCACCATGCGCCCGGCAAGTTCACCTACAAGGGACCGGGTGAACACCCGAGCCACGCCGAAACAGTGCCTGTATCCGCCTAAGTTGTACGGCACGAAAGTCAGATATCAGGGGGACGGCCTGGAGCTTGCGGGTGAAGCCTTTGGCGACCCGCAGGCTCCGCCCGTCCTCTTTTTCCATGGCGGAGGCCAAAGCCGCAGCTCATGGCGGGGCTCTGCCCGCAAGGTTGGCGAGGCGGGCTATTACGGTATTGCGTTCGACCTGCGCGGCCATGGCGAAAGCGACTGGGCGGCGGATGGCGATTATCATGTCGACGCATTTGCCCGAGATGTCGGAAGCCTGCTCGATCAGTTCGACCATCACGTAGTGCTCGTCGGCGCGTCTCGTGGAGGGCAGGCCTCGCTGATCGCCGGATCGCGCCATCCCGAAAAAGTGCGGCTGATCATGCTGGCCGATGTCGCGCCGGACATGCCCAATCACGCGATTGACGGAATCCGCCGATTCTTTGCCGAGGGAGCGGATGGCTATCCAAGTCTCGATGCGGCTGCAGACGCACTGGCCCTCCATCTGGAGCAACCCCGCATCGACGATGCATCGCGCCTTGGCCGTTCCATGAGGCAGGATCCTGCCGGGCGATGGCACTGGCACTGGGACCCTGCGACCGGCAAGGACGAATTCCTCCACCCCGCCAGTGAGAACGAGGCGGTACTCGCAGCGGCGGCACGCGTTTCTTCGCCTGTCGTCATGGTCCGTGCGGAACTAAGCCACTTGGTTCATGACGATAATACAGCGCGTTTCCAGAAGCTTGCTCCCCAGCTTGAAGTGCTGATCGCGAAAGGCGTGGGCCACATGTTCACCGCCGACCGCAATGACGAATTCGCAGCAAAACTGCTCGATCAGCTGGCTCGCGTTTCTGCGGATGCCGCCGGATGAGCGGGAGGACAGCATTCGTCATCGGCGCGACCGGTGGCCTCGGCCGGGCCTGCGCGCACGCACTTGCGCAGGATTTTGATGGGATTGCGCTTTCCTATCGCTCGAACAAATCGGCCGCTGAAGAGCTTGCCACTCAATTGCCGGAATTCTGCGAGGGCTGGCCGGTGCCGTGCGACCTGACCGAGCCTGTGTCCGTGAGTTCGGCTATCGCGGCGGCGAGTGATCATTTTGGGCGGATCGATGCGGTGGTATTTGCATCGGGTGTCGCCATCGAACAGCCTTTCGTCAGCCGGATTGAGGAACCCCAGTGGCGCGAGGTGATCGAGACCGAATTGCTCGGCCTGATGCGCGTCGTTGCAGCAGCACTGCCCGTGTTCCGCCAGCAAGGAAGCGGTAATTTCGTGATCGTTGTGTCGGTCGCAAACTACACCTTCCCGCCCGGCGATGCGCTATCTTCGGTTCCCAAGGCAGGCATGGAAGCGCTGGGCCGCGCAATCGCCAAGGAAGAAGGCAAGTTTGGTATCCGCGCCAATATGGTGGCGCCCGGAATCATCGACGCCGGCCTTGGCGCAGAATTCGTCAAGAGGCTCTACACGCCTGAAATCTGGGAACAGCAGAAGAAGACGATCGCCCTGCGCCGCTTTGGCAACGGTGAGGACGTGGCTGAAGCGGTTCGCTTCCTCGCCTCGGACCGGGCGTCGTATATTACTGGCCAGACGATCATCGTGGATGGCGGTTTCAGCCTCTAACCCAGCGACGCGGCCGGTCGCGCTATGACGCGAAAAAGGGGGGCAGAATTGCCCCCCTTTCGCGTCATGACTGGCGCTGCCTTACTTGTAGGGATCGACCGGCTGCGGAGCCTCGATCACTTCAAGGTCGATCAGCATCGAAAGCACGTCCGAGATGGAATAGATGTGCACGATCTTGTCGCCGTCGAACTTGATCCAGCTGAACCAGAGCACGTCGAGCTGATTGCCCGTCGGCTGAACACCCATGTAGGGGCCGCCCGTGTGCTTGCCGTGGTGGTGGCACAGGACGCAGATCTCGTCGTCGCCACGGCCCCATGCTTTGAGCGTGCGGTAGACCGACGGCGGGAACGTAGTGAAAAGCGCGCGGGGCGAGCTGTTCCACTCTTCGAACGTCCCCAGATCGGGCCGGTTCGGATTGTCGTAGGTCATCTTGTCCTTGTCCATGAACTCGTCGAATCCGGACCAGTCGCCTACGTTCAGCTTGTCGTGCAGGTTCATCCACTGGTTGACCATGAACGTTTGACGTTCGGTCAGGCCTTCGCAAATCTCGGCACGCTTTTCGGGCGAAAGCTTGAAATCATCCAGTGTGAAGGGCGGGATCCGTCCAGCCATAAAAACTCTCCATTATGTCGAGCTGCGATCTTGCAGCGTAGGGATACGTCTGACCAGGCCCGAAGAGGGATACGGCCGTCGATCGCGGCCCTTTTCAATTCCATGCTGCGGTCTGCAACCTACCAATCGGCAGGAACAGACCGGCGATTACCCGCACATTCATGTGGCATAAGCGGACAGAAGGGAGACTGCCGTGCTTTCGATCGAAGAAATGTCGGACAGGTTCGAGATTCAGGACCTGATGGTGGGATATTGCTATGCCGTGGACAACAAGGACTTCGATGCCCTTGACGGCTATTTCACCGATGATGCCGTAATCGACTATAGCGAAATGGTCGGCGTCAAAGGTTCGCTGGCCGATATCAAGTCGTTCCTCGCAGCCAGTCTTGGGCCCGTGCCGATGTCGCAGCATGCGGTTTCGACCACGCAATACAGCTTTGACGGTGATCGCTGCGAAACGCGGTCGGTCTGCACAAACCCGATGGTCGTTCCCGGCGATGATGGGCAGCCCCAGACAATCTTCTTCGGCCTGTGGTACATCCACCAGTTCCGCCGCACCCAGAACGGCTGGCGCATTTCCGGCCTCTACGAAAAGAAATGCTACAACCACAACCTTCCCGAACACATCAAGGCAATGGCGCGATGAGTCCTGAGGCGCTCGCCGCCCAGACGATGGGCGACCCCGTCAATCCATGGGTGATGGAAATCGGCAGCATCTATCTGTGGAGTGCGCTGCTTCTGGCGGCCGCGGCGCTTGCGGTGAAGAACCGCCGCATCCCGCTTTTCGGTCTGATGCTGATCGCAGCCTCAAGCGGTTTCTGGCAGGAATTTTTCGGTGACTGGGGCGCCTATGTCGCATGGAACCCCCAATTCGCGCGCCTGCCATTCTGGGGCGAGATGGCCTATACGACGCCGGTGAAGCCGCTGTTCATGCCGTTCAGCTGGGGATGGTGGTTTGCCGTCTCGATTCCCTTGCTGACCTCGCTGGTGCTGTTCCTCAAGCGCAAATTCCCTGCTCGATCGGCCTATGCGCTATCGTTCATGACCGCGTTTCCGCTCTTCCTTGCCTATCAGATCTATGTCGAGGGCAGTTCAGTCGCCAACGGCTGGTGGACCTATGATTCGGTGGTGGGACCAGCGCTGGAAAGCGAACAGGGACGGTTGCCGCTCGTTTTCCCCCTGCTCATCGGTCTGTGGGCTGGCTGGTTCGTCGGGATGCTTGCCGATCGCGATCCACAAGGATTCATGGCGCATGAGGTTCGCCTTGGCGCAGCGACCAAGCCCGCCGGCCTCGGCCGGGAATGGGCTCGGCTGTGGGGCATGGTATTGCTTTTTCAGGTGACTTTCCTAGCGATCAATATCGCCCCCGCCGTGATCGCACGCATGGCGTTCGGTGGCCCCAGTGCACTTGTGCCCTGATCCGCATAAAAGTGAGATTGCAACGAAGTGACCTGGTTAAATCGTTTGCTGGCAATACTGGTGCTGCTTCTGGGCATCAGTCTGATCTGGATCGGCGCACAACTTCTGCTGGCGGGCGGTTCGCCATATTATGTGGCTGGCGGTCTGGCATTCATTGCCGTCGCCGGATTGCTTTGGCGTCAATCGGCAAGAGCGCTTTATGTCTATGCCGCCATATGGACCCTTTCGCTGGCATGGTCGGTTTGGGAAGCGGGCTTCGCCTTCTGGCCACTGCTGGGCCGGATGGGCTTGCTTACGGTCATCGGCATCTGGCTGCTTACCCCATGGGTGCGGCGATCGCTGGGCGTCGTCCCCGTCACGCGGATCAGCGGCGGAATGTTGGGCGTGGCGCTTCTGGGTCTGCTTGCGGGGCTTTCGTGGACTTTCTGGAACGACCGTATCACCGGCGGCACCGATCTTGCCGGTCTGGCCGGAGCGCCCGCATCTGCGCGCGACGGCGAATGGCATCATTACGGGAATCTGCAGGCAGGACGCCGCTTTTCGCCCCTTGACCAGATCACCCCTGCCAATGTCGGTGCGCTGCAAGAGGTGTGGCGCTATTCGACCGGGCGAGAACCGAACGGTCAGCCCGCGCCTTTTCAGGCAACCCCGCTGATGGTTGACGACCGGCTGTATGTCTGCACCGGCTATAATGACGTCATCGCCCTCGATCCCGAAAGCGGTAAGCAGATCTGGCGCTTTGAAGCCCATGCCGACGCGACCGGGGTTTTCGGCCAGACATGCAGGGGCGTCACTTACTTCGCGGCGCCCGATGCGGCAGCCGGCGAAAGCTGTGCCGCGCGGATCTACACCGCGACTATCGACAGCCGCCTGATCGCCCTCGACCCGCAGACAGGGCAGCCCTGCACCGATTTTGGCAAAGAAGGTGAAGTCGATCTGCTACGCGGCATGAGCAAGGCCCCGACGGGCTATTACCACGTTTCCTCACCGCCCACGCTCGTTTCGGGGAAGCTGGTGATCGGCGGTTGGGTCACCGACGGCCAGATGGTCGGCGAGCCTTCAGGCGTGATCCGCGCCTATGATGCCATCACCGGAAAGCTGGCATGGGCATGGGACATGGGCGCCCCCGACCGGATGGGCGAGCCTGCGCCGGGCGAGACCTATACCCCAGGTACGCCCAACAGCTGGAGCGTGATGAGCGCCGATGAAGAGCTGGGCATGGTCTATGTACCGATGGGCAATGCCACCCCGGATTATACGGGGCTGCACCGCACGCCGGAAATGGAGAGATACTCGACCAGCGTAGTTGCGCTGGATGCTGAAACCGGCCGGCCGCGCTGGCATTTCCAGACGGCCCATCACGATATCTGGGACTACGATGTCGGATCGCAGCCTGTCCTGTTCGATCTGCCCGACGGCCGCCCTGCCCTGCTGCAGCCGACGAAGCGGGGCGAGCTGTTCATGCTAGACCGCCGCACGGGAGAGCCCATCGCCGAGGTTGCCGAATTGCCGGTGACGCCTTCGAAGGCAGATGGCGACCGCGCGTCGCCCACGCAGCCGTTCTCGGTCGGCCTGCCCAGTTTCGAAGGGCCGCGGCCAAGCGAGCGCAGCATGTGGGGCATGGCGCTGGTAGATCAGGCATGGTGTCGCCTGAAGTTCCGGCAGGCGCGTTTCGACGGGCACATGACTCCGATCGAGACCGACCGCGCGTCGATCATCTGGCCGGGCTCTCTGGGCGGCAACAACTGGGGCAGCATCGCTGTCGATCCGGTGCAGGGCATCGCATTCGTGAATTCGTCGCATGTCCTGAACTACAACCGCCTGATACCGCGCGAAGAAGCCGACAGGATCGGCCTGAAGCCCGTTGCGGTCCCAAGTTACGAAAACGTTGCAGGGCCCGTGGCACAAACGGGGACACCCTATGCAGCCTCGGTTGCGCCGTTCCTGTCCCTGCTCGTCGCGCCCTGTACAGAGCCGCCCTACGGGCTCGTCAGCGCTGTCGACCTCGTTTCGGGCAAGCTGCTTTGGCAAAAGCCGTTCGGCACGGCGCGCGATAGCGGCCCGCTGATGATGCCGCTTGGCATACCGATCCCGATGGGCGTGCCCAATATCGGCGGCGGCGTGGTCACGGGCAGCGGACTGGCCTTCATCGGTGCCACGCAGGAACACATGATCCGCGCCTATGAACTTCGGTCGGGCAAGGAGCTTTGGCATGGACGACTACCGGCGGGCGGCAATGCCACGCCCATGACCTACTGGTCCGACCGGTCCGGTCGGCAATTCGTTGTGATCGCCGCCGGCGGACATGGCGGCATATTGTCGGGATATAGCAACGAGCTGATTGCCTATGCGTTGCCGCAGGGCACTCGGGTACAGGGGGAGAAAAAATGAGCATTGTCGCAGTCGTTACCGGAGCAACAAGGGGCCTTGGCCGGGGTATCGCCCGCGAGTTCGGAGCCGATGGCGCTACCGTGGTGGTGACGGGCCGGAACGAGGCGGATCTGGCGGCGGTGTCCGGCGAAATCGCGGACCGCGGCGGCAAGCCGATTGCCATCGCATGCGACCATGCCGACGACGCATCGGTCGCCAGTGCCTTCGCCCGGATCAAGGATGAAGCAGGCCGGATCGACATATTGGTCAACAATGCCGCGGCGGTGCATGCGATGGACCTGATCGCGCCCGGTCCGTTCTGGGAAAAGCCTTTGCACCTTGTCGACATGATCGATGTCGGTCTTCGCTCCAACTATGTATCCTCGTGGCATGCGGCACCGATGATGGCCAAGGCGGGCAAGGGCCTGATCGCGAGCATTTCGTTTTATGGCGCGGTGTCCTATTTCCACGGGGCCGCCTATGGCGCGGCCAAGGCCGGAACCGACAAGATGATGGCCGACATGGCGGTCGACCTTGCCCCGCACGGCGTGGCCGCGATTTCCTATTGGCCGGGCTTCATCCTGACCGATGCGGTGAAAGCCATGCCTGCCGACATGCTGCCCCCCGACATGCGCGAAAGCCTTCCCCAATGGGAGACGCCCGAATTCGCCGCGCGCGTACTGCAAGCCCTGTACGCCGACCCCAGGATAATGTCCTTCACCGGGCAGGCGCTGATCGGGGCCGAAATGGGCGCGCGTTACGGAGTCAGCGATCTCGACGGGAAGCAGCCGATCTCCTATCGCGAAACGATGGGCGCGCCGCACATGCCCTTTACCCGCGTTGGCGGATAGCAGGCATGATCGAAGCGGTCCTCGTCGTACTGACCAAGGCGCGTCCGGGGCGCGAGGCTGACCTCGACGACTGGTACACCAACATCCACATCCGCGATGCACTGCGATTCCGCGGCTCTGTCACCGCGCAGCGTTTCAGCCGCAGTCCGCATCAGCCGATGGACATCCCGCCGGAATATGACTGGCAGTATTTCGCCCTTTACGATGTATTCGATCCCGAACGTTTCTCGCGCGAGCATTGGGAGAATGCGCTGACCAGCCGCATGATGGTCACCACCGCCATCGATGACAGCGTGCTTGAGGATTATCACTATTATCCGCTGGCATTCCGGAACAACGACCCCGAAATCGAACATTCGGGCGGCGTCGTGTTCGAACAGTTCAATGCCGCACCGGGCAAGGACGCCGAATTGCGCGAATGGTATGCCGACAGCTATCTGCCTGCCGCCGTGCGCCGTCCGGGCGTTCACAGCGCAGCCCTGCTGGCGTTTCGCAGCCATGGACAGATGATCCCCACCACGCCGCGATATAGTTATGTCGGCATCTACAAGGTCAATTCCTCCGACAGCTGGCAGGGTTGGAAAGACGCGCCGGAACTTGCGCTGTCAGACCTCGTCGAACGCGACGACCTGCTGGTCACGCATTGGGACAGGCTGACCGGCAGGTTGACGAAGGACGATGTCCAGCACCCCACCGCCCAAGGCCTTGCGGACGAGGAACAGGCCCGTGCGCGCATGGGCGACGATGTGCTGACGGGCGGCGCGGAGAAGCTCGGCTCGGCCTGACGGCGCTCTGCTACCAACGGCGGCGCATCTGCACGGAACGGCGGCGCGCGCGCAGGGCCTCTTGCCTTTCCGCTGGCGAAATCCGTATCGTCTCCGGAGGCAGCCGCGCATCAAGCTTGTCGAGGGGAACGACGGTCAGGCTCGGCTCCGGCCCACTGCTCGCCCCGCTCCAGCGCAGCATGATCGAGCCTTCCGAATAACCGCCCGGGTCCAGCCAGTTGGCGATGCCCGGATCATCCAAGGCGATCACTGCGCGAAACCTGCCATCGGCATCGATACTCGCCTGCCCGCCATTCAGGCTCGACTGACGGTTCATCCAATCGATCGTGTTCCAGCGCATGTCGTTCAATTGCACGTTCCAGTAGCGCACCGCATCGGGCAATGCGCTTTCCAGCAACAGGGCGCTACCAGGTTCTAGCCGGAACAGGCCCTGGTAATAATGCTGCCCCTCAACGCCGCCGCGTCCCGCCCAGTCGTCATGTTCGACCGCGTTCCACAAACCCTTTTGTTGTTGCGCAGCAATAAAGCCAAGGGACATGGTCCCGATCCGCTTGGGATACCCGCATAGCGCCATCAGCCGCTCGCCGATTTCCCTTTGCGTCCACCGACGGGGAGAATGGGCGATGTCGGTCCGTTCAATGGCAATTCGCGCTTCCCTTTCCGCACCCCAGTCATAGCTGGCCTGACGGAGGGAGAGCGATCGAGCCGAGGGATCGAGATGACGCCAGTCGCCGCTCCAGCCCGCAGGCCGTTCATGGCTCAACATCAGGGAAAAGCGCCCTTCCCCATCCACCGCAAGATCGTCGAAATCGACCGTCCCCAGCGATGGCCCCAACGCATCCATCACGCCTAGGCCGCCTGCCGTGATATCCATCTGCACGAAAAGGCTTTCACCGCGCTCGCCCGTTAGCAGGTAGCTGCCATCGCCATCGATGGAGGCCGCCGCGTAAATGAAATCGGGATTGGTGCCGACAAGGTTGAAATGGGTGCCGACCGCCGGAACGAAATCGGGGTTGTCGCGATCCGCAAAGGCGGTCAGCCAACCCGAAGCGAGCGCCATGAAAAGCATGCGCTCCGCTTCGGCGACATCAGCCGGACCGGCGTCGTCCGGAAGCATGGCAAGCACGTCCTCTGCCGAGGAAAGCTGCGCCAGATAATCGGCCCAGCGGCTCACAGATATGGCCTGTAGGCAGAAATGTAATCGGCATAAACACCCTCGACCTGCTCGCGCGTCAGGCCATAGTCCGCCAACTCGTAGCGGTGCTGCCCGTGCTTGTCCGCAGGATGCTCACGCCACCAGCGCGATACCGCTTCCTCGCTCTCGCCCGTGAAATCGATATCGGCATGGCCATAGATCTTGCGTACCGCCTCGACCGGGTCCGCGATGAGGTCGCGAAAGGCAAGGTCGAGCACCTTTACCTGCGGATTGGCCTTGCGCCATGCAAGCGCTGCAGCCTGCCCGTCGTGCCACAGGTGCAGCAATTCCTGCCCCAGTTCGTCACGGTCGATCCGGTCGAAAGACACGCAGCGGATCACTTCGATCAGGCGAGAGATCGACGCCATGACCGTAACCGGATCACGATGCGGCTGCACCAGCACCGCGTCGGGATAAACAGCAAGCAATTCGGCAAGGTGGTGCGCATGTTCCTGCACCTTCAGCACCCAGCGCTTGCGCGGATTCTTCCATGCCAGATGCTGCAGCCACATCTTGTGCACGCCATAGCCGAACCGCGTATCCGTCTTGCGATACCAGTCGTAATAGGACGGCAAGCGGAACAGCATCGTCGGGTTGATCCCCTGAAACGCAGTCTCAAGGATCATGCCGCATTCCTGCGGTATGCGCGATCCGATCGGATGCGCCTTCAGCACATCGGCCCAGGCGCCGGTGAAATTCTCCTGCACATAGGCGTCGAACCCGTCCGCGCGCGGATCGGTATCGAAGGTCGCGGCATCGGGCGGCGGCGATGGCGCGGCAACCTCCCATTGCAGCGGGGTGCGGATCTGCGGGTCCGCCCCGATCAGCGCGTGAAGGATCGACGTTCCGCAGCGCGGAAGGCCCAGAATGAAGACTGGGCGCACAATCTCGACATCGGCGATCTCCGGATGCGCCCTGCGGTCAGCCGCAATGGCGGAAAGGCGCGCCAGATTGTCGCGAAACTGCGCAAGGGCTCGCTGATGACCGGACTCGGAAAGACCGCCCTCTTCCCCAAGAGCGGCCAGCGCGGCGGAAAGGCCGGGCATGACACCGGCGGCCATTTCCTGGTCCAGCCCCGCTTCGTCGATCAATTGCTGCGGCGTCGGATCACCCATCTGCGCGTTCCTCTCTTTGTCTTTTCTGGTTTCACGCCAGCTTAGGAGCGCAAAAAAAGCACCAACCTGTCAGCGGGTAGGACAGAGGCTGGCACCCAAGCGCGACACATCCCTGATCGACGGGAGAGAAAATGGATCGCACGCTTGCCATGATGGACGGGATGTCATTCGATTACATCGTGGTCGGTGCCGGCTCGTCGGGCTGCGTCCTTGCCAACAGGCTGAGCGCGAACCCAGCCAACAGGGTGCTGCTTATCGAATGCGGCCCCGATGACAACAGCCCGCTGATCCGCATGCCGCGCGGTGTGGGCAAGCTGCTCGATCCGGCCAATCCGCACGTCTTTGCCTATGGCGTCACCCCGGCTGGCAACCAGCCCGAGGAAACATGGCTGAAGGGCCGCGGTATTGGTGGTTCCAGTTCGGTAAACGGCATGGTCTACATGCGCGGCGCACCGCAGGATTATGATGACTGGAAAAGGGCCGGTTGCGACGGGTGGGGCTGGGACCGCATGGGCCCGCATTTCGTCGCGCTGGAGGATCACGCGCTGGGCGCGGCCGCGTGGCGCGGCACGGGCGGACCATTGCGCATTTCGGTGGCAAGGCATGGCAATCCGGTTACCGATGCGATATTGCGCGCGGGCGCCGAAATGGGCGTTCCGACCGTCAGCGATGTGAACGCGGTCGATGTCGTCGCGGACGAGGGCATGGGATATCAGGCCACCACCACGTGGAAGGGAGAGCGCTTCTCTGCCGCGCGGGCTTTTCTCGACCCGGCCCGCAAACGGCCCAACCTTTATGTCCTGACCGGCAAATCCGCCGAAAGGATCGCCTTCGAAGGCACCCGCGCCGTGGGCATCGTGGTCGAAGGCAGGACCATCGGCTGCGAGGGTGAAATCATCCTCTCCGCCGGAGCGGTCGAATCGCCCCGTTTGCTGGAGCTTTCCGGCATCGGCGATGCGCAGCGGCTGAAGTCTCTGGGCATCACGGTCACGGCGCATAGCCCCCTTGTGGGGGAAAACCTGCGCGAGCATCGCTATGTCGCGATCGACTGGCGCATCCGCGGCCACAGTTCCAACCAGAAGCTGAGCGGAATCGGTCTGATATCCTCGGTCATGCAATATCTGTTGCTGCGCCGGGGAGCGATGACCGACGCCGCGCATGAGGTCGGCGGGTTCATCAAGACTGCGCCGGACCTCGACCGTCCCGATGCGCAGATTGGTTCGATGATGGTCACCATGAAGCAGGATGCGCGCGGCAGGGTCGTGCTGGACGATTTTCCCGGCATGCGCCTGCTGGGCTATTTCACCCGGCCCGAGAGCCGCGGATCGACGCATATCCGGTCGGCCGACCCCGCTGCCCCGCCGCAAATCGATGCCAATCATTTCAGCAAACAGCTGGACCGCGACAGGGCGCTGGCCCTGTTCAAATGGATACGCCGTTTCGGGGGCCAGCACGCGCTTTCGCCATGGATCGTCGAGGAGGTCGGACCTGCGGCGCAGGTCCATTCGGACGAGGACATCCTGGCAAACCTGCTCCAGCTTGGCGGGACGTCCTTCCATATCGCCGGCACGGCGGCGATGGGCGCCGAAGCAGGGAGCGTGCTCGATCCGCAATTGCGCGTGCGCGGCGTGACCGGTCTGCGCGTTTGCGACACCTCCATCATGCCCACGCTGGTCTCGGGCAATACCAATGCACCGGCGATGGCCATCGCCATGAACGCCGCGGACATGATTCTCGGCAGGGACACAAACCGATGAGCACCGCCTTTACCGATATTTCGAAGCTCTACATCGATGGCGGCTGGCACGCGCCAGAGGCCGGAACCGAGCCTGTGATCAATCCCGCCACCGAAGAAATCCTCGCCCATGCGCCCGTCGCTTCGCCACAACAGGTCGAACTGGCCATTGCTGCCGCCCGCGAAGCTTTCGACCACGGCCCGTGGCCCAAGATGTCGATGGCCGAGCGCGCCGACATGATCGAGAAGATGGCGCGGGCGCTGCGGGCAAGACAGGGCCGCATCGCCGAGCTGATCGTGGCCGAAGTCGGCTGCGCGGCAGGTGTGACCCAGCTGATGCAGGTCGACAATCCGTTGCGCCTGCTAGAAGCTGCGATCGGCCATGCACGGCGCGACCGTCCCGAACGGCTGCCCATAGATATCACACCCAATCCTTTCGTCCCGGATGGTCCACGCTCGATCGGCGGAACAACGGTGGTTTGCGAGCCGATCGGCGTCGTTTCCGCTATAACCGGCTATAATTTTCCGTTCCTGCTCAACCTTGCGAAAATCGGCCCAGCCCTGCTCGCCGGTTGCGCGCTGGTGCTGAAACCGTCGCCGTTCACGCCTTTTTCGGCGTTGCTCTTCGGCGAGGTGGCGGACGAGATCGGCCTGCCGCCCGGCGTGGTCAACATCGTGACCGGCGGGATCGAAGAAGGCCGGTTGCTTTGCACTGACGAGCGGATCGATATGGTGACCTTCACTGGATCGGAAGGAGTGGGCGCCCAGATCATGGGGCAGGCCGCGCCCACGCTGAAGAAGATCCATCTGGAACTGGGCGGCAAATCGGCGCTGATCGTGCGCGAGGACGCCGATGTCGAGCGCGCCGCCGCCATGGCCGCAACCCTTATTTCCATCAACGCCGGCCAGGGCTGCGCCATTCCCACGCGTTTCCTCGTCCACGAAAGCCTGCGACCTGCTTTTGCCGCCACCGCGGCTGCCGTCGCCGCGCAGATCAGCATCGGTAATCCGGCCGACCCTTCGATCCGCATGGGCCCGCTGATCCGCGAAAGCCAACGCAGCAAGGTGGAGCATTTCATCGGGCTGGGACAGTCCGCCGGCGCGACGCTTGTGTGTGGCGGAGGCCGTCCTGACGGTCTCGACAAGGGATATTTTACCGAGGTTACCCTATTCGACGACGTGACCAACGACATGGCCATCGCGCAGGAAGAGATTTTCGGACCGGTCGGCTGCATCATCGGCTTCTCCACGGACGAGGAGGCCATCCGCATCGCCAACGAGTCCCGCTATGGCCTGAATGGCGCGGTCGAAACGGCCGATGCCGCAAAGGGATACGAGATGGCCTTGCAGATCAGGGCCGGCAGCGTGTCGCTGAATGGCGGGACGGGCACGATGAGCGACGCCCCCATCGGCGGATACAAGCGGTCCGGCATCGGGCGCGAATATGGTCCCGGATGGCTGCGCGAATATCAGCACGAAAAATCGATTTTCTATCCGATTGGCCGATAACGCGATCGAACGGAGAAAGCGCCATGCAAGATACAGTCATCGTGACACTGGAATTGGCCTTGAAGCCCGAACTTGTCGACGATTTCTGCGAGCAAATCCCCGAAGCTCTGAAGGATACGAGGGAGTTTCCGGGCTTTGTCGATATCAGCATTCGCCACAATGCCGACGATCCCAATCGCGTCATCTTTATCGAGGAATGGGCGTCGCGGGCCGACCATGAAGCCTATGTCGCATTTCGGACCAAAAGCGGCGTGATGGACCAAATGGCAGCCATGCTGACCAGCCCGCCACGGACGGAATATTGGGACCGGAACATCGTGTGATCCGGTCGTGGCTGTGAAATTGGGGGAGAGGCAGAAAACATGAACATCAATTGCGGGATCGATACCGGGCTCAGCGCCCAGGACGAACGCTCGATCAGTGCCGTACTGATCGCCTATGCAAGCGCCATAGACTTGCGGGACTGGGACTTGTTCCGCAGTTGCTTCATCGCCGATTGCCAAGCCGATTACGGAGACTTTGGCAGCTGGCAGAATATCGCCGACTTTACCGATTACATGCGGGAAGCCCATGCGCGGCTGGGCCCGACGCTGCACCGGATCAGCAATATCAAGCTGACCAATGCCCAAGCCGGTGCCAATGCAACCAGCTATGTCGATGCGCTGCTGAGCCCGGAAAACAAGCAGGGTCCGATGCATCGCGGGATCGGCTCATACGATGACTTCATTGTCCGGACGAGCGATGGCTGGAAGATTGCGCGGCGCACTTTCACGGCGTTAATCATCGGATCGGAGAGGGATCAGGCATAATGCTGGATGGAAAAGTCGCTGTAGTGACAGGTGCCTCTGCGGGAATTGGGGCCGCGACGGCTCATATTCTCGCATCGGCTGGAGCGCGGGTTCTGCTGGTGGCGCGGCGGCAGGACCGGCTTGAAACGTTGCAGCAGGAAATCGGGGATGCTGCGCAATTCATGGCGCTCAACCTGTCCGATCCGTCGTCCGCGAGCGCGTTGCTGGACCATGCGCTGGCAGCGTTTGGCAAGGTCGACATCCTTGTGAACAATGCGGGGATCCTGCGCACCAGTCACCACGATGATTTCGATCTGGACGAACTCGACCGGATGATCGCGGTGAACTATTCGGCCGTCGTCCGCGCCAGCATATTGTTCGCCCGGCATATGAAGGCGCAGGGAGTTGGCCAGATCGTGAACGTGTCAAGCATTGGCGCCGGCATCGCCGCAGCCGGTACCGGCATATACGGGGGGCTGAAACTGGCGCTGGAGCGCTTTACCGAGGTGCTGCGGGTCGAGCTTGCCGGTTCCGGTGTCCGGGTCGGGCTGGTCTCGCCAGGCACGACTTCGACCGAGATCTTCGAAGACATGAAGTCCAGGGGCCAGCCCGGCTGGGACGAATTTCTACCGGCAATGCAGGCCGGGGATATTGCCCGCGCAATCCGCTTCATGTGCGAGCAGACGGGCAATGCCAATGCCGCACGCATGCACATCTATGCCACGTCGGAAACGTTCTGACGCGCAGCTTCACTCCAGTCGTGCATAGGCCGAGATGTCGAAGGGCTTGAAAGCCTCGCCTTCCTTGGCCTTTACCACCCATTGCGGGTCCATCAGCAAGGCCCGACCGATCGCCACCAGATCAAATTCGCCTGCTTCGAACCGGCGGACAACCTCGTCCAGATTGTCGAGAACGGTGGTCTGCTGCGTGAAACTGGCTGCCAGTTCCTTGTCGAAGCCGATGCCGCCGACCGTCATGGTCGGGCGACCGGACAGGCGGCGTATCCAGCCGGCAAGTCCCATGTCGGAATCGGCGAACGCCGGGCGGGAGAATACCCGCGTGCTGACATCGAAAATATCGACCCCGGCTTCGGCCAGGGCCTTAACGATAACACCAAGGCCTTCGGGCGTATCGGCAAGCTGCGCATCGTAATCCTGCAGCTTCCATTGCGATATGCGGAATATGATCGGCATATCGGGGCCGACGGCTTCGCGGACCGCCTCGACAACCTTGACAGGAAAACGCGTTCGGCGAGCGACGTCCCCGCCCCAATCGTCATCGCGGTTGTTCATCTGCTCCCACATGAAGCTGTCGAGCAGATAGCCATGCGCACCATGTAGCGCGATCCCGTCAAATCCCACGTCCTTGGCATTGGCTGCACTGCGTGCGAAGGCAGCGACGACATCGGCGATATCGTCTTCATCCATGTTTCCCGGATGGAGCGAGCGCGCTTCGGGATGGGGCGGGCTGGCGTCCTTGCGCACGGCGCCCATGTGCCACAATTGTGGCACGATCCGGCCACCACCCTTGTGCACCCGGTCAACGACATTGCGCCAGCCCTGCAGGGCGGCATCGCCATGCAGGACAGGAATGTCCTTTTCGCCCATGCTGCCCTCACCGATGGCCGAAGGATGATCGACGCCGATCCCTTCGGTTACGATCAACCCGACATCGCTGGCCGCGCGGCGCGCGTAATAATCGGCAACATTCTCACCCGGAATGCCCCCGGGACTGAACTGCCGCGTCATCGGCGACATTACGAAGCGATTAGGCACCTGCAACGTCTTACACGAGAATGGTGAAAACAGCGGATTCAATTCGGTACGCATCGCTCGCCCCCTTTTCTGAAGGCGACCGTCGCCGAGGCCAAGGCATATCTGCCCTGTCAACCGATAGGGAAATTCATCAAGGGGGCAGAGGAGAAAGCGCGCACCCCCTCCTCAGCCTGTTCTCCTCAGGCGTCGACCACTGCCAATGCGGATTGCGGGCAGGCATCGGCCCCTTCGCGCGCCTTGTCCTCCAGACCCTCTGGCACGATCTCGTCATCGACATAGACGATGCCATGTTCGTCGAGCTTGTACACTTCCGGGCAGATTTCCGCGCAGACGCCATAGCCGCAGCAAGCGGGCTTGTTGATCACGACCTTGAGTTTACCGTTTCCAGACATCGACCTCTCCAATCTCCTCGATTTGCCTTTAACGCCCTTTTACATATTGAACAGATATTATTCAATGTGTATAACGCGAATCAATCAGAAAATGTTTGCTACGGAGAGAAGGCTGCGATGCTCCAGAAATCCAAACTCGTGTTGCGCGACGGAACGTCGCTTGACGATCTAATCATGCGTGAGAGCAACGAAGTTTCGCTCCGCGTTATGACCGACGAAGAGCTCTACAAGCTTGAGATGGAGAAGATTTTCGCCAAGACTTGGCTGCTGCTCGGTCACGAAAGCGAGATTCCGGAGGCGGGCGATTTCATCGTACGCGACATGGCCGAAGACAACGTCATCGTGGCCCGCGGACAGGACGGGGACGTTCATGTTTCCCTGAATGTCTGCCCGCACCGCGGCATGCGCGTGTGTCTTGGCGAAGCAGGCAACAAGCGCGTCCACCAGTGCATCTATCACGGCTGGGCCTTCCGCCCGAACGGCGATTTCATCGGTGCGCCGGTCGAACGCGAAAAGATGCATGGCAATGACGTCGACAAGAAAACGCTGGGTCTGAAGAAGGCCAGGGTGCATCTCTACGGCGGGCTGATCTTCGCCACCTGGAACGTCGACGGACCTTCGTTCGACGAGTATCTCGGCGACATCAAATATTACATGGACCAGCTTTTCTGCCGCACCAATCGCGGCCTCGAACTGCTCGGCCCGCCGCAGCGTTTCACCCTCCCCTGCAACTGGAAGGTTCCCGGCGAGCAATCGGGTTCGGACGGCTTCCACACCTTGACCCTGCACCGCTCGCTGATGGAAGGCGGAGTCATGGGCGGCACGGCCGAGACGATCTATGATCAGGCACCCGGCATGTATGGCGTCGATGTTTCATGCGAGCAGGGCCATTCGCTGCGCTGCCTTGAGGCGGAAAAGACCTTCAAGATGTTCGCGGACGTGCCGTTCGAAGGCAAGTCCACGCGCGAGCGTCTGGAATTGCTCACCCCGCCGGGCATCACCAAGGACATGATCCCCGAACTTTTCGAGAACCTGACCGAAGATCAGGTTGCCCAGCTGGCAACCATTCCGCCGCAGGTCGGCGGCATGTTCCCCAACATCCTGATCGCCTTCATTTTCGCCCCGCGCACGGACGGGGGATCTTCTGGTGCCCTATCGCTGCATGCCTATGTGCCCAAGGGTCCGGACAAGGTGGAATTTGTGAATTATCTGTTCGCGGAGAAGGATGCGCCCGAACAGATGAAGCGCGACATGCTGCAGAACTCGATCTGGAATACCGGCACCTCCGGCGTGATCGAACAGGATGATGCCGACGTCTGGCCTGTAATCATGAAGAATGCGCGGGGCGCGGTCAGCAAGGACATGACGCTCAAGTATCAGGCCCTTCACGGCCACGAACGGCCCGAAGGCTGGGTTGGCGAAGGCTTGCTTTATCCCGGCTTCACCAAGGACGACACGCAGTGGAACTGGTGGCTGGCCTATTACGACCTGATGGACGCGGTTTGAGCGGGGGAGATCAAGACATGACCTGGATTACCAAATCGACCGCCGCCCCCGATTCCACCACGATCCTTCGCGGCCTGGTTTCCAAGAAGCGCGTGCCGCTGGGCTCGGAAATCTATAACCGGCTCCTAGAGACGCTGTATGACGAAGCCGCCGCTCTCGACGAGCGCCGGATCGATGACTGGATCGCGATGCTTGCGCCGGACATCATCTATCAGGCGCCGATCCGCCTGACGCGTACCGGTCCGAACCGCGACCGTGACGTCATGCGCACGATGTTCCATTTCGACGAGAATTACGATTCGCTCGTGATGCGTTCAGGGCGTTTGCAGAAAAGCGCATGGGCCGAAGATCCGCCGTCGCGTTGTCGCCGTTTCGTGACCAATGTCCGCGTGGGCGAGCTCGACACGCCGGGCGAATATGAAGTCGTCAGCTATCTCTTTCTCGAACGTAGCCGCGGCGACAGTCCGGAAAACGAGAATACCACCGCCGAACGCCGCGATGTCTGGCGCGAAGTGGACGGCGAATACAGGCTGGCCCGCCGCGAGATCATCGTCGATCAGTCGGTGCTCGGCATGTCCAATTTCGCGGTGTTCCTGTAAATTGCATGGGCACGTCTGCAACATCTACTGTGGTGGTCGTCGGTAGCGGCCTTGCGGGCTTCGGGGTCCTGCGCGAATTGCGCAGGCTCTCGCCCGAGGCCCGGCTCGTCATGGTGACGCTGGAGGACGGGCATTTCTATTCCAAGCCCGCCCTATCCACGGCGCTCGCCAAGGGTAAGACAAGCGAAACGCTGGTCACGACCCCGGCCGAAAAGATGATCGCCAATCTCAAGCTCGATGCTCGCATCGGGCGCGAGGCAGAGGCCATCGACCGTGCCGGCAAGGCGCTTTTGACCACTGGCGGACCGATCCAGTACGATTCCCTGATCCTGGCAACCGGCGCCGAGCCGGTTCGACCGCAGATCGGTGGCGATGCCGCGCATCGCGCCATTTCGGTGAACCAGCTCGAACATTACGATCGCTTTCGCAAGGAATTGCCAGATGGCGCGCGCGTCCTGATCATTGGCGCAGGTCTTGTCGGAACCGAATTCGCCAACGACCTGATCACCAACGGCTACCGGCCGATCGTCGTCGATATGCTGGATAATCCCCTCGCGCAGCTCGTCCCGCCCGCGGTGGGCGAGAAGGTGCGCGATACGCTGCAGGAAAAGGGTGTGGAGTGGCATCTAGGCCGCAAGGTCGACGCCATCGACTATCTCCAGCCCTCGCCCGGATATGTCGCCACACTTGATGACGGTACGCGGGTAGAGGCGGATGTCGTTCTGTCCGCCGTCGGGCTGCGCCCGAACGTCGAACTGGCCCGCGAAGCCGGGCTGGAAATCGGCCGCGGCATAAAGGTCAATGAATTCGGGCAAACGAGCGACCGCGACATATACGCGATCGGCGATTGCGCCGAATATCCCAACGGCCTTGCCGCCTATGTCACGCCGATCATGGCAGCGGCCCGCGGGATTGCGCCCAGCGCGTTGGGCACGCCGACCCAGATCAGATTCCCTCCCCTTTCGGTGCAAGTGAAGACGACCGTGTTCCCGATCAACCTGCTGCCGCCTGCGATGGCTTTGCGGGGCGAGTGGCGGCAGGTGGAAAGTGACGCAGAGGGCGACAAGCATCTGTTCGTCGATAGCGACAACAGGGTTCAGGGTTACGTCCTGACACAGGGAAAATGCGAACAACGCATGGAAATGGATAAATTGATGGGGAAATGGCATGAGCGGAATGCTCGAAGGTAAAGTGGCAATCGTAACGGGCGGGGCGAAGGGCCTTGGCCATGGCATTTCGCGTCGTCTGGCGCGCGAAGGCGCTTCGCTACTCATTACTGGGCGCGACGGTGCTGCGACCGAACGGGTGGCCGAAGAGATCCGCAAGGAATTCGGAACCGGTGCAGTCGGCATGTCCGCCGATATGGGCATCAAGGATGACGTGCTGGCCATGGTGCAGCGCGCGGTGGATGAATTCGGCGGCCTCGATATTCTGGTCAATAATGCTTCGTTATTGTCTGACGGTGTCCTGCTGGAGCACAAGACGGACGAGATGCTCAAGCGCACGCTGGAAATTGGCATCTGGGGTAACTGGTGGGCCATGCAGGCCGCCTTTCCGCACATGAAGGCACGCGGCGGCGGTTCGGTTATCAATTTCAGCTCCATCGACGCGCAGACCGGGGCGTGGCTCCACAGCGACTACAACATCAACAAGCTTGGCATCGTCGGGTTGACACGTAGTGCCGCGGTTGAATGGGGCCGCTTCAATGTCCGCGTTAATGCCATCGCTCCGACCGGCCTTGGTCAGGTCTTCGCAAAGCTGGTCGACGAGGTTCCAGGCTTTCTTGAAAATGTCGTTGCGACCAATCCGCTGAAACGCGCGGGCGACCCTGAAAACGACATCGGTCCGGTCGTCGTGTTCCTTGCTTCGGACATGTCGCGCTTCGTCACTGGCGAAATGATCAATGTCGATGGCGGACAGAACCTGCCCGGCTATGTCAGCATCCCCCACAATCTCAAAGAACTTGAAAAGGGGGAAACATGAAGTTCCAGCCTGAATTTGCCGCCTCTGCCGAGGTAGGAGACGATTTTGTTATGTCTCCCAGCGTCATAAAGATCCTGTCGGGAGCGCTGGATGCCATAGCCGAGCGCGGCGTCAGGCGCCTTTCGATGAGCGACATCATCGAAGCGAGCGGCGTCTCGCGCGGCACGCTTTATCGCTATTTCTCCAGCAAGGACGACGTACTTGCCGCAGTCGCAGAGTTTGTCTGCATCGGGTTCGAAAATGGCATTCGCGAAGCGGCGGAAGGCATCGATGACCCGATCGAACGGTTCCGGCAGGTGATGCAGTTCTATGCGCGCTACACCAATGAGAATTCCCCCGATCGCGTTTTCGAAGTCGAACCGCGGTTTCACCTGTCGTTCTTCCGCAGTAGGTTTGCCCGATACAAGCTGGCCGTCCATTCGGCGTTGGAACCTACCTTCAAATATATCGAGGCAAAGCTTGGCAAGACTATAAATGCCATAGCTTTCGTTGAAATACTTGTTCGCCTCCAGTTGAGCACCCTTCTGGTGCCAGCCGACGAGAACTGGTTGATGCTCTGGAATGAAAGCGCGGACAGCCTTGAAAAATGGCTACTCGACACCGCCGACCAGACTGTCTGAATAATCGAAAGGATGCATGAAATGGCTACTTTGGCAAAAGCACCTCTTGAGCAAGTTTGCGGATGGGCTGATAAATCCGTCGCAGACAAGCTTGTCGCCCGCGCGAAAGAACTTCGCCCGTTCCTGGCCGAGCAGGCGCCCGAAGGGGAAAAACGCCGCAGCCCGACGGAGGCGGTTGACCGAATGCTCAAGGAAGAAGGTTTCCTGCAACTGATCGTGCCGCAACGCCTCGGCGGCTTTGGCCTTTCGCCCACCGATTTCTCCCGCGTCCAGATGGAGATCGCCAAAGGCGACCCGGCAGTAAGCTGGGTCATGCAGATCATCAATGGCACTACCTGGGTCACCAGCCTTGCGCCGGACAGCGTGCAGGACGCTGTTTTTGCCGACGGACCGCAGCCGGTGTGCGGCGCGTATAACCCGCCCGGCAAGGCGCGCAAGGTTGACGGCGGCTGGATTATCAATGGCGCGTGGCCCTATATGTCGGGTTCGCGACAGGCGACTTGGACGCAACAGGGCGTCGTTCTCGAGGATTACGACGGCCCCGTCGTACCCGGCATCAACATGTGCTACATTCCGATGAGCGAATTCGAGATCAAGGATACTTGGTTCGTCAGCGGCATGCAGGGCACCGGTTCCGACACCGCGATTGCAAAAGACGTTTTCATTCCTGACAGCCAGATGGCTTTGATGAATGAACGCACCGGACAAATCGATCCCACCAAGAAACATTTCGGCGCGCCGTCGGACCTTGTTCCCGCAGTTCCGATGGTGCGGACCACCGGTCTTGCCCAGCTTATCGGCGCGGTCGAAGCCATGCTTGAGATCGTGACAGCGGAATCGGGCAAACCCGTCCTTACCACGACGATCGGACCGCGCACTGGATCGGGTGCATATATGCGCGATCTGGGTGAAGCTGCCGCATTGGTCGAAACTGCCAAGACCATCCTGTTCAGCCTTGCCGCAAAGCTCGATCGGGTCGGAATGGGTGAAGAGTTCACGGCTGAGGAAAAGGTTCGCCATCGTGCGATGGGCGGCCAGATCGTCGAATCGATCCACGCGGCCAGTGAATCGCTCATGTTCCAGGCCGGTTCGTCGGGCTTTTCGCTCGATAAGCCGATCAACCGTTACTGGCGCGACATTTCGATGGCGCTTCGGCACATCCAGAACATTCCCACGATCGGCTATGAAATTCAGGGCCGCGCCCTTGCCGGTGGCGATCCAATAGCACCTCCGGGCTCTTACTAAGGCGGGACAGGAAAGACCATCGCCCGGTCATAGGTCGGGCGATCGGTCGTCTGTTTGTTTAATCCGCGTCAGAGGATCCGGCAGGCATGCTCAAACCGCAATCGCGGATTACGAGGAAACAAGCTCGTCCTGTCACCATATCCTAGGGCGCAGATGAAATTCGCTTCCCAGCGGCCATCGGGAAAAAAAGCGCGGTTCAGCGCCTCTGCATCAAAGCCCGACATGGGCCCGCAATCCAATCCCAATCCTCTCGCCGCGACAATCATATACGCTCCCTGCAGCGGCACGTTGCGCGCCAGCAGATCGTCGACAACCGCGGTCTTTCCCGCAAAGGCCGACGCGAAATCGCGCGACGGAAACAGCTTGGGCATCTCCTCGTAAAATCGGGTATCCGCTGCGACAATGGCGGTGACCGGCGCGGAGCGAACCTTGGCGATGTTCCCCTCGTTCACGCAGGCCAGCAACCGCTCCTTCGCCTCTTCCGATGTAACGAAGACAAACCGCGCCGGGCAGGAATTGGCCGAGGTGGGGCCCCATTTCAGATGATCGTATAATTCATGCAGCAATGCAGAGGGCACGGGCCTGTCGGTATAGCTGTTGAAAGTGCGCGCCTCCGCAAAAATCGTGTCATGTTCTGCTGCCATCATTTACCCCTCGTATTGATGCCATGGTTTTCCCACCAGTGCATCAGCGACTGGATCGTCGCCTCAAGCTCACGCGTGGCATCGGTCATCGAATATTCAACGCGGGGCGGCACCTCGGCATAGACTTTTCGCGTGATCAGCCCGTCCGCCTCAAGCTCGCGCAGCTGCTTGGTCAGCACATGCTGCGAAACACCGCGAATGGTTTTCTGCAATTCCCCGAAACGATGGGTGCGATGATACAGCAGCCACAATATCTCAAGCTTCCACTTGCCTGAAATCATCGTCAACGCGCGGCGAAGCGCCTCGTATTCTTCGGGACTGACATCCCGCCCGACAGCATTGGCATCAGACGTAGTCATGTAAAGGTGACTAACCCCATAAAAGTGATCCTACTTGTTGGGTTGAGGTGTAGGTTATAGTCCCGGCTTTGAAAACAACGGTCTGACCGGTCCCTGCTGCGCAAGCGGATCGCGTCGCCAGAAATTGGGAGCCAGTAATGCAGCCAGTGATGCCCGAACCCGTCATTCCGGAGCATGTGCCTGCCGCGCTTGTGAAGAATTTCCCCTATATTTTCGGCATGACCACGCGCGAGGAACCGCATCGCACGTGGGCGCCCCGGATCCACGCCGAAGAGCCCGACATCTTCTTCGCACCCCACGCCTATCCCGGTGGAACGCCGGCGTGGGTGGTGCGGCGCATGGACCATCTTCGCGAGGTCTATTTCGATACCGACACCTTCTCCAGCAAGGATTTCTCTCCCTTCGCCAAGCTGATTGGCGAAAGCTGGATCAACACGCCGGTGGAAATCGATCCGCCGAACCACGCCAAGTATCGCAAGATGGCCAACCCGCTGTTCACCCCCAAGGCGGTATCCGCGCTCGATGACAAGATCCGGCAATACGCGGTGGATTACGTCGAAGCCTTTCGCCAGCGGGGCGAATGCGAATTCATGGCGGAGTTCGCGTTTGAATTCCCGATCAAGGTTTTCCTCCAACTGATGGATTTCCCGCTCGATCACACGCGGCGTTTCCTTGAATGGGAGTACGACCTGCTCCACGCTTCCGATCTGGGAAAGATCGCCGCGGCGACCCGCAAAGTCGTCGATTTCCTGCGCGAGCAGATAGAGGACCGACGCAAATCGCCTCGCGACGACATCATCAGCTATGCCCTTGCGGTCGACGTGGATGGCGCAAAGCTCAACAATGACGAGCTGGTCGGATTTTCCTTCAACCTGTTTGTCGGCGGGCTGGATACCGTCTCCACCAACATGGGCCTGCAATTCGCGCATCTCGCGCGCGAGCACGACGATCAGGAATTCCTCCGCCGCAATCCAGAGGAAATCCCGCATGCCATCGACGAACTGATGCGCGCCTATGCCGCGGTGACCACGTTCCGCACCTGCACCCGCGAAACCGAATTCCACGGAGTAAGGATGATGCCCGGCGATAAAGTGATGATGAGCACCACGCTGGCCGGGCGCGATCCGGCAGAGTTCGACAACCCCGACAAAGTCGATTTCGGGCGCAGGCCGCGTCATGTTTCCTTCGGCTATGGCCCGCACACCTGCATCGGCATGCATCTGGCGAAGCGCGAGATGCGGATCGCGGTCGAGGAGTTTCTCGGCCGCATCCCGCAGTTCAGTATCAAGCCTGGCCACCAGCTTGAATATCATCTGGGCATGATCCAGCCCGTCACCCTGCCGCTCGTCTGGGACGTCTAATGAGCGCTGGCGAGTTCGCAGGCAAGGTCGTCCTCGTCACCGGCGCGGCATCGGGCCTTGGCCGCGCCGCCAGCATCCGCTTCGCCCGCGAAGGCGGCAGGGTATGCCTTGTCGACATCAATGCCGACGGGCTGGCGGAAACCGCGCGGCGGATAGAGGAGGCCGGAGGCGAATGCGCCAGCATGGCGGGCGATCTGGGCGATCCGGCGGTTTGCGCACAGGCTGTCGCAACAGCGGTCGGCGCCTTCGGCGGCCTCGACGTTTTGTGCAATATCGCGGGCATCCTGCGCTTTCACGCGCTGGAGGATGTCACGACGCAAGACTGGAACACGCTGTTTGCGGCCAATGTATCGGGCCCGTTCTTCATGATGCAGGCAGCCATGCCGCATCTGGTGGAAAGCCATGGCAATGTCGTTAACGTGGTGTCGAGCGCGGCGTTTCTGGGCCAAGCCTATACCGCGCCCTATGGGGCGACCAAGTCGGCGCTACTCAGCCTGACAAAGTCGCTGGCGATGGAGTTCATGCACAAGCCGGTCCGCATCAACGCGCTGGCGCCGGGCGCAATGCTGACCGGAATGGTCGATGGCCTTGCATTTCCCGAACATGCGGACCAGTCGCTTATCAGCCGTTACATCAGCCTTCGTCCGCCCTCGCAGCCCGAGGATATCGTCGAGCCCTTGCTGTTTCTGGCGTCGGATCGCGCCCGTTCCGTGCACGGCGCGTGCCATGTTGCAGATAGTGGCATAACCGCCGGTTAAGCCCGCCTTCCCTTTCCTGCGATAGGTGGAGCCGCGGTGCCAAGCGGCTTTTACCGTCGTCAAAGCCTGCTGCTGGACGTCCATCTCCGTAACCGGTTCGGACGCTTCCGCGAAAGCTGGCCTGCACCGCATGGATTGGAAAGTGAAATGACCGGCAAATATAATGCAATGCTCGACCAGATGGTCAGGGATTACTCGCTCGTCACCCACGGCTATTCGGGTGCCGCACCCGCCAACCCCTATCCGATGTTCGAGGAAAAGCGCGCCAAGTGCCCCGTGATGCACGGCGACCTGCTGCAGGAAAACAGCATTCCCAGCATGGCCGACTATATGATGACGGGCCGCCCTGTGGTGACGCTCTACCGCTATAATGACATCCATTCGGTGTTGATGAACCCCGACGACTGGCTCAGCTATATCGTCGGTGACGGGTTCGGGGCGGCAGTCGACAATCTGTTGCTCACCGCGATGGATGGCGAGGAACACACCAAATACCGCAAGACGCTGCAAAAGCCGTTCATGCGCGGCCAGATCCGCAAGCTGATGGAAACGCTGATCCGTCCGGTGGTTGTGAACGAATTCGTCGAGAAACTGCGCCCCAACGGCAAGGCGGACCTGCTGCGCGAGTTTGCCCTGCCCTTCCCCATTCGCGCGATGTATGCCTATTTCGGCTTTCCGCATGACGAAGACCTGCTGGGCAATCTGGCAAGCTGGGCCATTCAGGTCGTCGCCGCCCCGCAGACCGATCCCGAAGTCGCCAAGGTCACCATCCCCCAATCGATGGTCGCCGGGCAATCCATGTTCGAAACGCTGATGCCGATCGTGCAGCAATATCGCGCGCGCGGTGAAATGCGTAACGACATCCTCGGCTATATGATGACGACCGAGCATGAGGGCGAGAAGTTCAGCGACGAGGATATCGCGAACTTCATCCGCATGCTGCTGCTGGCCGCAGGCGAAACGACGACCCGCAGCTTTGCCAATATGATGGTACAGTTGCTGGAAGAGCCGGACGTGCTGGAGGAACTGCGCCAGGATCTCAGCCTTGTGCCCAAGGCGGTCATGGAGACCATGCGCCGCGATCCCACGGCCGGCGCGGTTGCCCGTATTGCCGCCCGCGACATGGAAATCGGCGGAATGACCATACCCAAGGGAACGGCGGTGCTATGCTCGATCGCTTCCGCCAACCGCGATCCCGAAGTGTACGATGATCCCGACCGGCTGTGGCTCAAGCGCCCGATGCGGCCGCTGCTGAGTTTTGGCTTTGGGCCGCACATGTGTCTTGGCATGCACATGGCGCTGACCGAGATGGAGGTCGCGCTGGAAGAGATACTCGACCTTCCGGGCCTGCGCTTTGACCCGGCCTATCCCCAGCCCGAAATCCGCGGCCTGAACATGCGCGGGCCTGATGCCCTGCATGTGCTGTGGGATGTCGACGGAGCGTAGGGGATTTGACGGTGGGAATCGACTTGTAAGAAGAATTCCGCGATCTTTAGGGCAATCCAGTTATCATCCGCACGCACTCGCACCTAGATCTGCGAAAGGCTGTGCTGATCGAACCTCGCTTCGCATGGCCTAGACCTATCGATGCCCTTTCCCAAACGATCGCACTATCGCGCTGCATTATATCGGCTATCGCCAGCCCAACATCGCGGCCTGAACCGCCACGCACGATCGGGCGCAAGCGGCAGGACTTGCGATTCCAATGGAGGGCGCGACGGACCGCGCCCGCTTCGCCTATCTCTATACACGCGCGGCGGTCGGAAATTATACCGGAGTCGTCACCGGCAAGACCGCGAACATTGAGCGGGCCGGCAGGCTCCGAGCCTTCCCGCCCGCCCTCCCCTCGATAGGCGGGCGCCACTTCACGTATCTATAGGCTGCGCCGCAAACAGCATCGCCGGGGCCAGCACGCGCCTGCGGCAATTGAAAGGAACAGAAAAGCTTATGCGCAAGATCGACCTGCCCGATTTCGACCGGGCCGCCTTTTCGGGGAAATATGGTCCCTGGGCCGTCATCGCTGGTGCCTCCGACGGCACGGGTGCGTGCTATGCCAGGCAGCTTGCCGCCATGGGCATCAACCTCGTCCTCATCTCGCGCCGGCAAGAGGCGCTCGACGCGCTGGGAAAGCAGCTCGCTTCCGAATACGGTATCGAATTCCGCGCGCTTGTTGCCGATCTGACCGAGCAGGGCGCTGGTGGCCGCATTGTCGAGGAAACCGCCGATCTCGACGTGGGTCTGTACATCTCCAATGCCGGTGCGGACGGGGCGGGCAACAGCTTCCTCGCCTCGCCGGTCGAACGGTCGCTGCGATTGCTGACGATGAACGCCGCCAATGTGCTGGAAGCCACCCACGGCTTTAGCAACCGCTTCCTAAAGCGCGGCAAGGGCGGCATCATCGTCATGTCCTCTGGTGCCGGACTTGGCGGCCAGCCTTGGCTCGTCATGTATTCCGCCACCAAGGCTTTCGAACTGAACTTCGTGGAATCGCTCTGGGCCGAACTTGACGGGCAGAATGTCGATATTCTCGGCATGGGCGCCCCGATCATGGATACGCCTACGCTGCGCAAGTCAACCGAGGGGCTGGGGATGGACTACTCCATCGCCTATGACCCTGACGACGTGTGCGCGCTGGCGCTGGCCAGCTTGGGCAAGGAACCGCTGGTGCTGGTCCCCGACGGACCGGACGAGGCAAAGATCCCGCAGATCCAGTGCGATCGCAAGACCCGCCTGCTGGCCCTGGCAGAATGGGGCAAGGCCTACACCACAACGGCAGACGCCTGAACCATGGCAACGCACCCCAACATTGACGCCGACCAGTTTGACACCGTCGTGATTGGCGCCGGCCACAATGGCATGGCCGCTGCCGGATATCTGGCGCGCGAGGGCAAGAAAGTGCTCGTGGTAGAGCGGCTCGACAAGGTCGGCGGCATGACCAGTTCGGGCTATATGATCCCCGAAGCGCCCGAACACCTCGTCACGCCATGCGCCGTGGAACTGCTGTTCGCCCGCAAATCCGGGATCATCGAGGATTTCGACCTGCCCAAATACGGGCTGCGCACGGTCGATCCCGATCCGACCTACGCCTATCTCCATCCCGATGGCAGTTCGATCGCGCTGTTCTACGATTATCGCCGCACCGCCGAAGACATCGCGCGCATCAATCGCAATGACGGCAAGGCCTATCTGGAGTTCATGAAGACGCTGAACGTCATGATGGACATCGGCTTTCCGATCATGATGTCGGAACCCGGGCGTCCCGACGTGAAGAACATGTCCAAGATGATCGGCAGCGCAGTACGCAACGTGCGGCTGAAGGACGAGCTGGTGGCGCTGTCTAAGGCCACCGCCGACCAGGTCGCATGCGAGCGTTTCGAACATCCGGCGACCATCGCACTGCTGCTGGGCATTGCCGCGGGCGCCGGCCCCGTCGACGACGATGGCAATGCGGCCGCCTATATGATTTTCGCCGTCACCCACAAATATGGCACGGGCAAGCCCATCGGCAGCCTCCAGTCGTTCTCCGACGCGCTGGCGCGCAGTATCGAGGCGTCGGGCGCGCAGATCGAACTCAATGCTCCTGTTGCCGAGATCATCGTCGACGATGGCGCGGCAAAAGGTGTGCGGCTGCAGGATGGCCGGGTCATTCGTTCCAAGATGGTGATCGCCACCTGCGATCCGCGCACGGCCATGCGCCTGACCACGCCTGGCTGCGTGCCCCGCACGTTGATGAAGCGCATCGAGCACGCGCCCGCGAACCGTTCCAATGCCGCCCCCTTCCTCGCCAATCTGGCGATGTCGGGTCCGCTGACGCTGAAGAAGCATCAGGACCTGCGTCACGACGATGCCGATCTCAACAAGGCCGTGGGCCTGATTGGCACGCCCGATGAAGTGCGCGAGTCCTTTGCCGCCGCCCGCCGCGGCGATATTCCGAGGCGACATGCGGTGTCGGTGACGCCACTGTCGAACTCGGACCCGACGCAGGCTCCTCCGGGCGGTTCGCTGGCCTATGTCTACCTCCCCAGCATCGCAGTCGATGCGCGCGAGGGCTGGTCGCAGCAGCTCAAGGATCGCACGATGACGTCGATCAAGACGCAGCTAGGTGAGTTCTATGACGGTCTCGATACCGAAGTGGGCCGGTTCGTCGAAACCGCGCGCGAGCGTGAGAAGCGGCTCAACGTCACCAACGGCTGTGTCACCCACGTCGATTTCGGTGCCCTGCGCGCCGGGGTCCATCGTCCCGCCACAGGCTTTGGCGGGCCCAAGCCGCCATTCCCCGGCTTCCTTATCGGCGGCGCGGGCGCCCATCCGGGCGGCGGCGTATCGGGTATTGCGGGGCGCATCGCGGCCAATCGCGCACTGCGCGAACTCAAGAAGATGAAATAGGAAGGGCCACGATGACGGCGTTCGCCACTTAGATCGGCGAACAGGTGACGGACGCGCCCTACGGCGCACGAAGCCTTGATTGCCGATTAGGCCAATAGCCGCGAAATAAGGGATAAGGATCATGGCTCTAGCCCATCCAACATCAACCGACGCGATTACGCCGGACTACATCAATCTTTTGCTGGCGACCACGAATCCATCCGCATCAGTCACGGCTGTTCGTATACTCGATGCCAAGACTTACGGCGAACAGATGGTATCGACCGCCGGACGCGTTGCGATCGAAGTCGACTATGCCGCCGGATCGCCCGCCGATATTCCGACCCGGCTGGTCATCAAGCTGACCCGCGCGATCGATGAGGTGATGGCACCCTTTTACGCCAACGAAGTCGCATTCTACCTGAACATTCGTCCCGAACTGACGATTGAGGCGCCCCGCTGCTACGGAGGGGATTTCAATGCGGAATCCACCCATTTCGGTTTGTTGCTGGAAGACCTGACCGAACGCGGTGCAACCTTTCCCAATACGACGCAGCGCACCGGACGATATCCGCCTGCTGCTCGACCAATTGGCAAGTCTTCACGCCCGCTTCTGGGATTCACCGCGTTTATCGGGCGATCTCGTCTGGGTCGAGACCCATATCGAGGGCAAGGTGACGGATCTGATGAACCGTGTGGCTCCATCCTATATTGCGCATGAGGTTGAGAACGAAAACTTCAAGCGCGAGATGGTGCAGCGGCTCCGCTCCACGCCTGACCGACTTCTGGCGGGCGTCCAGGCACTTCAGCGGCATCAATCGACCCTGCCTCAGACACTGCTCCACGGCGACACGCACTTTGGGAACACCTACCGGCTGCCCAACGGTGTCGCCGGACTGCTCGACTGGCAACTGATGGTACGCGGCTATGCTATGCACGACGTCAGCTATATTATCGCAACCGGGCTTTCGATCGAAGATCGGCGCGGCAGCGAACGTGACTTGCTTGCCTATTATCTCGACCGGCTGTCGCAGGAAGGCGTCGCGAACGCGCCATCGATGGATACGGTCTGGAACGAGTATCGGCACATGATGGTATGGGCGGTCTATATCGGGTGGCTTACCACTCCGGTCGTAAATTACGGGTGGGAAATCAATGTGATGAACCACCTTCGCCTGACGACAGCCTATGAAGATCTCGAGACCGCCAAGCTGGTCGACGCGTCAATCTAGTGCTGGGCGCGGGAATTTCCTTGCAAAGCACCATCGAGATCGACGGCGACGAGGCCCGCGCTAGTTCCCGCATCATGGCGTGGCACTGGTTCCATCGCGAAGATGGCGACGAACATGCGCAGACGGACCTGCTGGCCATCGGCGGCTATCAGGATCGCCTGCGGCGCACCCCGACGGCTGGCGGATCTACGAACGGCGAGGCGTGAATTTCGGAACCGGCGTTGGCATCGGAAACGTACCGGAACAGATGAAGCCGGTGTTCGACGGGATGGGGGGCAGGCTTTCGCAATGGCCATGATTCGGGCCCGGCAAGTTCGGGCTGGCCGATACTGACACGATCATTTCCGGGGGATTGGCGGTCGATCCGTCGATCGGTCGAAGTGCTGCTCGCGCAACAAAACATTCTATAGAATATATGGCGTATAGCTCGGATCGTCCCTAGCAGGTAAAAGATGGGAGCGCTGGACCGAACAGATTCGCATATGCCGTCGCCCGGCATCAAGCCGCAGGTGGCGCTTGCCACCGGCTCGCAAACCCCGCTCCAGCCGAACGCGACACGCGCCGAAGCGGTGGCGGACAGGCTGCGGCTGGAAATAGTCAGCGCCCGCATCGCCCCCGGAACCCTTTTGCGGGAAACCGCGGTTGCCGAACAATTGGGCGTAAGCCCGACGCCCGTTCGGGAGGCTTTTGCTGCGTTGGCGGCAGAAGGCTTGCTGCAGGTTGAGGCGCATCGCCTGAAACGGGTGACGCCCATCGATCTCGCCGCGACGCACGACTTGCTGCGCGTTCAGACCAAGCTTTGGCGGTTCGGCTACGAATGGGGCATGCCCAACGTCGGGCCAGAGGAAATAGCGCGGCTGGGGCATGCTATCGAGATTTACCGCGACGCGCTGGACCGGGGCCACGCACTAGCGGCGATCCGCGCCGGCCATGAATTCCATTCGGTCTTCATCATCGCCTCGGCAAATGCGGAACTACTGCGCTCAACGCTTGACCGCCGCTCGCTGATTGCGCGGTTCATCCTGCTGCACGGATCGACCACGATTTCAAAGGCCGGTTTGCGCAAGCACAAGGCCATTTTGGCCTGTCTCAAACGGGGCGATGCCGACGGCGTGTTGATCCAGCTCGACGAATTGGCGGCCAGATTGCTGGCCATGGCTGGCGACCGGGACAGATAACCAATTCGATTATAAAGACTAAACGATTGAGGAGAGCAGCATGGATTTCGAACTTCCCGAAGAATATCAGGCCTTCAGGGACATGGTTCGTCGCTGGGTGGACAACGAGGCACCCAAGGACTGGGCCCGCAGCCTTGAAATGGACGAACATAACTACCCCTTCGCCCTTTGGGATAAGTTCGCCGAGACCGGTTTCCATGGAGTCGGAATTTCGGAGGATTACGAAGGACAGGGCGGCGATGTCGTGATGCAGATGCTGCTCGCGCGCGAGCTTGCGCGGACGCTGGGTGGGCTCGCATGGATCTGGGGCATCACCTCGTTCGCCGGATCGAAATCCATCGGCCTCTACGGCAGCCCGGAGCAGAAGGCGAAGTTCCTGCCGGAAATCGCCAATGGCCGGCTCAAGGCCGCGATCGCCTTTACCGAACCCGCTGGCGGCACCGACCTGCTGGGCGCGATGGCTACCACGGCGGAAAAGGTCGATGGGGGCTGGGTCCTGAACGGCGAAAAGATCTGGAGTTCTTCCGCACATGTCGCGGATTACCTGCTGGTCATCGCGCGCAGCGACAAAACGGCGGAAAAGAAGCATCACGGCCTGACCCTGTTCTGGGTTCCGACAAGCACCGAGGGCGTGAAGATTACGCCTCTGGCCAAGCTTGGCATGCGGTCGATGGGCAGCTGCTCCATCCATTTCGACAATGCCTTCGTTGCCGATGACGCCGTGCTGGGTGAGCCGGACAAGGCCTGGCACATACTGCTCCCGACGCTCAACAACGAACGCATCATGGTCGGCGCGTTCTGCCTTGGCGTGATCGACGGCGTGCTAGAAGATGCCCTCGACTACATGCAGCAGCGCAAGGCGTTCGGCGGGGTCATCGGACGCTTCCAAAGCCTGCAGCATTACGTGGCCGATATTGCGACGATGCAAAAGACAACAGAACTGATGCTGCATTATTGCGCTGACAAGCAGAGCCGGGGCGAACAGGTTGGGGTTGAGGCCAACATGCTCAAGCTGATAGCGTCGGAAAATGCCAACAAGGCCGCCGATCTCGGCATCCAAATCCTTGGCGGCATGGGCTATTCGGCCGAAACCGACATGCAACGCTATTGGCGCGACAGCCGCTTGTGGCGGATCGGTCCGATCACCAATGAAATGGTGCGTAACGGAATTGCGGAAAGCCTTGGGTTGCCCCGTTCGTTCTAAGGAGGTCCGCCGCATATCTAGGATAGGCTGAAAGTGCCTTTTCTTAGCATATGGTAGGCATTCGACGGAACGGGCAAGCGTGAAGAATTAAGGCGGATGACGGGATCGAGCCGATGGAATGGCGGCCGAGGAATTTCGTATTGGTGGGCGGCGTGCAGGGCAGTGGCCGCGCCGAAGCACTTGCGGCGGCCAATGCCAGATGCGCCATTTTGCTGATCGCGCGCGATCCAGCGGCAGGAAAGTTGCCGCCGCACTGGCTCTGAACATCGCAATTCCCAAAAATGACAAAGGCTTGCTGAAGAAATCATTCGAGTTAGCGATGTCGCTATTCGAAACCCCCGCGAGATGAAATGGCCCGATTGTTGGACATCACCGTGGACCTTAATTTCTTCAGGCAATTTACTAACTTCGCGAGTCAGCGAAGGCGATGGTATGTAGACAGTCGGGTTTCTTTGCTCTCTCAAATTGGTGCGAGGCGCGCGGCGGGTGATCCGCCTGACCGCCTTGCTTAGTCATCAATTTTCTAGCTTTTCGCGGCCCATTGGTCGCCGCGCTGCAGCAGAGCGTTCGTTGCAGGAGCGGCAGAGCGCATGTCGATCTGCTGCTGACTATTCGCTGTTAGATTAAGACCACCGAGTTCCCCATCAATCAACGGCTGTCGTGCCAGACCCACCCGAAGCTCGACATCTACGGCGTCGGTGCCTGATGCGATAACGGGGTGGCTTCTCTAAGTGAGGCTATTGAAGGCCATGTCGGCAATCACTCTAATCTTCAGACATCCAAAGAGCCATCGCTTTCCAGATCGCAATCTGGTCGTTGATTGTGAGTTTGATTTCGCTTGTGATGTCAGTTGCCTGAAGCGCAGTTCCTGTCCCTACTTTAGATAGAGGGTCCGTTTCATCTTCTTCTTGTCTTCTTTTAGGCACCAATCTTCTCCTATCCGTCAATCTCACCTGCGTAAGATTTAGCGTATTATGCGAATTTTGCATTGGATTTTCAACTATCGCTTTCAACACTGCCCTGAGCGATCGGACGAAGCCCCTTCAATGGCACGCTGATGGAAGAGAGCAGTCGCCGCCAATATGTTTGCTACGGATAGTTCAGCATCGACTTGCCAAGGTTGGCATCCGTCCCCTTTCCAATCAATTTCCGTATCGAACGAGTGGATGGTCGCACATAAACCCAAAGGGTCCTGAGTTTGTTCGACGCCCTATCAGCATCGCTGCAAGTTCGTCAGCGCCCGCCAGTCGAAATAGGCGAGATTGGGCCGGCCCATCATGATGAGAGAAGCACTGCTTGATTGGTACGCCCCGCCGCACCCTCGGGCAGCTTGCACGCGATCGAATTTGCATAGGCATTCAGTCCGAGACTGGCGTCACTGCAGAGCTTGTCTGACAATCCTTCTTAACGGACAAGCTACCCACCGATGCAGACGAGAAGCGCGCTAGGATCAGCAAAGTGCGGTAGGTCACCCTGCACAGATCGATTAATATTCATGTTAAAGATCTCGGGTCGGCATACTGCTTGGGGACGCTTAGCAGCCGCTTTTTCTATTTTTTTTGATAAGCCTGATTTTCCTCTTCCATGCGGTCGAGACTGGTACCATTGCCGCCGCTACCAAAGATCTAATTGAGAATAAACGTTACCGCTGACGGTCTTGCGACGAAGGTCATATGGCATAGCGGCGAATTTGCGCTCGGCATCGCTCCACGTTTCGTAGCGGATCACCAAGATTACGAGCAGACGAGCTTGTCCGTCGAACAAGGGACGGATGGAGGCGATGGGAACTAAACCCGAGATTATGAGAAAAATTGCTAATATAGATTATGTAAAAATGATTCAAAGCATTTGGCACAGATCTGGTCGCTCGCTTTATGAGTGTTGGCCTCGTCTGGAGGGTTGATCTTAAGCGGCGATCTTGCGGTGCTGAAAGCGCCGATGGGCGATGGTCTTTCGTTTGATCTTTCTGCGCCGCTCCAGGATGGCAGAAGCCCTGCCGAAGTAGGCATCTGCAGGCGTCACATTGTCCAGGCTCTCGTTGTCGCGCTGGTGGTTGTAGTGTTCGATGAAGGCCTCGATCTGGCATTCGAGGTCACCGGGCAGGAAATAGTTATCCAGTAGCACGCGGTTCTTCAACGTCTGGTGCCAGCGCTCGATCTTGTCCTGGGTCTGGGGATGGAACGGCGCGCCGCGGACATGGGCCATGTCCTTGGTGTCCAGATAATCAGCCAGCTCGTTCGCGATGTAGCTTGGCCCATTGTCCGACATTAGCCGGGGCTTGTGCAGCACGGTAGCATGGGTCGCAGCCTGACGCCTCCAGCGCGAGGTCGTGCGTATCGGTGACATCGCTGGCGCACATGGTCGAGCACAGCTTCCACGCGATGACGTGAGCCGCGGGAAGTCGTCGGGCACGGTCGAGAGATACATCCAGCCCCACCCGATGATCTTGAAATAGGTGAAGTGTCCTCCGGCTTCGCCTCCGTTCAGCTGCGCTTCCCGTCTGCCAAATTTCGTTCGGCCGGGTAGTCTTGTCGCGGAACTCCTCCGCTCCCTTGATGACCGTATAGGCCGGGCTGGTGATGAGATCATGGGCCTTTAGCAGCCTGTAAACGCTGGCTTCCGACACGAAGTAGCGCCTCTCGTCAGTGAAGCGTACGGCCAGTTCGCGCGGGGAGAGATCGCTGTGCTCCAGCGCCATCTCGACGATCTGGTGCTGGATGCGGGCCTCGATCCGGTTCCACACGCGGCCCGGCGTAGAGGGGCCCTCCGGACCGCCTTCGAGGAAGCGATCGTAACAGCGGTAGAATGTCCGGCGGGGAATGCCGAGTTGGTCCAGCGTACGCTTGGCTGGCAGGTGCGATTGCTCGACGATGCGCCCCTTCGGGAAAATGATCCCCCGGATCAATTTCTGACCCTCAGGACATTTCCAGTTTCTCGGATGCGGGATATCTCATGCCTCGTCGTCCCCAAGCCCGCTGATGCTTTTTTAAGCAGCCGGTTCTCAAGGGTGAGATCCGCGACGCACTTCTCCAGATCGCGGCCTTCGCGGCGCAGATCCTGCACCTCGGTGCTGGTCGCGGCCCGTGCGGTATCGCCGGCAAGCCGGCGCTTGCCATGTCACCGGCAAGATGATCCCCCGGATTATCTTGCGTAGCTCCATTCCATAAATTTCTTCGATCAGGTGTAGTAGAGGTTCTGGGCGATCCCCTCCATGCGGCACAGCTCGGCAATGCTGTCATCGCCGCGCAGGCCTTCCAGAACGATGCGGATCTTGTCCTCTGCCGAGAAATGCCGCCGGGTACGCCGCTTGATGTCTTTGACGACCGCCTCCGCGCTGAGCTTGGCTGCCGGGTTCGACCTGGAGTGTTTTTGGCTTCATCTGCGTTCCTTCGGAAAAGGCGTTCAGGATGGGCCGGGCATTTCGATCAAGCTATCGGCGCTCCACATACGCTACAGCCGCGCCCAACTGGGCCGCGTGGTCGAGGAACTGGTGCCGCGCGTGCGCGATCTGGCGTTTCTGGCCAAGCATTACGACATTGGCTTCAACGTCGATGCCGAGGAAGCCGATCGGCTCGAAATTTCGCTCGACATCCTCGAAGCCCTGGCTCTGGATCCGCAACTTGCCGGTTGGAACGGATTGGGCTTTGTAGTGCAGGCCTAGGAGGCGCACGGCAAAGTCACCGGCAAAACCGTTGTCGGGCGTAAGATTTGTGATGCTCATAGCCGGTAATTCAGCGCGCAAGCACGCAAGGTCAAGCCGCGACTTGCCCTGTCAGTCAGACCGATGGTCCGTCCCTTGCCGAGCAGCCGCAGCCTTCAAGCGCCGCAGTCTAAGGCTGATCGGGCTCGGTGTCTGCCACAGGCGCAGTCAGTTGCTGGTCGGCCTGCGCAAGCGCGCGCTTGAGTTCGTCTCGCCGTCCGATCGCATCGCGGCTGATGGTAAGGCCGAAGGGGTTTGCAGCGGTCCAGGCCGAGGCCATGACAATGATAAGGGTCAGCAGGAAATCCGGCGGATTTTGCTTTGGAGGGAGACAAGTCTGTGAAACGAAAGCGGTTTTCTACAGAGCAGATTTTGTCGATGCAGAAGCAGGCGGAGTTGGGCCCGCCGGTGGCCGATTTGATCCGCCAAGTCGGGATTTCCAAGCAGACATTCTACAGGTGGAAGCGGCAGTATGGGGGCTGGAGTCGGACCAAGTCCGCGAGTTGAAGCAAGAAAATGGCGGCATCCAAACGCCACATCCCGCACTTCAGCTCAATCGAGGAAGTCGATGTCACCAAGCTTGAGGAGATGCCAAGCGATCGCAACGCTGCGCGCGGCAACAAACCGAAACTGACCATCCTGTCCATGCTGATCACCGCGATTTGCAAGATCCTGCCCGATCATCCTATGCTCAACGCACCCTTCGACGATGAAGCAGGCATCGTTTCGCGGTTCCGAAGCATGCCCATCGGGATCGCGACAAAGACTGATGCCGGTCTGATGCTCCCCGTCCTCCGTGACGCGCAAAGTGAGAACCTGTGGCAACTCGCAGCTGCCTGCTGCTCCTCGCTCTCGACCGCAACGAAGCGCATGTTCGGGCGCTGTGCAGCCTCGCAAGTCGCTTCGGCATCGGCGGCATCGTTCTTCTGGCGCTTTACAAACGGCTTCACATAGGAAGGCGGGATCAACCGGATCTCGTGACCGAGCGCCGTAAACTCGCGTGCCCAGTGATGCGCTCCGCCACATGCCTCCATTGCCATCAGGCAACGCGGCTGCTGCGCCATGAAATCCTGCCACTTGCCTCGGCTCAACCGCGGCTGAAAACCTGCTTGCCGCTCCCGTCCACACCGTGCGCGTGAAACACGCTCTTAGCGATATCCAGACCGATTGTGGTAACTTCCGACACGGACGCCTCCTTCAGTGATGTTCAACACTTCCACTTTGGCACATCGATGCCGTCGGGGGGCGTCCTCCCATCAGCTTTTGGGCTGAAAAGTGTGAGTAGCGGACGTTGGCATAGGTTACTCCGAGGGTCAGTCCACTCGTATTGCTTACCGAGAATTCATCAACGCCTCATGGCTTTTCATGCGGCGCACCGGCTTCGATGATCAGCTCACCCACGGCGTCCGCGGCTAGACCTGCAAAAGCGTTCCAGCGGGATCACGGCCCATGGCGACCAACGGGATCAATAGTACAACCGCTCCTATGGGAACTGCGATGGCGCCAATAACGCTTTTCGACCACCACCGCCATTTACGACTTAACCGCTTAACGAGCCGGTTGCCAGCGTCCGTCATCGTGCGAAAAGCTTAATAGCTGAAACTCGCCGGTTGCGGACCGTTAGATTGTAGGAACTGACATAATCGAATAAAATGCTAAAATGGGCTTCCTCCATAGTCGGCCTTTCGCCGACCGTAAGAACTTTCACGCGGCCCCCTTGCGCCATCCACACAGATGGAACCGCGGCAATCCAGCATGAATTGCCGCGGTTCCGGGGAGAGCTCGTCAGAAGCTTGCCGAGACGGTCACGCCATACGTACGCGGACGTCCCGCATAGCGTACCGTCGTGTCGGTGATCCGCGTGGCATTGTTCCAGTAATATTCGTTCGTCAGATTGCGAACGAATGCGCCGATCTTGTATTTTTCGGCAAGCTTCAGGCCAGCACGCAAATCGATCAGCACGTAATCGTCGATCGTCAGCCCCCCCCGGCTTGTCAGATCATCGGACGGCGTCGCGCGGGCATCGCCCAGCACGGCCTTTGAATCGCTTTGAAAGCTGAGATTCGCGCCGATATAGGGCGAGATGCTGTCGCTTGCCGCCCACTCGTACTGGCCATCCATGAGGACCTGGTACTTGGGCGTATAGGGGAAGCTCGACCCGGCAAAATCGACCTGATTTCCGTAAGGATCGTAATTGACGAAGCTGCCCTTGATCTTGGTATCGAGATAAGTGGCGCCGATGCTGAAGCGCAGGCCATCGGTGGGTGCCAGATCCAGTTGCAGTTCCGCTCCCTTCACCTCGGACTTGGGCACGTTGACCAATGCTTCGAGCGGGCCAAAGATATCCGGGTTGGCGACCACGCGGCCCTTGAACTGCTTGTCGGCATAATCATAGTAGAACACCGCCGCGTTGATCTGGGCCGTACGATCCAGAACCGTCAGCTTCGTTCCGATTTCATAGGCCGTTACAGATTCCTGCGTGACCGGGCTGAACTGGTTGGCATCGCTGGCCGACAGCAGCGGAAAGCTACCCGATTTGAAGCCGCGGCTGACGCTGGCATAGACGAGCGCGTCGGGCGAAGGCTTGAGGTCGATGCCCGCGCGCCACGAGACGTTGTCCTCATCCAGCTTGTCGATCACTTCGACAGCGGTAAGCGTTGAGGAATCGATCGTCACGCAGGCGTCGTCGGCGATCGTGATCGGGTCCAGCCCCGCGCCCGAGCGGATGAAGTTCAGCAAGTTCTCGATCCCCTGCCCCAGAGCGTCGCCGCGATCGGCGGTGCAGCCTGCGAAATCGATGTCGGTATCGGTATAGCGAATGCCGCCGTGCAAGGTGACCAGATCGCCGATGTCGTAATCGACATTGGCAAAGATCGCCTTGTTCACGAATTTCTGACGGGCATACTGGCTATAGACGAAGAACGGGCCGCCCAGTCCTGCATCGACAAAATTATAGGCCGATGTGGACTGGTCGTAAGGCCCGGCGTCGTCCTGCTGATAGGTCTTTTCGCGGGCGTAATTTCCGCCGATGATCCATGTCAGATTGCCCATCTCGCCCTGCAGACGCAGTTCCTGCGAAAAGGCGCTGATGTCACCGGTGGTGTTGTAGAAATAGTCGCGAAGCGCCACGCCATCGGGATCGATGGCGGTGTCATGCGAATATTCCGACCAGCTGGTGATCGAGGTCAGCGTCACGGCGCTGGAAAGATCGAGATCGCCGCGCAGAGCCGCCTGATAGAACCAGTTGTCGCGCTTGGGCGCCTGCGTATCGGTCCAGTCGGCGTCGCGGTTGTTTTCAGGCGCGACAGGATAGGTAGCGAGATCGCCGAGCCGCGCCGGATTACCCAGCGGCACCACGCCGATCAGCTGCGCGGCCTGCCCGTCACTCTTATCGATGAAACCGTTGAGGTTCAGCTCGAAACGCAGCGCATCGCTCGGCTCAAAATCCACCAGCATGCGCGCGGACGTAAAGCGTTGATCGCCCAGTTCATCATCGCGTGTATAGCTGCGCTGCCATGCCCCGCCCTGGACGGTCTGCGCCGCGAAGCGCGCCTTGATCGTATCGCTCAGCGGGCCGCTGACATGGCCGCCCACCGTGACTTCGCCAAGGTTCTGAACCGTGGCAGAAAGACCGCCTTCAAGATAATCCGTCGGCTTGGCCGCGATATAGTTGATCGCGCCGCCGGTGGCATTCGAACCAAACAGAGTGCCCTGCGGGCCCTTCAAAACCTCGACCCGTTCAAGATCGAGCGTGGCACCGCGCGTCATGATGGAAAACGGGATCGGGACCTGGTCCTGGTAGACGCTGACCGTGGGTTTTGCCGCAAGGCTGGTATCGTAAAATCCCACGCCGCGCAGCGTGTAGACCGGCGTTGCATAGGCGCTTTCGGTATAAGTGAAGCCTGGCACGACCTTCACCAGATCGGCAACATCGGTGATGCCCTGATCCGCCAGCTGGTCGCCCGATGCGGCGGTGATCGAGAGTGGTACGTCGTTCAACGATTCCGACCGTTTCTGGGCCGTGACGATGATTTCTTGCAGTCCTTGTGACGGCTGAGCGGACTGTGGCTCGGCTTCATCCGATGGCTGCATGTCCTGCGCGAAGGCATTGCCCGCAATGGCCAGTGTCGATGCCGAAACGGCAAGTATGATTGCTGTCTTCATTATCCCTCTCCTGTTCATTCAGGGCTGGCCGTCTTCGGAACCATATCCCTATCTCAATTGCTTATTTTTCAGGATTTCTTGCGCTTAGGCCTTGCGGAAGCGGACCGGCAGGCTCTTGTAACCGCCAACAAAATTGGCCTCGACCAGCTTGGGCGGGCCAGCCAGCTCGATCGATGCGATATGCGGCATCAGTTCTTCGAAGAGGATGCGCATTTCCAGTTTCGCCAGATGCTGGCCAAGGCACATGTGCGGGCCAAATCCGAAAGCGATGTGCTTGTTGGGGCTGCGCCTGATGTCAAAACGGTCCGGATCGTCGAACACCGCCTCATCACGATTGCCCGATGGGTAACACATCATCAGTCGGTCCATCGAACGGATCAGCTGTCCGCCGACCTCCACATCCTGCGTCGCGTTGCGCATGAAATGCTTCACGGGACTGGTCCAGCGGATCGCCTCGTCGACAAGACCAGGGATCATTGCGGGATCGGCCTTCACCTTCTCGAAGTTCTCAGGGAACTCGATCATGCCGTGCATGCCCCCTGTGACGGATGAAGAGGTGGTGTCATGCCCCGCAGTCGCGATGGCGACGAAATAGCCATTGGCTTCGTCACGCCCGATGGGGGCGCCATTGATCCGCGAATTGGCGATCAGGGTCAGAAGGTCGTCCTGCGGCTCGGCCCGGCGCTTTTCGGCCAGCGCGTCGAAATACTGGAAGAAATCCTCAAGCGCTGCGGCCCACATCTTGGCGGCGGCGACGGGATCGTCCTTCATCTCGTCACGCTGCTCTTCAGGGTCGTGGCCGCCAAAGAACTCCTGCGTCAGCTTCAGCATCCTGGGTTCATCTTCGGGCGGCACGCCGAAAAGCGTCATGATCACGCGCAGCGGGTAATGCAGCGCGAAATCACGCACGAAATCACATTCACCGTCAAAGCTGAGGAAGTGCTCGACAGACTGCTTGGCCAGAACGCGAATCTGGTCTTCGAGCTTTCCAATCTTGCCCGGCAGGAACCAGTTGGCCGTCAGCATGCGATATTGCTGGTGAACCGGCGGATCCATATAGGTCAGCGACGCCAGGCCGCTGACCGACCCGCCCGTCATTTCACGGGTAAAATCGTCCGAAGCGCGGTCGTTCAGCACCGGGTTGAAATCGGCGTTGTGAAAAAGTTTAGCGTTCTTCTCGACCTCGCGGATGTCGGCATGGCGGGTTACGATCCACATGGGATCGAATCCTTCGACCTCGGCCACGCCCAGCGGCATGTTTCCGCGCAGCCATTTGAATGCGTCATAGATCACGGCATCATCGGCATAGGACTTCGCCGCAATGACGGTCTCTGCAATGTGCTGAGGGATAATGGGACGCGAAGTCGCCTGTGTTGCCGAAGCCATCTCTATCTCCCGAACCGCGGCCATTTCGCCGCCTCTTGCGTATTCAATATACGTAATCTGCAGAGATGATTTGGGTCAAGCGCCAAAATGGTCGAACCATTGGCGGAAACTCGCATGACTCGATGCGATCGGGCTAATCCGGCGGAAATCGGAGGATGTTGATTCGCATAATCGAATGTCCGCAGACAAATCGAATGGCGCGACTATTGTTCGCGATGCGCGCGATGATCCAGCGTTCGGCTATCTGACGTTTCGCGCGCGTGCCTGATCGCATCGACATGCCGGAAAAAGGCGCGGCGGCGCATCAGGCCAAAAAAGTTGAGCATGAGCGGCAAGGCCGCTTCGACCAGGCGGGCTGCCTCCTCCACGTCCCTGCGGCCCTCGACATGTTCGAGAAAGGTCTTGGCCTCCCACGCGCCGACGAAATCCGAAGCCTCGATATAGAAGCCCAATATGTCCGGCGAATAATCGAGCGTGTCATTGAAACCGGCGTTGCGCATATCGCCCCAGATGCTGACCAGTTCCGCCGAGGTCAGGCTCAAGGCTTCACCCTGATCGGTCTCGATAATCTCGATAATCCCGATTTCGCTCAGTGTCTTCGCGTCCTGTCGGGCCTTGGGATAACGCTTGACCAGAGAATCGAGGGGCACAGGGGCCTGATCGGATGCTTCGCTGTGAGCCACCAGGGTTTCCAGGTCGTCGAAGGCGCTCTCATCAACCCGCTTGCTGGTTCCGCTGCCGGCAACAAGCTCCTTGATCTGGGACAGCGTCAACCGGTTCTCCCGCTGAAGCCGCCGCACCGCGCGGATCGCTTCAACATGCTGATCGCCGTATTCGGCGACGGTCCTGCCGCTGCGTTCCGGTTGAGGAACAAGACCCTCGCGCAGGAAAACGCGTATCGTTTCCCTGTTCACGCCGGTTGCTTCTTCCAGTTCCTTCATTTTCATTGGCCAAGGCTACAGCACGCGATGCGGGACTGCGCAAGATGCCCGTGCACCCGCAGGCCGCCACCTTTGCGCCAGATCAAGGTCGATCGATCCGATCCGGGCCGGAAAGCCCGTTGGCAAGAGGTCGGACCATTGGGCCAGCACTTGTCAGCACGCGAAACGGGCAATACCGATAGCTGGAAAACAAGAGCAACTGGCAAAACATGATCATGGCAAAACCGGCAGGAAGCGAAATCAAGAGGGGCTTCAAACCCATCAAGACGCAGCGCGCATTCGAAGCGGTATGCGATCAGGTGCGCCAGATGGTCGCTGATGGCACGTTAAAGGCAGGTGACAAGCTTCCGGCCGAACGCGAACTGGCCGTCCGCTTCCAGATCAGCCGCAACGCGGTGCGCGAGGCGCTGCGAAGCCTTGAAATGTCGGGTATCATCCGCAACGAAAAGGGCGTGAAGGGCGGCGCCTTCATTCAGGCGGCAGAAAATGAACATGTCGCGCAGGCGATGCAGGACTTCGTCCATCTCGGCAAAGTCTCGCTCGACGAATTGACCGAAGCGCGTCTCAGCATTCAAGCCACTGTCGTTCGCCTTGCGTGCGAACGCGGGACCGACGCCCAATTCGATCGCTTGGCCGCCATCGTGGAGCAGACCCGCATCGAGACCGATGTCGAGGCACGCTATCACTGCGCGGTTGAGTTCTATCAGGTGCTGGCCGAAGCGACGGGGAACCGCATCTATGCGTTGTTCGTCGGGGCCTTATCATCGATCCTGCAGGCTTTCGTGGCCGGGCCGAATTACAAGACGTTGCAGGAAACCTTGATCGATTCGCGCCACCGCCTTGTCACGGCCCTGCGAGAGAGGGACTGCGATGCAGCCGTCGCGGAAATGACCGCGCACCTCGACCGGATACACCAACACATGCAGGAAAACGCGGCGCGCTAGCATCTGGCGCTTTGCGCGCTGATGACCATCGGCACCCACTTGCATTTTACCGCCCGATTTTTATAGGTAGGACCATTACACCTTTAAGAGACGGAGAGCGGTGTGGACGATCGGATGGCAGGCGCCCTTGATGGGATCAGGGTGCTGGATTTCACGGCAGTGATGGCAGGTCCGTTCGCCACTCGCATGCTGGCCGATCTTGGCGCCGAGGTCATCAAGGTGGAGACGATGAAAGGCGGCGATCAGGTCCGCGCCCGTCCGCCGCTGCGCGATGGCAAGAGCCGCTATTTCGCACAGCTCAACGCCGGCAAGCGCAGTCTTGCCTGCGACCTGAAGAACCCTGCCATGCAGGAGACCATCCGCAAGCTGGCCAGCCAGTGTGACATCGTGGTCGAAAATTTCCGCCCCGGCGTGATGGCCCGTTTCGGCCTTGATTATGAAACGCTGGCCAAAACCAATCCGCGCCTGATCTACTGCTCGATCTCAGGCTATGGCCAACAAGGGCCCAAGGCCCATTCCCCCGCCTATGCGCCGGTCATCCATGCCAGCAGCGGATTCGACATGACCAATCTTGAATATCAGGACAATGCGGACAAGCCGGCAACCAGCGGCATCTTCATCGCTGACGTTCTTGGTGGCACCCACGCTTTTGGCGCGATCCAGACCGCGCTCTTCCAACGCGAACGGACCGGCGCGGGCCAGTTCATCGATGTGTCCATGCTGGAAGCGATGGTCGGCATGCTGGTGTATGAAACGCAGACCGCGCAGCAGCCTCTCGATCAGCGCCGCCCGCTTTACAAACCTTTGCGCACCGCCGACGGATTCATCATGGTCGCCCCCACCAGCCCCGGCAATTTCCTGAGCCTGGTAAAAGCAATGGAGCGTGAAGATCTGGCCGACGATCCGCGCTTTGCCACCAATGCCGATCGCAATCGAAACTGGGATGCGCTGCTGGCCGAAGCCGAGAGCTGGACCATGAAGCACAGTTCGGCACAGGCCGAAGCACAGCTATCGGCAAAAGGCGTGCCCTGCGCTGTCTATCGCAACGTCACCGAGGTGATGGAGGACGAGCAACTGGCAGCACGCCAGGCCTTTACCACGCTGGACGACGGTGCCGGCCAGTTCAAAGTGACCAACCCTCCTTTCAAAATGTCCAATTCGGCCGCCCATGCCCGCGATCACATGCCCGCGCTGGGCGAGGATGGCGGCGCCATCCTTCACGACATATTAGATTTACCGGACGACGAGATCGAGACATATCGCTCTCAAGGCATGATGCTATAAGTTCTATCGAGAGACACATCGGAACAATCAGGTGCCGGACCGAGAGCGGGTTGAGGAAATGACCGAAGTTTTCGAGATCAACATCCGGCACCTGCGCGGGCTGGTGGCCATCCGCGAACACGGCAGTATCACCGCGGCAGGTTCCCTGGTGAACCTTTCCCAACCCGCCCTGACACAAGGCATTGCCAAGCTTGAACGCCAGTTCGGCTATACGCTGTTCGAACGGCGTTCTGGCGGCATGATCCCCACCGCCATGGGTCGCATCGTGATCGAACGGACAGAGGCCGCGCTGAAACATCTGGCCGACAGCGCCCAAGGCCTGACCAATGTGTTCAACAATCCCGAACGGCTCATGACGATGACGCAGCTGCGCGCCTTTCTGGCGCTTGCGGATGCCGGCAGCTTTGCCGAAGCAGCGCGCAGCATTGCCATATCGCAAACGGCTGTCCATCGCGCGGTGGGCGATCTGGAGCTGGTCATCGGCACCGATCTGGTCGAACGACGCGGACGGGCAGTGTGGCTGAATGCAGCAGGCAAAAAGCTTGCGCGCGGGTCGCGGCTTGCCGTTGCCGAAATTCAGGCGGCGCTGGTCGATCTCGCGCTCGACAGCGACAGCCGCAGCGAAATGATCTCCTTCGGCGCGCTGCCGCTCGCTCGCCCCTATATCGTGCCGCGCGCCATGGCCGATATCGCCAAGGAAGTGCCAAAGGCGTCGTTCAAGGTACTGGAAGGCAGCTGGAGCGAGCTTGTGGAGCCGCTGCGCGATGGCGCCATCGACATGATCGTGGGTGCACTTCGCCCCCACGAGATCGCCGACCTATATCAGCGTCCGCTTATCGAGGACCTTCTGGTCGTCGCCGCCGGCAGCCAGCACCCGCTTGCATCGGTGGAAAGGCCGACCATGGACCAGCTGCGGTCCTATCCATGGATCGTGGCGCCCGCCGACGCCCCGCTCAGGGCACATTGGGAACGGTTCTTTGCCGAAGGGCCAAGGCCCGAAACGCAGATCGAATGCGGATCGGTGATGATCATCGGCCGCCTGCTGACCTACTCGAACCTGCTGACGCTATTGTCGCCCGATCAGGTCGCGCTGCAGATCCGCAGCGGGCTTTTGACGCAGATTGGCAAGCCGCTGGAAGGCAGCCGCCGCATGGTGGGGATCACCACGCGGCGCAGCTGGCGACCCACAGCGACCCAGCGCCTGTTCTTCGAAAAGCTGGAAGAGGCCGCGCGCGAACGCACATCCAACCCCGATCTCACGGGCACGTGGATCTGACCCACGCGCCCTGTCGGATCAGTCGAGGTTGATCCAGACCGCCTTCGTTTCCAGATATTCCTCGATGTGATGCGGGCCGGACTCGCGCCCGAATCCGCTCAACTTATATCCGCCGAAAGGAACGCCAGGGTCGAGCATCTGGTAGCAGTTAACCCAGACCGAACCGGCCTTGATGCCGCGCGCCATCTTATGCGCGGTGGCAAGATTGCTGGTCCACACGCCGCTGCCAAGGCCGAAGCTTGTCGCATTGGCACGGGTCAGCACCTCATCGACCGTGTCGAAGGAAAAAGCCGATAGGACCGGCCCGAAGATCTCTTCGCGCGCAATCGTCATACCGTCGGTGACATTGCCAAAAATGGTGGGTTCGATGAAATAGCCCGCGTCATATCCTTCGCCCGCCTTGCGCGCACCGCCCAACAGCGGGCTGGCGCCCTCATCCTCGGCCCCGTCGATGAAAGAAAGGATGCGCTCCATCTGCGCCTGAGACACGACCGGACCGATCTGTGTTTCGGGGTCAAGCGGATCGCCAACGCGAATGGTGCGGCTGTGTTCGACAAGACGCTCAATGAATTCATCGTGGATCGAGGACTGGACGAACAGGCGCGTGCCCGCGCTGCAGATCTGGCCGGCATTGGCAAAGACCGCATTGGCCGCGGCCGGCACCGCCTTGTCGAGATCGGCATCGGCAAAGACGATATTGGGCGATTTGCCACCCAGTTCGACGGTGACTCGCTTCATCGTCGGGGCCGCAGCCTCGATAATTTTCTGACCCACGCCGGTCGAACCGGTGAACGCGATCTTGTCGACATCCGGATGGGCAGAAAGCGCCGCGCCCGCATCGCCAAGGCCGGTGACGACATTGATGACGCCATCGGGTACGCCCGCCTCAAGGCACAGCTCGGCAAAGCGCAGCGCTGACAGCGGCGTCTGTTCGGCGGGTTTCATCACCAGCGTACAACCGGTGGCCAGGACAGGGCCGGACTTCCATACCGACATGCCGATGGGACCGTTCCACGGGTTGATCGCGGCTACCACGCCGATCGGCTCTTTCAGCGTATGGCTCAGCACATCGCCGGGTACGGAATTGGATAGCGTCTCGCCCGAAATCAGCGGGGCCTGTCCGGCATAATAGCGCAGCAATGCGCCCGCCCTGACCTTGCCCAGCCGCGTACGCGATAGCGGCGCGCCAAGGTCCAGCGTGTCGAGCATGGCAAGCTCGTCCCAGTTCTCTTCGACCAGATCGGCAAGGCGCAGCATGATCGCCTGCCGCTCGGCGGGCTTCATCCGGCTCCACGGGCCGCTCAACGCCTCTCGCGCGGCTTTCACGGCGCGGTCGACATCTTCGGCGCCGCCCTGCGCGACATTGGCCAGCAGTTCGCCCGTGGCAGGATTGCGTGTTTCGAAACGCTGGCCGGAAACGGCGGGCACGCGCTTGCCGCTGATCAGCATGTCCTGATCGCGCTTCGCGATGACCGAGGTGATGGGCGTGTTTGCGTTCATGACTGAAGCTCCGTTTCTGCAACCCGGACCGTTTCGGCCGCTTGCGAATTATGCGATTTGCGCTCTTCCAGAATGAAATCGGCGGCGCGCTGGGCGATCATCATCGTGGGCGCGCTTGTATTGCCGCTGATGATCGAGGGCATGACCGAGGCATCGATCACGCGCAGCCCGTCGATCCCGTGCACCCTCAACCGGTCATCGACCACGGCTAGCGGATCGCTGGCAGGCCCCATCTTACAGGTGCCGGTGGGGTGATAGGCAGTATTGACGATCTTGCGCAGCGCCTTGTCGAGCGCTTCGTCGCTGAGATGCTCGGCCCCAGGCTCGATCTCCTTGCCGCGCATGGCGGCCAGCGCAGGTTGCGCAAAAATGCGCCGCGCCTCGCGGAAACCGGCGATAAGCGTTGCCATGTCGCGCGGATCGTCAAAGAAATTGGGCTCGATGATCGGCTTGTCCTCGGCCCTGTTGCTCGCCAGCCGCACGCGCCCCTCGCTATTGGGGCGAAGTAGCTGGATCAGCGCCATGAAGCCATGGTCGCTGGGCACCACGCGGGCATTGCCCTTCAACCCGACCAGGAAGGTCATCTGGATATCGGGCCTGCCGCTGCCGTCGGTGCAGACGAAGCCGCCGCACTCCGCCACGTTCGAAGCGAACATGCCTTCGCGTTTCAAAGCATATATGAACGGCGCGAAGGCATTGCGGGCCAGCGCCGAACGCGAGTTTGCATAGGATTCCCCCGTCGGATTTTCAACCGAGATATGCACGGTGGGATGATCTTGCAGATGCGCGCCGACGCCCGGAAGATGGTGTGCCGGCTCGACGCCCACCTTGACCAGATCATCCCTGTCGCCAATGCCCGAGAGCATCAACAGATGCGGCGAATTTGTCGCGCCCGCGCTGACTAGCACTTCGCTTTTGGCGGTCATGATCTCGCGCTTGCCTTCGCGCTCGATCTCGATCCCGGTGGCGCGGCCATCATTGATGATGATGCGCCGTACCAGCGTTTCATCGAAAACGCTGAGGTTCGGTCGTCCAAGTGCCGGGTGGAGGAAAGCGCGGGCCGCCGAAAGGCGCGTCCCGCGCCGCTGGTTGAGGTCATAGCGCCCAAAGCCATCCTTGCGTTCGCTAGCGAAATCCTCGTTGCGGAAATGCCCTGCCTCTACCGCAGCGTCGATGATCGCGGCAGTGATCGGGTTGAACGATGCGGGCTTTTCGACATCCAGTTCCGCACCCCTGCCGTGCCATGACTTGTCAGGGCCGTGGTAGTTTTCGAGCCGCTTGAAAACGGGAAGTACATCGTCCCAGCCCCAGCCGGGATTGCCTGCCTGCACCCAGCCTGCGTAATCTTCTTCCTGTCCGCGAATATAGACGCCGCCATTGATCGCGCTGCATCCACCGAAAAGCTTGCCGCGCGGAAAGCCGATGACGCGCCCGTCGATCGCATCGCCGCCGCTCAACTGCTGCTGCCAGTTGTAACGCGCATGCGGAATCAGGAAGATATTACCGACCGGCATGATCGTCTTGATGTTGACCGGCCATTTGCGATCGGACGGCCCCGCCTCGATCAGGGCGAGCGAAATGGTGGGGTCGGCAGACAGGCGATTGGCCAGCACGCTGCCTGCTGAACCCGAGCCGATGACGATATAATCGAAACTGTGCGTCACGCGGGCTTCTCCTGGTTGCGGTCAAGCCGCGGAATATGGCTTTGCACGATTAGAAACCCGATCGCATTGACCAGCATCAGCACGGCCAGCGCGCCGAAGAACATCTGTGCGCCGCCGCCGATAAGCCATGCGCCGGCCAATGCGCTGACAATGGCGCCTGCACGCCCGGACAGTCCCATGGTGCCAAGCCCGCGCGCCCTGACGCCGGTGGGAAACGCGTGGGCGCCCACGGCGAACATGGCCGATTGCGCGGCGCTGGCGAACAGGCCCATAGCGACCAGCAGGCCCAGCATGGCGTTCTCGTTGCCACCTGCGCCCATCGGCAAGATCGCCAGCGCGGTGCAAACCAGCGTGCCGACAAGCGCCATGGTGACAAGTGTAATGCGCGAACCCAGCTTGATAATGGCGAAGGATGCCAGCATCGCGCCGATCACCCCGCCCATGTTGAAACTGGTCAAGCCAAGGCTGGCCAGTTTCAGGTCATAGCCACTGGTCGTCAGCATAGTGGGGGCCCAGTTGAACATCAGGTAGATCATGAACATGCCCGAAAACATCGCCAGCGCGAGTGCGAGCGTATCGCGCAGATGCGCCGCGCCGAACAGCGCGGAAAACGGCATTTTTTCAACCTCTCCGCCCGCGCCCTGCGCCTTTAGCGAAGCGGGATCGGGATGGCCGATGCGCGTCATCACCTTTTCGAATTCGACCCGGCGCTTACCGCTGTCCAGCAGATATTGCGGGGATTCCGGCAGGACGAGTAGAAGATAGAGAACGAAGGCTATGGTGATCGCGCCGCCCAGATAGAAGAGCCAGCGCCAGCCGAGCGAAGGCAGGATCGCCGCCGCCGCAAGACCGCCCAGCACGCCGCCAATCGATACGCAGACGACGCCGAAAGTCACCGCCTGGCTACGCCAGCGCGCAGGCGTGAATTCCGCGATCATGGCCGACGCCGTACCGGGTACGCCGCCAAGCCCTGCGCCAGCCAGGAACTTGAGCACTGCGACCTGCCACAGCGCGGTAGAAAATCCGGTCAGCAAGGTGGCAATGCCGAATAGTGACACGCCGATCAGCAATGCCCCTCGCCTGCCGACAAGATCGCCGATCACGCCCGAGACCAGCGTGCCGATCGCCATGCCCACAAAGCCCAGAGCAAAGACCATGCCCAGCGTATCCCGGCTTATGTCCCATTCGGCAATCAGCGATGGCGCGGCAAGGCCCAGCATCTGGTTGTCGAGCCCGTCGAGCACGACGGTCGCCGCGATCATCAGCACCGACCATATCTGGTAATAGGACAGCGGCAGGGCATCGAGAAAACCGCCCTGCTGATTGCTGCTCAGCGAAACTGCCAAAATCCTCTCTCCTGCGTTGGAACCGGCCGGCCGCTTTGCGGCTCTATCAAACCGGGATCGATGCTCTGTTAGATGTCGAGCACCAATTTCGATGAGAACGAGCCGGAGCAGCAGACCATCACCGAAGTGTTTGCCGCCTTCTCTTCGTCGGTCAGGAAGTGGTCGCGGTGATCGGGCACGCCGTCCAGCACCTTGACCTGACAGGTGCCGCACACGCCTTCCGAACAGGCAAAGCCGATATCGACACCCGCCGTCAGCAGCGCATCGAGCATGGTCTCGCCTTCGGCCACGGTAATGGTCTTGCCGCTGCGCGTCAGTTCAAGCGCATAGCCGCCATCGGTCGCGATTTCGGTCTCGGCCGAGAAATATTCGATATGGACGTTCTCGGAAGGACGCCCCTTGTTAAGCGCGACGAAGGCATCCAGCATCCCGCCCGGACCGCAGCAATACAGATGGGCATCGCCGGGCGCGCTTTCGCTCAGCCCTGCAAGGTCGAGCTTTGCCCCGCCCTCGATCCCGTCGAACACGATCTTCGCATTGGGAAAAGCGGCAATCCGGTCGACATAGGCGGCACGCTCGGGCGTGGCGGCCACGTAATGCAGCTCCCAGCTTTTTCCCAGATCCTCAAGCCGCGCGATCATCGGCAGCATCGGGGTAACGCCGATGCCGCCCGCGATCAGCACGGTATGCGCGGCATCTTCGTGCATCGGGAAATTGTTCTTTGGCGCCGAGATCTCGACGATTTCGCCTACGCGCCACACCTCGTGAATGTGGCGCGATCCACCGCGGCTGTCGATCGCATGGTGGACCGCGATCTCGTAATAGCGGCGTTCTTTCGGATCGTTGACCAGCGAGTAGCTGCGGGTCAGACCCGGCTTGAGCTGGACATCGACATGCGCGCCCGGTTCGAATGCGGGCATGTCCTGCCCGTCGAGCGTGGTCAGGAAGTAGGAGTTGATCCCGTCCGCTTCCCATTCGATCTTCTTGATTCTGGCTTTCATGGTACTTCCTTGCCCATACGCAGGCGTGTCGTCGATCTCGGGGGTCTCGACCTCGCCCGCGTATTGCATGTCCTCTACATCTCGCATCGTTCTCTCCCGAAACGACGGACCTTCACCGGCCCCGAAATTTGCTGACCGGAAACTGGAGCCGAAGCCGTGGGGCCTTATTCGGCCGCCTCGACCTCCTTGCCCCAGCGCGTTGCCTTGGACAGCGCGGTTTCATAGGCACCGGCAAGGCTGTCATCGGGGTTATGCAGGAAGGAACCGGCTCGCGCATTGTAGAACACTTCCGGTTCCTGCGCGCCGGGTGCGGGCGCCTTGCCTTCGGCCACGGCGCGCGCGGCCATCAAAACCCGGCGACGGACACGCGCGATCATCTGGTCGGTCGGGGCCAGGTTCTCGAAACTGTGGTCGGTGATCGGCCCCATGCTCTCGGTCACGGCCTGATCCTGCATGGTGATGTTCGGAATGCCGGTGAACTGGGTGCCGTTGCGCTGGGAATCGCGGTCGATCGCCCAATCGTTCGCTTCGCTGTCGGTCGAGCGCCAGCGGCCGTACCAGTCGGTGGTGTTGGGCGCATAGCTGATCACGTCGAACAGCGGCGTGCCGTCCTTCAGCGTCGAGGTATAGGCAGGGTTGCCCGCATCGCTGCCGCAGGTGATGTCGAACAGCATCGAGTGTTCATCGTCGATCGGAACCCAAGCGCGGGCGATGGCGCGGGTGGCAAAGCGATTATTGGGTGTCTGCGTCCAGAACGGGAACATGTAATGCGCCACGCGCCATGACATCTGCCCGTCGTCGTTCGGACGATAGCCGCCATACATCACGCCCCAGTCGGACTGCGCGACTTCATATTCCGGCGCGCGGTTGAGGACGGTCGGACGCATCGGGTGATCCTCGTCCAGATCCTCGGCCTTCAAGGAACCGACGTGGAGGAAGCCGACATGGCTGGTGTCGATGTCGCCTTCCAGCGCCTGGAGCCAGTTGCAGTCGCGCTGCAGACACCAGATCTCGGCATCGGGATGCATCGCAGCCTCGATCTGCGGGTGCGGCGGAGGATTGTCCTGATCGGCACCCATGTACACCCAGATCAGTCCATTCGCCTCATAGGTCTTGTAGGCCTTGGCGTGGACACGCTCCTTGAAGTCCATGCGGGCAGGAACCGAGGGCATGTCGACGCACTTGCCGTCAACGTCGAATTTCCAGCCATGATAGACACAGCGAATACCACTTTCCTCGTTACGGCCGATGAAGAGCGAGGCGCAACGGTGAGGGCAGCGGTGGTCCATTATGCCGACGCGGCCTTTGCTGTCACGGAAGGCAATCAGCTTTTCGCACATGATCATCAAGCGAACCGGATCGCCATCGGCTACCAGCTCCGATGAAAGGCAAGCCGGCACCCAATATTGGCGCATGAATGTACCCATGACGGTGCCCGGGCCCACGCGGGTCAGGTCTTCGCTGTCCTTGGTCTGCATTTGATCCTCACAGTTTCTGGTTCTGTCATTGTGCTGGGCCGACCCCCGGTCGCCCCCCGCTTGCACCCGGATGTCCGGACGGCATTTCGATTCCGAGCTAAATGTTCTGCCGCCACAGCCCCAATCGGAATATGGTTGTACCATTCGAAAATAGGGACGATGCTATTGCTATTATTTCTCTTCATCGCTCTTTCTGCGCTCCAGAACACAATCGTTCAATCGGCTTCAGGGAGAGAAGACCAGAAATGAAGAACTATATTCAGACACTTACGTCATGCCTTGCCATCGCGGCCTGCTTTGCCACGCCCGCATTCGCACAGGACGCACCAACCACGGCATCATCGGATTCGGTAGGTGATGAGGACTCCGATCAGATGACTGAGGGGCCTGTCCGCCGGGACGACACGCAGGAAATCATCGTGACCGCTCAACGCCGCGAATCGACTGTGCGCGACGTTCCCTTCTCGATCGCTGCGTTCGGCGGCGCGGACCTTGCCGAACAGCAGGTCTTCAGCCCGACCGCGCTCACCACCGAGCTTCCCGGCATCACCGTCAACACGTCTGACAAGTCGCTTTCGATCCTTTCGATCCGCGGCAATGTGTCGACCTTTCGCACCGCGACACTCGACACGCCCGTCGCCTATTTCCAGGATGACATCTATTACGTGTTCAACAACGACCTGAACGCGAACTTCTATGACGTTAACCGTGTCGAGGTGCTGCGCGGGCCGCAGGGCACGCTGTTCGGCCGCAACGTCGTGGGTGGCGCCATCGCGGTCGTGACGAACAACCCCGAATTCGGCGACGAGTATTCGTTGCAGGTCACCGGCGGCAATGGCGGCTATTTCCGCACCGAAGGCGTCGTCAACGGCACCGTCGTGGAAGACAAGCTGGCCGCCCGCTTCGCATTCTCGACCGAGCGCTCCGACGGTTTGATCAAGACCCCCAACCAGCCCGGCAATTACGGCGAGACCGATGGCTATGCCATGCGCGGCAAACTGCTGTTCACCCCGACAGACACGCTCGAGATCGTTCTGGCTGGGGATTATTCCTATACCAAGGGCAATGCCGGTTCGATCCATCTGGGCATTGGCGGCGATCAGGTTGTGCCCGATACCTTCGGCGATTTCACCAATGACGAGTGGACGAATAACGACTACGCCCCCTCACCATACAGGCAGCGCCTGCGGGGCGGTTACCTGCGCGGTGATCTTGACCTGATGGGCGGTACGCTGACCGCGATCACCGGCTATCGCATGAACGACAGCCACGCGATCAACGACGACATTCCCGTCGGAACGGTCGTGCCCGTTTTCGACCGTCGGCAGGACGTAAAGAATCGCAGCTTCACGCAGGAACTGCGTTATGCGTCCGCACCCAATCGCCTGTCCTATGTGGTGGGCGTCTATTACCTCAACGCCGATGTCTCGACGACGAACATCTTCTATTACAGCCCGCTGCCAGAAAGCGTGTTCGACGGACGCATCCGCACCAACCCGGATGTCTCGAACATCACCCGCATTCAGGACGGCAAGGTCAAGTCCTACGCAATCTTCGGAGAACTGACCTTCGAAGTAACCGACCGAATCTCGGTCGTTGCCGGTGGCCGTTACACGAAAGACAAGAAGTCGATCGACTACCGCGCCTTTTCGACCACCGATCCTGATGGCATCCCCGGCCTTGGCTTTCCGGGCGACGTCGAAGCCTCGGGCGGTGAAAGCTGGGACGCGTTCACTCCGCGCTTCACCGTCAAGTACGAGCCGATGGATGGCGTGAACCTGTATGCAACCTATGCCAAGGGCTTCAAATCGGGCGGTTTCGTCGACAATGCCTATCTTAACCCGACCATCCCGCTGGATCCGGAAAAGGCGCGCAACTTCGAAATCGGCGCGAAGACCCGCCTGTTCGGCAATATGCTTGACCTCAACGTCGCGCTGTTCGACCAGGAAACGAAGGATCTGCAGAACTTCTCGGGCGCGGGCGGCGTGGCGCACACGTTCAACGGCACGCTGAAGATGCAGGGCATGGAACTTGAATCTAAGCTTCGTCCGGTCGACGGGCTGCAGCTGACCTTCAACTACACCTATCTCGATGGCGAATATACGTCGCTCTACGACCCGCTGGTCAATGTCGACTATTCGGGCAATCCGGCGAAATATGCGCCCAAGCACTCGTTCCTGGCGCGCGCCAAATACGATGCCTATCTGCCCAATGGCGCGATCCTGACGCCGCAGGTCGAATTCAACTATTCTTCGCGCATCTCCACCGATGACGCGAATAATCTCTCGGCCTGGCAGAACCTGTATGACGACACGCGCGGGCGCACGCTCAACGCGCGTCTGAACTATGAAAGTGCCGATGGGCGCTGGAACCTTGGTCTGTGGGGCAAGAACCTGACCAATAATTTCCAGATCATGCATGCCGACGACATTACGGCCTTCCTCGTCGTTCCGACGGGTCAGTCCCGGTACTGGAAGATCTTCACCAATACCCCGCGCAGCTATGGCGTGACGCTGGGCTACAAGTACTAAGTCAAGGAACTGGATCGCGACATGACCCTTAATGAAATCCCCCAGCCCGGCTCCTTCTCGTTCGAAGGGCGGACTGCGATGGTAACCGGCGGCGCCAAGGGCGTTGGCGAGGCCATATGCCGCGAAATTCACGCGGGGGGCGGAAATGTTGCGATCTGCGATATCGACCTGGCGGCGGCTTCGGCCGTCGCCGGGTCCCTCGACCCTTCGGGCGAGAGCGTTATGGTGGTCTCGCTCGACGTACGCAGCAAGGATGATTTCATCGCCGGACGCGATGCCGTCATCGCCAAATGGAGCAAGGTCGATATTCTGGTGAACAATGCCGGCTTTGCAAAGCGCACACCGGTTGACGACATCACGCCAGAGGAATTCGACGAGATCGTCGCCATCAACATGCGCAGCGTTTTTCTGGGCTGCCAGGTCTTCAAGGATCACATGACGGAAAACGGCTATGGCCGAATCGTCAATATCACCTCATTGGCAGGGCAAAACGGCGGCACGGTTGCTTCGCCGCATTATGCCTCATCCAAGGCCGGCGCGATCATGCTGACGAAATATTTCGCGCAATTGCTGGCCGACAAGGGGATCACGGTGAATGCGATTTCCCCCGGCCCCATCGCCACGGCGAAGGCTCGTTTGTCGGACGAACAGATCGCCATGGTGGAAGGCAAGGTCCCGATCGGTCGCTTCATGGAGGTCAGCGAGATTGCCGCAGCGACGGCCCTGCTGGCATCAGACCGCGGCGGCTTTTTCGTCGGGGCAACGCTGGACATGAACGGCGGACTTTACGTCCGCTGACTACATCCAGCGAGTGCCGCCCGCTCACATATTGGGATAATTGGGCCCGCCGCCGCCTTCGGGGGTGACCCAGTTGATGTTCTGGGTCGGGTCCTTGATGTCGCAGGTCTTGCAGTGGACGCAGTTCTGCGCGTTGATCACGAATTTGAGCTCTGCGCCCTCTTCGTCGAGACCGGTATATTCATACACCCCCGCCGGGCAGTAACGCGCCGCAGGCCCGGCATAGACCGGCAGGTTGATCTTCAGCGGAACATCCGGGTCCTTGAGCTGAAGATGGCAGGGCTGGTCTTCCTCGTGATTGGTGTTCGACAGGAAGACCGATGACAGCCGGTCGAAGCTGATCACGCCATCAGGCTTGGGGTATTGGATCGGCTTGAACAGATCCGCCCGCATCGTCTGGTCGCAGTCGCGGTGGTGCTTCATCGTGATCGGCAGGCCGATCTTCAAAGTGCGCATCCACATGTCCGCGCCCGCGACGATGGTGCCGATCGCGCCGCCGAACTTGGCAACCGCAGGCTCGGCGTTCTTCACCTTCTGCAATTCGTCCGCGATCCAGCTCGAACGCAGGGTCGTCTCGTAATCGACGACCTCGTCACCTGCGCGGTCAGAGGCGATGGCCGCGGCAACGGCCTCGGCCGCCAGCATGCCCGACTTCATCGCGGTATGGCTGCCCTTGATGCGCGGCACGTTGACGAAGCCGGCGCTGCACCCGATCAAGGCGCCGCCGGGGAAGGTGAGCTTCGGCACCGACTGCCAGCCGCCTTCGTTGATGACGCGCGCGCCGTATGACACGCGCTTGCCGCCTTCGAGAATGGCGCGGATTTCCGGGTGCTGCTTCCAGCGCTGGAATTCCTCGAACGGGTAGAGATAGGGGTTCTTGTAATCCAATGCGACAACGAAGCCCAAGGCCACCTGACCGTTCGCCTGGTGGTAGAGGAAGCCGCCGCCCCATGCGTCGTTCTCAGAGAGCGGCCAGCCCTGCGTGTGGAGCACGCGGCCCGGAACGTGCTTCTTGGGATCGATGTCCCACAATTCCTTCATGCCAAGGCCATAGACCTGCGGCTCGCAATCGGCCTCAAGGTCGAATTTCGCCTTCAACTGCTTGGTCAGCGACCCGCGCGCGCCTTCGGCAAACAGCGTATATTTGCCGTGCAGCTCCATGCCGGGCTGATAGTCCGGCTTGTGGCTGCCATCGGCGGCCACGCCCATGTCGCCGGTCGCAACGCCCTTGACCGAACCGTCATCGTTGTAAAGCACCTCGGCCGCCGGGAAGCCGGGGAAGATTTCCACGCCCAGCCCTTCGGCCTTTTCGGCAAGCCAGCGGCACAGGCTGCCCAGCGAACCGGTGTAATTGCCATCGTTCGACATAAAGGGCGGCATCATGATGTGCGGCATGGCGAACTTGCCCTTGGCCGACAGGGTCCAGTGCCAGTTATCGGTCACTGGGGTCTCGGCCATCGGGCAATCGTCATCGCGCCAGTCGGGCAGCAGCTCGTCCAGCGCCTTGGGATCGACCACCGCGCCCGACAATATATGCGCCCCGATCTCCGATCCCTTCTCAAGCACGCAGACTTCAAGATCCGCGTTCACCTGCTTCAGCCGGATCGCGGCGCCCAATCCCGCAACGCCGCCACCGACGATGACGACATCATAAGGCATGGATTCGCGTGTGGTCATAGGCCTTCAGTCAACTCCGGCACGGCCTTGTACAGATCCGCGACGAGGCCGATGTCAGCGACCTGGAAGATGGGTGCGTCTTCGTCCTTGTTGATGGCGATGATGGTCTTGCTATCCTTCATCCCCGCAAGGTGCTGGATCGCGCCCGAGATGCCGATGGCGATATAGACTTCCGGTGCCACGATCTTGCCGGTCTGGCCGACCTGGTAGTCGTTGGGGACATAGCCCGCGTCCACGGCAGCACGCGATGCGCCCACGCCCGCGCCGAGCTTGTCGGCGAGCGGCATGATGACGCTTTCGAAGGTTTCGCTGTCCTTCAGCGCGCGGCCGCCCGACACGATGATCTTGGCGCTGGTCAGTCCCGGGCGTTCGCTCTTGGCGATCTCGGCGCCGACGAAGCTGGATTTGCCCGCATCGCCGGTGGAGGCGACCGCCTCGATGGCAGCCGATCCGCCCTCGGCCTCGGCCTTGTCGAAGGCAGTGCCGCGTACGGTGATGACCAGCTTCGCATCGGTCGATTCAACGGTCGCAATCGCGTTGCCCGCATAGATCGGACGCGTGAAGGTCTTCTCGCCCTCGACCGAGAGGATGTCGCTGATCTGCATGACATCGAGCAGCGCCGCCACGCGCGGCGCGATGTTCTTGCCGGTGGTCGTGGCCGGGAACAGCACCGCGTCATGATGATCCATCAGCGAGGTGACAAGCGGCGCGACATTCTCGGCCAGCTGGTGTTCAAAGGCTGCATCGTCGGCGACATGGACCTTGCCCACGCCCGCGATCTTGCTTGCGGCTTCGCCCACCGCGCCGCAGCCCGCGCCCGCGACCAGCAGGTGCACTTCGCCCAGCTTCGAGGCGGCAGTGACGGTGGCGAGGGTCGCATCGCCCAGATTGGCACTGTCGTGATCGACATAAACGAGCGTCTTCATCATGCGACTCCCATGTTCTTCAATTTGGCGACCAGTTCATCGACATCGGCGACCTTCATGCCCGCCTGCCGCACCGGCGGTTCGGCGACGGTCAGCGTCTTCAGGCGCGGCGCGATATCCACGCCGTAATCGGCCGGGGTCTTGGTCTCGAGAGGCTTCTTCTTCGCCTTCATGATGTTGGGCAGCGAAGCATAGCGCGGCTCGTTCAGGCGCAAATCGGTGGTGATAATCGCAGGCAGCGACAGCTTCACCGTCTCCAGCCCGCCATCGACTTCGCGGGTCACGCTGACGCTGTCACCCTCGACCTCGACCTTCGATGCAAAGGTGCCCTGCGGCAGATCCATCAGCGCAGCCAGCATCTGGCCGGTCTGGTTCGCATCATCGTCGATCGCCTGCTTGCCCAGGATGATGAGGCCCGGTTCGACCTCTGCGGCCACGGCCTTCAGGATCTTCGCCACCGCGAGCGGCTCCACGGTGTCGTCCGTCTCGACCAGCACCGCGCTATCCGCGCCCATCGCCAGCGCCGTGCGCAGCGTCTCCTGCGCCTTCGCCGGGCCGATGGAGACGGCCACGATCTCGTCGATCTTGCCCGCTTCCTTCAGCCGGATCGCTTCTTCCACCGCGATCTCGTCAAACGGGTTCATGCTCATTTTCACGTTCGCAAGATCCACGCCCGAGCCGTCCGCTTTCACACGCGGCTTCACGTTATAGTCAATAACCCGCTTCACGGGCACCAGGGCCTTCATAAGCCTATCCTATTCAATGCAGAGGTGAATCAGCGCAGCAGTTCTTTTGCGATGGTGTTCTTCTGGATTTCCGAAGAACCCTCATAAATCCGCGTGATGCGGATATCGCGATAGAGCCGTTCGATCGCATAGCCCTTGCAATAGCCCGCGCCGCCATAAATCTGCAGCGCGGTATCGACCGTACGGCCACCCGCCTCGGTCGCGAACAGCTTCGCCATCGAAGCCAGTTCGCGGCGCTTTTCGCCCTGATCATAGCGCCATGCGGCATCGAGCAGGATCAGGCGCGCGGCACGCATGTCGGTCGCCATACCGGCCAGATAATGGCGAATTGCCTGAAAATCGGCGATGACATTGCCGAACGCCGGGCGCACTTTCGCTTCTTCAGTCGCAAGTTCGAGCGCATATTCGCCCATTCCCACTGCCGTCGCGCCAACATTCATGCGGCCTTCGTTCAAACATTCAAGCGCATAGCTGAAGCCCTTGCCCTCTTCGCCGATCAGAGCGTCGGCAGGCACCTGACATTCATCGAATGTCAGTTCGTACACGGCCGGCGAAGTACCCATCAGCTCGATCACGCCCGACACCGAAAAGCCCGGCGTATCCGCCGGCATCAAGAAGGCCGAGATGCCGCCGCGAGCACCTGCGCTCTTGTCCGTGTAGGCATAGACCGTGACAAATTTCGCGTTCTTGCCGTTCGAGATATAGGTCTTCGATCCATTGATCACCCAGCCATCGGCATTGCGCGTCGCGGTGGTGCGCATTGAACCGGGATCAGACCCCGAACCCGGCTCTGTGAGAGCGAAGGCTACCGGAATTTCGCCAGTTGCCATTCCCGGGATCAGCATCTCCTTCTGCGCTTCAGTGCAGTGATAGGCGATGTTCTTCGCGCCCGGACCCATCAGTGGGCGAATTTCGGTCCAGAATTGGGGGGGAAGGCGCGCAAGCTCGATCTGCACCGCAGCCTGCGCCAGAGCGCCAAGCCCAAGGCCGCCATATTCCTCGGGCAAGGCCATGCCGAAATATCCGTTATCGACTAGGGTCTGACGAACGATCGGCGGGACCACGCCAGTCTCAACGAATTCGCGCTCCAGCGGCAGCAGGTCGTTGACGATGGCCTTTGTCGCCTCGCAGAAATCCTTGATCTCATCGGGAAGTTCGAAGTCCATGATGTGCCTTTCAGATGTTTCGATCACTCTCAACGCTGAAAAAGCATAATGGTCCTACCATTGCAAGAGTGATGTCGGCCAATCTGAGGCAGGCGACAAAGCGAGCGCCGTTCCAAACCGGCTGCTAGAGAAAAATTGCGTTGCCGGCGGCCAATCAACGTATTGAAATTAGTAGGTTTATTATCTAAGCAAATCGAAATTATTCAATTTCGCAAATACCATTCAGAACCCGTGAAATTGCGCCTCGCCCGCCTACACACGACAACGGCGCTGAATTTCATGCCCCCTCCATCCCGAAAATCTTATGGCATTATGCTATTGGAATTGGCTTGCGCGCAGCATGGCAGCATACTGAAAATACAGATCAGAACAGTGCCGCTCAGATCGGCAGGAATTATCTGGAGAGATTCATGTTCATCAAGAACACCTGGTATGTCGCTGCCTTCGCCGCCGAGATCGAGTCGGGCAAGACACTCGCCCGCAAGCTCCTGAACAAACCGGTCGTCCTCTTTCGCACCGAAGACGGCAAAATCGCCGCACTGGAAGACCGGTGCAGTCACCGTGCGATGCCCCTCAGTTCCGGCCACGTAGACGGTTGTCGCATCCGCTGCGCCTATCACGGAGTCGAATTCGAAGCCGACGGCAAGTGCGCGCGCATTCCTAATCAGGAACGTATTCCGCCTGCCGCCAATGTGCGCAGCTATCCGGTTGTCGAAAAGGATCATCTGATCTGGATCTGGATGGGCGATGCCGAACTGGCCGATCCCGCACAGATCATCGACAGTCCGGAACACAACGATCCAAAGTGGACGTGGCGACCCTATAATTTCCCGGTGAATGCCGATTGGCAGCTTATCGTCGACAATATCATGGACCTGACCCATGTGCCTTACATCCACGCGGGCACGATCGGCGGTAACCCCGAACAGCATTATGGCGCGGAAACCAAGGTAGAGTTCGACGGCAAGCGCGTGGAACTTCTGCGCAAGATGCCCAATTCGGTCCCGCCGCGTTCCTATATCGACGCGGGCGGCTTCAAGGGACGCGTCGATCGCTGGCAGGAAGTGCGCTTCGAACCGGCCCGGGGCATGACCCTGCGCGTCAATGCGGGTGGCTGCGATGCGGGGACCGGCGCCTATGAAGGCCGCCGCGACAATGGCTTTGAACTGGCGAACAACCATTTCATCACGCCCGAAACGGAAACGACCAGCCATTATTTGTGGACTATCTGCACCACGGCCGATCCGGCGACCGGCGTGCCTGACAAGCTTTTCGATCAGTTCTTCGACACGATCACCGAAGACGAACAGACGCTGGCGCTACAGCAGGAACGGATCAATGACGATCCTGGTCGTACCTTCGTCGGCATTGCCAGCGACGGCGCCGTGAACCAGGCTCGCCGCCTGCTCAGCGCTATGGCTGAGGCTGAAGAAGGTCAGGGCATGGCGGCCTGACGGAAAAGATTCTGCCCCACTAAAAAGGAGCGGCGCTTCAGCACCGCTCCTTTTCTTTTGCACATGATGAACGCTTCGATCAGAACGAGGTAATCACGCTGCGGGCGATCGCACCGCCCTTCAGCTCCGTATAGGCCTCATTAATCTCCTCGATCCCGATCTCGCGCGAGATCAGGTCATCGAGGTTGAGCTTACCCTGCAAGTACAGCTGGGCATACATCGGGATGTCTTGCTTGATATTAGTCGAACCCATATAGACACCGCGGAGATCAACCTGATTGGTCAACAGGTCGACCGTGACATTGACATCGATGGTCGATGTCGGCGCATGGACCCCGATCATATAGGCGCCCCCGCCCTTGCGGGCCATCTGGATCGCCTGCTCCGATGTAGCCTTGATGCCCACGACCTCGAAAACGTGATCCGCGCCGCCCGGTATAAGCGTGCGCAACGCTTCGACAGAATTGCCGGAAGACGCATCGATGAAATCGGTCGCACCGAACTTGCGGGCAAGCTCTTCCTTCCTTGGCTGCATGTCGATCGCCACAATGCGCCCTGCGCCAGCCAGCTTCGCACCCGAAATAACGTTAAGCCCGACGCCGCCAATGCCGATCACGGCAACCGTATCGCCCGGGCGGACAGAAGCGGTATTGATCGCTGCACCTGCCCCGGTGATCGTGCCGCAGCCCAGCAGCGAGGCCTGTGCGAACGGCAGTTCCTTTGGCACCTTGGCAAGCTGGTTTTCATGCACCAGCGCCTTTTCCGCAAAGGCACCCGTACCGAAAACTTGCGTGACGGCCCCGCTCTCACCTCGCAGGCGCGGCTTCTCACCCTCATCGGCGCGCAGCGTTTCTTCTGGATGGGTGCATTGATAGGTCTTGCCCGAATTGCAGGCGCGGCAATGACCACAGAACTGGATAAGCGAGCCGACGACATGGTCGCCAATCTCGAATTCGCGCACTTCGGGACCGACCGCGATGACCACGCCGGCCAGTTCGTGCCCCAACACGGCGGGAAGCGGCACGCCGAAATCGGTCTCGGCAAAGTGAAGATCGGAATGGCAAAGGCCCGATGCCTTCACCTCGACCAGCACCTCGTGGTCGCGGGGTTCGTCGATTTCGATTTCGCCGACCTGAAACGTACCGTCCAGGTTATTGAGTATGGCAGCCTTCACGTTCTTCTCCTTGATCCTTCTGCGTCAGGCGCAAATCGGCCCGACGATCATGGTCGTATCCTCAATCGCCTTTGGATTGCGGCAGCACTCGACCATCTGGTCGCGTTGGCCGATCGCGAATTTAAACGTTGCGCATTCGGCGCATGCGGGAAGCTTTTCACGCAGATCGTTCCAATTCACGGAACTGTGTCTTCGAACGAGTCTTTCTGCGTCCTGGCCATCGTCGCATGGCGATCGCAGCGGTGAGCACGCTGCCTACACGCCGCCAAACACGTCGAAAAACAACTCATTCACTCATGTCTCCCTTCTTTTCCTGTTGTGAAGGCAGCCATGTTCGCGCTCATTCGCCAAGCAGAGCGGTCACCGTCTTGGTCTCGGTGTAGTGCAGCAAGCCCTCTTCCCCGACCTCGCGGCCCCAGCCGGATTCCTTCACGCCGCCAAAAGGCGCGGAAGGATCGTTCATGCCGTGGGTGTTGATCCAGACCACGCCGGCCTGCAGTTGACGTGCGGTAAGATGCGCGCGCGAAAGATCGCGGGTCCAGATATTGGCCGCCAGCCCAAAGCGCGTGTCATTGGCAGCCTTCACCACCTCCTCGACATCGTCGAACGGCGTCGCGACAAGAACCGGACCGAAGATCTCTTCGCGCACGATGCTGGCATCGCGGTTCGGATTGGCGAAGATCGTCGGCTCTACAAAATAGCCGTCCTTGCCGCCGGTCCCGCCGCCGGTGACGACTTCGGCGCCGCACTGCCGGCCCTGTTCGATATAGTCGAGCACGCGGATCTGCTGCGCACGCGACACCAGCGGCCCCAGCATCGTTTCCGGATCACGGCCATGACCCAGCTTGAAGCCTTGCGCCACCTTTGCGATGCCCTCGACCACCTGATCATAGACCGATCGTTCGACGAACAGGCGCGAGGCGGCGAGGCACACCTGCCCCGAATTGAAAAAGATGGCGAGCGCGGCGCCGAGCGTAGCCTTTTCGAGGTCCGCATCGGCAAAGATCAGCGAAGGCGATTTACCGCCGAGCTCCAAAGTCACGCGTTTCAGATCATCGGCAGCGGTGCGCACGATCTGCTTGCCGACCCTTGTCGAACCGGTGAAGGCGATCTTGTCCACGCCGGGATGTGCGACCAAAGCCTGCCCGGCATCCTGACCGTACCCCGTGACCACGTTGAGCACGCCTTCGGGCAAACCGGCCTCGAGCGCGAGTTCAGCCAGCCGAAGCGCGGTCAGCGGCGTAACTTCCGAGGGTTTCAGGACGATCGTGCAGCCTGCCGCCAGAGCCGGGGCAATCTTCCACGCGGCCATCGCCAGCGGATAGTTCCATGGCACGATCTGGCCGACCACGCCCACTGGCTCGCGCACGGAATAGCTGTGGTATTGCTGCCCGTCGCCGGAAATCGGATTGACCTGCCCGCCGATCTTGGACGTCCAGCCCGCCATGTAGCGAAAAATGTCGATCGCCGCCGGCACGTCGACGGCTAGCGCGTGATGCACCGCCTTGCCGTTGTCGTAACTTTCCAGAAGTGCCAGTTCGCCGGCGTGCTCCTCGATCTTGCGGGCGATATTCTCGATTATCTTGCCGCGGTCGAGCGGACGCATGCGCGCCCAGCTTGCAGACTCAAATGCCTTTCGCGCGGCGCTAACAGCACGGTCAATATCCTCGGCGGAACCTGCCGGGACGCGGGTGAAGATTTCGGCGGTGGCCGGATCCTCCACATCGATGCATTGCCCATCGGCGCTCTCGGTCCATTCTCCGCCGATCAGCATGCGATTGCGTGGAAGGTGGACTTCGTGCCCTTTTTTACCATGCAGCGTCTGCGCAAAAGCCGTTTCGTTCATAGCTCTCTCCATCTCGCAGGCACTATTTGCCAGCTCATTAGTCTTTTTTCGTTGCAACCGTCTGACCGGCGCGCCGCATCAAACACCATCGGTCAGACAGTGCTTAGCCAGCGAGTCTCGTCACGATGGTCGACGCTGTTCGCTCATCTCGAATGCGGGGAATGGGTGATGCCAAACCTCTCATCGATTACGCATCTCTCAGTGTGCGTATAGCTAATACGTAATGATCGATTTTCGGATCGGCAATATGTTTGAAAGGTCGGACCAATATTGGCTTTTCAGGGCAAAAATCACGGCTTTAAGCCGTTTTCTTAAGGCAAATGTCGAGGCTTGCTTCACTTTTTGAATAGTCAGCAGTGATTCGAATATCGTTGGCCACCTAAGCTCAGGACCCATTGATTTGCAGGCGACGATATGATTGTGCTTTGCACGCCTTGGGCTCCAGGCTCCGCGAGGAGACTGAGTATGAGCGACCTGTATTGGGCGTCACCTTAGAGTCTGATTCAAAACTAACCGATGTGATTTCATAGCCTTGTGATGCGGCGCGTGAGGAGCTGGATCGATGCGATGAACAGCCACGCGGTTGCCGAGGCGATGGTCTGCTCGAAGTCCTTTGCGAGACGCCGGTTTCGGTTGAGCCATGCCAAAGTGCGCTCGACAGCCCAGCGGCGTGGGAGAACCACAAAGCCCTTTGCTTTGTCGGACCGTTTGACGATTTCGATGGTCCACTTACCAACCCTGCGCAACGCCTGACGGAGCTTGTCGCCAGCATATCCGCCATCGGCGAAGACATGCCGTAGCCACGGGAAGCGATGGATGATTTCGGCGAGCACCAGCGGTGCGCCATCACGATCCTGGATGTCGGCGGTGTGGATTACCGCATGAACGAGATTTCCATCGGTGTCGGTGAGGATGTGGCGCTTGCGTCCCTTGATCTTCTTGCCTGCGTCATAGCCCCGTGGGCCGCCACTTTCCGTGGTTTTGACGCTCTGGCTGTCGATCACTCCGGCGCTTGGCGACGCCTCGCGGCCTACAGCTTCGCGCCCGATCAGCAACAGGACATGATTGAGCGACAGCCACAGCCTGTTATCACGCCACAGGTAGAACCAGCGCCGCACCGTCGAGACTGGCGGAAAGCAGGGCGGTAGCATCCGCCATGGCAGTCCGCCCCGCAGCAGATACAGGATCGCTTCGACAATCCGCCGCAGCGGCCACTTGCGAGGGCGGCCAACATGAGAAGGTGGCGGGAAGAACGGCTCCAGCACCGCCCATTCGGCATCGGTCAAATCACTTGGCAATGCCAGTTCCGCGCGGGCATACAGTGCGCGAGTGGTGTCGGTCCACATCGTTGATTTCCTTTGGTTCGTTGCAAAACCGCTGAATCAACGACTTGGGTAAGCGTCAAGCTAACCAGCTGATACCACTCAACTTAATTTCGGATCAGGCTCTTAGGGTTTGTGCGCCAGACAACGACTTGCCGGACATAATGCGAACATGGGCGTCAGGTGGCGGCGCGGAGATACTGGTATAGCGTTTCACGGCTGATACCCAGTTCGCGTGCGATGGCTGCCTTGCGCTCACCGGCGGCGGCGCGGCGATGCAACTCAGCGATCATTTCGTCGGACAGGGACCGTTTTCGTCCGCGATAAGCGCCACGTTGCTTGGCGACAGCGATGCCTTCGCATTGTCGTTCTCGGATCAAAGCGCGCTCGAATTCGGCGAACGCGCCCATGACTGAAAGTATCAGGTTGGCCATGGGAGAATCTTCGCCGGTGATTGCCAGGCTTTCCTTCACGAACTCAATCCGAACACCTCGATTGGTGAGCGATTGGACGAGCCTGCGCAGGTGGCGGCAAGATATTCGGTCGCGGTCTGCGCCTGTTCGGGGCCCAGCGGCGCGCCCAGCCCGATCATCTGCTGGACGATATCGTTCCATTCGCCCGGCGTGCGCCCGCGCGAAGTGGCAAGCGCAAAGGAATGGCACCCCGCACAGGTCGTCTCCACAAGCTGCTTCGCCGCGCCCGGTAATGCCGATCCCGCAGACGACTGCGTCGCGCCCTGCAGGCCGGTGCCCGCAATCGCCGCGCAGCAGGTCGCCGCCAGCAAGATCGCCCGTGGCCCCCGGAGCCGGATGCAGTTCCTCTTCGTAATGGAATGCGTGCTGCTGCGACCGGGCAGGTTCATCAAGCGCCTCTCTTAGATGGATCCTCTTGCTCGACCTTATGCCGATCCACGCCCGATTGCGCTGTAGCAGAGTGCACAATCTCGTGTCGGCCCAGTGCACCCAATCCTCCAGTAAGCATCTAACTGCGCGTAATTGGCAGGCGGGGCCCAGACGTTCAGTCTTTGGCGACCTAGCGCATCACGCATTGCACGATCTGATGCAGTCGTTTCGCCCTGACGGCGGGCGCGGCGAACCGACGACGAGATTATGCAGAGAAGGATGGCGGGTCGACATGTTGTAGAAGCTGAGCGAGGATATATTCGCATGCAGGTCGAAAGGGTCGATACTGGAACGGTATACGCCTGCCGCCTCACCCTTTATCAATATCTCCGCAAGCTGGTCGATCACGCTCGAGTTGCGGCTCCTCAGATCTTGGACGGTGGCGATGTGTTCGTCGTGATGCCGGTTTTCGCTAATCACCAGCCGGACGAGATGTTCGTGCCGGGGGTGCGATCGGTCTTCATCGTCAGCGCCATTGCGCCCTGTTGGCGGTGATGATTTCTCATCGGCTTCGGCGTCCGGCTGGCTAGCCGACCGGGTCCTTGAAAGGCGTCGGCCAGCGAAAACAGCGTTCCGGCCAGTCGACGCCGTCACACTTTATTCTCGACGAACGGATAGCCAGGCATCGGCGCCATGCAATCCGATTTTCAGCGCAATGGTAACCCGGCGCCTATTTTCCTCAGAGTGGCAGCGCGCTTCGTCACCCAAAGCTGCGACACCGTAGAACTTGTCTAATAATCCTTCTTATCGGACAACCTCTTAGAGTCCGTTTGGAAAATCAGGGATGAGCGTTTCGACGTAGGAGATTGCCCAAGGCGACGAGGATCATGGCGTGTGAGACGTCGATGCGCTTCTCGTAGAGGCGGACCAATCGGCGCCACCGGATCATCCAGCCAAAGGTCCGCTCGACGACCCATCGCCGAGGCAGCACCTTGAAGCCTTGCTGCTGATCGCTTTGGCGGATGACCATGATAACGAAATCCAGATATCTGGATTTGTCCATGAGCTTGAGGCGGTCATAGGCGCCATCAGCGAAGAGATGCTTTACCTAGGGCCATCGCTTGCGGATGCCGTCGAGGATGGTGTGGGCGCCCGCGGTGTCCGAAATGTCTGCGGTGGTGAGGTTCACCATCAGCAACCGGCCATCGGTATCGACGGCGATGTGCCGCTTGCGCCCGACAACCTTCTTTCCAGCATCAAACCCGCGCGTTTCTGCCGATGGCGTCTTGACCGACTGGCTGTCGATCACCGCAGCGCTCGGACTCGCCTCCCGCCCTTGGCGCTCACGATCCAGCATCATCTCAATGTCGTGGTTCGTCTGGAACAGGAACTTGCGCGCCAAGTCGCGAAACCAACCGTAGACCGTCTGCCACGCCCCGAAATGGATCGGCAGCATGCGCCAGTCACAACCCGACCGAACAAGATAGCGGACCGCACTGACGACCTCGCGGAAATCCACCTCGCGGGGACGGCCTCGGCGCCCCGGCTTGGGCATCAACGGTGCCAGGCGATCCCATTCCTCATCGGTCAGGTCACTGGGGTAGCGCTTTGTCTTCTTGGCAATCCGGGCCATTCGCCCTCGGCTCTGCTGGGTCCACATGCAGAGCCTGGAGCCGAAGGCGTGCAAAGCACAATCAGACAGCTAGCCCCGGCGCAACCCCTTCAGCCGCTTTTCCAAACAGCCTCTTAGTGCCGAGCACTAGCCGGAGGTTGGTGCTGGTGATTTGGATTGCTTCGACATCGATCTCTTGAGCCATTTGAAATCGCGGCGGGTGAATGATTTAAACAAGAGGTAAAATCCGGTACCGGACAGGAACAGGACACCAAAAGCCACCGCGATGATCAGCGGATGATTGAAGCTGGTTCTGTTCACGTAGTCCATGTTGTGGAGCATCCAGAAGAAGTCCCACAAACGCCAGCCATCGCCGCGGGCTATCAGGAGGTGGCCGGTGTCAGCAGCGAAATAGGCGCTGGTATTTTCAGCATCGTTGAAATCGACGCGCCACATCGGGCCGTCGAACTCACGCGCTTCGAGATTGGGTGCGTCGAGCAGACTGACCGAACGGATCGTCGCACCATTGATCAAAGCGGCGCGCTGACGGACGAGCGCCTCATCGACCACGATAGAGTCGCCGGTGGTGGCATCAAATAGACGGACCACGCCATTACCAGCTAATTGATAGATCGGCCGGCCTTCCGACATATGTAGCCGAAAGCTATCAATGGAATCTTCAAGGCCAATCTGATCGGGCTCAATTAGTCCTCCGGTGACAATGGGGTGCTCGATGACCGGAGGCTGGGCACGTACGTCTTCCATGTCGATGATGGCCATCATCGCGCCGCTGATCGACCACAGGATGAACTGGATGCCCAATATCAGGCCGACCCATTTATGGATGCGGCGGAAGAAGAGAGGGGTGAACCGAATACGCTTCATGCTTTTTTCTTCTTCTTGCGTCGGCGCGGGAATGCCCAAACCAGTAGCCATGCCCCGCTGAGCGCCATCGCCACGGCAAGCCAGGTGCTGGTTCGCAGCAGCAGATTGTTCACATCGCTGCGTTCGTCATAGTCCATAATGTGCAGCATCCAGGCGAAGTCGAAGATGCGCCAGAGCGAATGGCGGCGCGAAACCAGTTCGCCTGTCTCAGGGGAGATGTAGAAGGTAGGGCTGTCCCAGCGATCAAAGGTGACTTGCCAGTACGGAGGTTTACGCCCCTGCATCTCCATTGGGGATTCGGTCAGCAGGCGGACAGAGCTGACGGCTTCGTCCGACGTATAGCGGCTTTGCGCAATCGCTTCCGCCTGTTCGGCGCTGACGGGCTGGATCGGCTCGCCGGTGGTGGCATCGAAAAGCTGCACACCGCCAGAACCCGTCACGCGCCAGACTGGCCGGCCAAGGAGAAACGAACTTCGGATGTCGGTCGCATTCGGCACAGTCTCAAGGAGTGTGGCAGGTGCGATCGCACTTCCCATATCAAAAACAGGGCGCTCGACCGGCTTGACGAGATGGTCGCCATGGATCCGTTCGATGTGGACGACAACCATATAGAAACCGGTTGCCGTCCACAGCACGACCTGTAGCCCGATGACCAGCGCCAGCCATTTGTGCAGGCGCCGGACAAATGAAGGCCAACGTATCTTCATCTAGTTCCTACCGTTCAGAAACCGGTGCGGACGCCGACATAGAACCGGCGACCCATCAGGTCGTAGGTCATCGTGTCGGTATTCGCGTCGGTAAAGCTTTGGATATAAGGAGCGCTGCGGTCAAAGACGTTGTCTACACCCAGTCGGAAGCTGGTCGCATCGTTTACCGCAAATGCCAGCTGAGCGTTGTGATAAAACACGTCCGGCGTGCTGTAGCCGATATCGCCGGGCGCAGCGTTGAAGTCGGTTGCCGAACCGATCCATTGGGTTGACCAGGTGCCAGAAACCGGCCCATTCGCCACAGTCAATACGCCGTAGCCGCGCCATTCGGGGTAACCCCCGTTGCCCCCACCGATAAAGCCATCGAACTGGATCGGTTCTCCGCCTTCGAACGGATATACGGTATATTCGTTGAGCCAAGTGACATTCAGGTTCAGCGACACCTCGAATGATCCGATCGCCCGGTCATAGATCATGCCGAGATCGAGGCCGCTCATCTTCTCGCGGCCGGTATTGATGGGCTGGGCCGAAAGATAGGTCACTTCTCCGGTCAGCGGACTACGGGTGAAATCGTCGCAGAATTCGCTGCTCAGGTTTTCGCTGGCGTAGCAGACCGCTAGCTTGGTCGACCCCGGAATGGCGCGGATGGCATCCTTGATGTCGATGTCAAACCAGTCGGCCGTCAGCGTCAGGCCGGGGACAGTGCCGCGCGGTTCGAAGACGGCGCCAAGCGTCCAGGTCGTCGAGCTCTCCGGCTGAAGATCGGGATTGCCGCCACGGGTGGTGAGGATCGTATTGCCGAGCTGGGTATAGCCGGTCGGAACACCCGAAGCCTGGCAATTGGCGATCAATGTGGCATTGCCGCTGGTGCTATAGCCGCTACACGGATCGGTGGTGGTCAGATTGCCTTCAGAAACGCCGCCGAACAGTTCGGGGACATTTGGAATGCGGAAGCCAGTGCCATAGGTGGCGCGCATGCGGAAACCGCGGGTGATTTCCCAGTCAGCGCCGAGCTTGTAGTTCCAGTCAGTGCCAAACAGGTCGTAATCCGAAACGCGGACGGCACCATCCAGCGTCAGAGCCTCAGCAAAAGGAGCGTCGGCGAAGATTGGAAGCGAAAGCTCGAGATAGGCTTCTTTGACCTTTGAGGTGCCCGAGATGGGATCCTGTTGGTTGGTGTTCGCGATGCCTGCGACTGTCAGCGGATCAGGGTCGCGCCAGCCCTTTTCCTCGCGATAGTTGGCACCGGTCGCAAAGGCGAGAGGACCAGCCGGCAACTGGGCGATTTCGCCTGTTAGGTCTGCGTTGAAAGAGACGAGTTCATTGCCTCCGGTGTCGCGAAGAGTCGTCAATATATAGTCGAGCACATCGGGGTTCAGGTCGCCGTAACCGAGGAAGTCGGCGCAAGGAACGCCGCCGGTGCCACAAATTGCGGGATCAATAGAATCTCTGACATTCTCAAGATTGGCGACATTGGTTTGCCCGTCTGTGCCCGTGTTGCGGCCCCAGGTGGCGGACACTTCCCAGTTCCAGCCATTCGAGATTTCGCCGCGCAAACCGCCCGTGCCCTGCCAGGTCTCGGTGTTCTGAAAGAACTGGCGCGGCCCCGCTTCGGCAAGGCGGCGCTGGATCAGGACGATGTCCTCGCCCGTCGGATTGCTTGGGAAGCTGGCCGGGATCGCCAGATTGCGAAGTGTACCGGGCGTTGCGATCTGGTCGGTTTCACGCTTGGTGTAGAGGAATTCGCCGAAAGCCTCAATGCTGTCGCCCAGCGCCCAGTCTCCGAACACGCCGATGCTGTAGCGTTCGATCGGGTTCACGGCATTGAGCGTGTAGGCCGAATTGAAATTGTGCTTCGCCGGATCGTAGGGTTCGTAGAAGTCGCCGTCCCCGTCGGGATCCTGGTTGAAATTGATCTGCTGGCCATTAGGCAGGACGGCGCGCCCACCAATCGTGGAGGCGCTGTTGACGCACGAAAGCTGCCCAGGCGTCACCTCTGCCAGCGAGCACGGCGCACGGCTGGCCATGTTGACGGGGTCGGTCTTCTGATAGCTGGCCGCGATCATGATGCCGCCGTCATCGGCGCGCCACCCGCCAAGGAAATCGAGCGTCAGATCGCCGCCATCGCCCTCCTCGTTGATGCCATAGCGACCGCCGACGCTGATGCCTTCATAATCGGTGCGGGTAATGAGATTGACCACGCCGGCCATCGCATCCGCGCCGTAAACGGCCGACGCGCCATCCTTCAGCACTTCGATACGGGCGAGCATGTTGACCGGGATCATGTTGAGATCGGGGGATGAATTTGCCCCGGTGCCACCGGCGACAAGGCGGCGTCCGTTCAGCAGAACCAGCGTGCGCTTGATGCCAAGGCCGCGAAGATTGACCTGCGAGGTGCCCCAACCGTTGCTGGTCCAGTAGGCGGATGTCTGGTTGCCCGCAAAACCGGCGTTTGCCGGAAGGCGCTGCAGCAGGGTTTCCACATTGACGATGCCCGTGTTCTCGATTTCCTCGGCCGAGACGACGGTGGTGGGGCCGACACCTTCAATGTCGGCCCGGCGGATGCGGGAACCGGTAACGACGATCTGACCAGTATCTTCAGCCGCAGGGCTGTCTGTTTCAGAGCTGCCATCCTGCGCCTGAGCAGGTGCAACAACCGCCACTGCAAGCGCGCTACCGGTGAGCAGGATAGTTCTGAAATTCATGTGTGAGCCTCCCTTGGCCTGATACCCGGGCCGTAAAGAAACAGTCACATGGCAAGCGGTCAACCATTTTGTTGTATATACATGAATTTTCCGCCAAATTGTTGTTTTCCAAGGCGCGCGAACGCATAATCCAGTCGTCTAGAATGTATCGCAATGCTTTAAAATTGCGCTTGCGTAATATTATTACTGCGATGCGCCAAAATGAGCAACAAGACTGTACGAACCGCCGAGGAAGAGTTGCCTCACTGCGGTGACATGTTCGTCTGCTCGCCAGGTTCGCCGGGTTACGGTGAGGCAGGGCGTCTGTTCCGGAACGCGAAGCGCCTGCGCCTCGCCGTCCATAGCGCCACTTGCAGAAATGCGCGTTTCGGCTTCCGTCCACGGGACATGCCGTAGCAACCAAGTGCCGGGCCCCTCTGGATCGAAGACAGCCTCGTCAATATCGGGCACTGCAGACAGGCTCACGGCGCGACTTTCGTGGGCGAATGGTTTGCCATCGGCCATATGCACTCCAACAGTCCAAAGCACGTCGCCTTCGATTTCGAGTGAAGCGTCGACCTTGGCTGCATTGCAGACCTCGCGGTGAAGCAGGCGATAGCGATAGGCCTGACCGCGTCCGCGCACTTCGTCGGCGAGATCGGGAATGTCGAGAACCATGGCATGGGCCTGTGGCGTCGCCACAAACGTGCCCGCCTTTCGCTTTCGCTGCACCAGTCCAGCGGCTGCCAGAGCTGAGATTGCCTTGTTCACCGTCATCCGGGAACAGCCATATTCAGCCATCAGATCATGTTCGATCGGAAGCCGATCGCCGGGCTTCAACTCACCGCCCAAGATCTTCTTCTCAATATCGGTGCGAATGCGCTCATGCAGCGCCGTCATGCCATCAATCCCGTTAGCATCTTGCGGTATTCCCCCTCAATCTGCTCGCGCTGAACATGCTGCCCTCCAATAACCACGCATTGCCCGCGACGCCATACGCGGTCGATCGCACGGGTGCCTACGGCGAAAATCAGCTGGTCCAGCGAACTGTCCAATTCATTCCGGCCAAGGTGCAGCGCATCGGCATCCAACGCGACGAAGTCGGCTGGCGCACCTGGGCGCAGGCCTGCGTCCACGCCCACGGCCTGTGCGCCGCCCGTTACGGCGGATCGGAAGAGAAATCTGCCGGTCGATGCACAATCTTGTGAAATCAATACATTGCGGGACCGATGGGTAAGGCGCTGGCCATATTCCAGCAATCGCAATTCCTCGGGCATGTCAATTCGTACATTCGAATCGGAGCCAATACCGAAACGACCACCAGCCTCGACGAAGTCCTTTGCGGGGAAGATTCCATCTCCCAGATTGGCTTCGGTTATTGGGCACAGCCCAACGACCGCTTCTGACTGGGCCACGCCCGTCACTTCGGCTTCTGTGACGTGGGTAGCATGGACTAGGCACCATTGCCCTGACACGTTGGCATTATCCAAAAGCCATTGAACCGGAGTGCTACCCAATGCTGCCTGACAGTCCTCAACCTCGCGGACTTGCTCGGCAATGTGGATATGGATCGGTGCCTCGCCGGCCAATTCCTGCAGCAAGCAGATTTCAGCAGGAGTGACTGCTCGCAACGAGTGGGGTGCGACGCCGACAGTTGCATCGGGCAAAGCTTTCGCCGCGGCCCTACAACTTTCTAATAGCCGTGCGAACAAGTCGATGTCGCTGGTGAAGCGGCGCTGTCCATCGGCCGGTGGCATGCCTCCAAAACCGGAGTGCGCATAGAACACAGGCAAATGGGTGATGCCAATGCCGGTCTCGCCAGCGGCCGCGAAAATCGCTTTCGACATTTCGGCAATATCGCTGAATCTTGCACCATTGGCAGTGTGGTGCACGTAATGGAATTCAGCCACCCGGGTGAAACCTGATTCCAACATTTCGATCTGCGCCATCGCGGCAATGATCCGCAGTTCATCTGGCCCGATCTTTGCTGCAAGCCGATACATCAACTCGCGCCAGCTCCAGAAGTTGTCACTGTTGCCTCCGCCATGCTCTGCCAAGCCCGCCATCGCCCGCTGGAAGGCATGACTATGCAGATTCGGCATTCCGGGGATGGCTATGGCATATTGCTCCACGCCTTCAGTCGCCGGACAATCACTTTCTACGGAAGTGATCAGGCCATCGGTGATCCTGACGCTGACTTCGTTTTGCCATCCCTCCGGAAGAAGGGCCCTGGCAAAATGCAGTGTTTGTCGTTGGACCATATCCCTGCCTCACCGTATGAAATGAAGTCATTTTTGTCTATACATTAAATCGACGCTATGCAACACGGGAATCGTGAGGAGATGCTACCAATGTTGCAATGCGAAACGATATGGACCCGGGCAAAGCTCGCCACGATCGAGAATGGTCGGCTTCGTATCGTCGATCGCGGACTGGTCGCGGCCATGGACGGGCATATCATTTATGCCGGTCCTGCGGCCGACGCACCTGCTCTTGAAGCTGCCCGTACGGTCGATTGCGAAGGCCGACTGATCACGCCGGGGCTCATTGATTGTCACACCCATCTCGTTTTCGCGGGCAATCGCTCGGCGGAGCACGAGATGCGCCGCACCGGCGCGTCCTACGAGGAAATCTCGCAAGCGGGTGGCGGCATTAAGTCGACCATGCAGTCAACCCGCGCCGCCAGCGAGGATGAACTGGTAGCAGCCGCACTTCCGCGGCTTGATACGCTGATTGCCGAGGGCGCGACGACGGTGGAAGTGAAATCGGGCTACGGCCTCGATCTCAATACCGAAATGCGAATGCTGCGCGCCGCCCGGCGCCTTGGGAATGAACGGCCGGTGACGATCTGCACGACGTTTCTCGGTGCTCATGCGCTTCCGCCCGAATTCGCGAGGCGCGCCGATGACTACATCGATCTTGTTGTTGATGAAATGATCCCTGCGGTGGCGGAGGCAGGATTGGCCGATGCGGTCGATGCATTCTGCGAAAACATTGGTTTCACCACCGCGCAGACTGAACGGGTCCTCGCGGCGGCCGAGGCGCACGGTTTGCCGATCAAGCTTCACGCCGAGCAATTGTCCGATCAGCACGGGGCCGCGCTTGCAGCCCGGTACGGCGCATTGTCGGCCGACCACCTCGAATATCTGGATGAGGTTGGTGTCGCGGCTATGGCGAGGTCCGGAACCGTCGCGACGCTCCTGCCCGGGGCATTCTATTTCATGCGCGAGACGCGCAAGCCGCCCGTGGCGTTGCTGCGTGAAGCCGGCGTGCCCATGGCGCTGGCGACTGACTGCAATCCCGGCACCTCGCCGCTGACATCGCTTCTGCTAACAATGAATATGGGATCGGTGCTCTTCGGCCTGACCGTCGATGAATGCCTTGCGGGCGTGACCCATAACGCGGCGCGTGCGCTTGGCCTTTGTGACCGGACGGGCGAGCTGGCGGTTGGCCGCCAATGCGATCTCGCGATCTGGAACGTGGGCGATCCGGCCGAACTTGTGCACCGGATGGGTTTCAATCCGCTCCACGACCGCGTGTGGAGGGGGCAATGAGCGATCTGATCCTCCAGCCCGGTGCGGTGTCGCTAACGCAATGGCGTGCGATCTATCGTAGTGCCTGGCCGTCGCTTGATCCGGCCTGCATGGATGCGGTGTGCGAAAGCGCGGCTGCGGTAGAGCGCATCCTTGCGCATGGCGAGCCCGTCTATGGCATCAACACGGGATTCGGTAAGCTGGCGAGCGTGAGGATTGACGACACGGATCTCGCCACGCTCCAGCGTAATATCGTGCTGAGCCATGCCGCAGGCGTGGGCGAGCCTTCGCCGAAGTCGGTCGTCCGATTAATGATGGCGCTGAAGCTCGTCAGCCTTGCGCGCGGCGCCTCCGGCATCCGGCCCGAGACGCTGGAATTGTTGGGCGCGATGCTCGAACATGGCCTTACGCCCGTTGTGCCGTGCCAAGGGTCTGTCGGTGCAAGTGGGGATCTGGCTCCGCTATCGCATCTCGCCGCCACGATGATCGGTGAAGGGGAGATTGTTTACGAAGGCTCGCCCATGCCGGCTGCCGATGCCCTGTCGCGAGCCGGACTGGCGCCGCTGACGCTTGGACCGAAGGAAGGGCTGGCGCTGCTGAACGGCACACAGTTTTCCTGTGCCAATGCGCTGGCCGGATTGTTCGAAGCTGAAAACCTGATGAAAAGCGCCTTAGTGACAGGCGCACTTTCGACCGAAGCGGCCAAGGGATCCGACACTCCGTTTGATGCGCGCATCCATGAATTACGCGGCCATGCAGGCCAGATCGAGACGGCAGCAGCCTTGCGCGACCTGATGGCAGGCTCCGCCATCCGCGCCAGCCATCTGAAAGGCGACGAGCGGGTGCAGGACCCCTATTGCCTGCGCTGTCAGCCGCAGGTGATGGGCGCCGTGCTTGACATGATGCGACAGGCCGCGACCACGCTGGCGATCGAGGCCAATGGCGTTTCCGACAATCCGCTGATCTTTGCCGATACGGACGAAGCCCTGTCGGGCGGCAATTTCCACGCAGAGCCGGTTGCCTTTGCCGCCGACATGCTGGCGATGGCGATCTGCGAGATCGGCTCGCTGTCCGAACGGCGAATCGCCATGCTGGTCGATCCGGCGCTTTCCGGGCTGCCCGCGTTCCTGACTCCCAAACCCGGCCTCAACTCCGGCTTCATGATCCCGCAGGTAACGGCGGCGGCGCTGGTTTCAGAAAACAAACAGCGGGCCTATCCGGCCAGCGTCGATTCTATTCCGACCTCGGCCAATCAGGAAGACCACGTCTCGATGGCGGCGCACGGCGCGCGGCGTCTGGCCGAAATGGCGGACAATGCCGCGGGCGTGATCGCGATCGAAGCGCTTGCCGCCGCGCAGGGCATGGATTTTCACGCTCCTCTGTCGTCCAGTAATCCGCTTGAGGCTGCACGCGCCCTTATTCGCCAGCATGTGCCGACCTTGACGGATGACCGCTATTTTCACCCTGACATGAAGCAGGCGAGTGCGCTCGTGATCTCGGGCGATCTCGCCACTGCGGCCGGAATCGATCTGCCGGGGCTGGCATGACCGACTGGCTTGAAATCCATCGCGGCGCTGCGCCGCTCGTGGTCGCCTTTCCCCACACGGGCAGCGATCTGGCCGATGTGGACGGCGCCTTCCGTTCGCCCTGGCTGGCGCGGCGTGATGCCGACTGGTGGGTGGACAGGCTTTACGTCTTTGCCCGGGATCTGGGTGCCACAACCGTGCGCACTACCATCTCGCGCAGTGTGATCGACGTGAACCGCGATCCATTCGGCGTCTCGCTCTATCCCGGGCAGGCGACGACCGAACTGTGCCCCACGACCGACTTTGACGGCGAACCGCTGTATGATGGGGAGGTTCCGGATGACGAGGAGGTCGCCCGGCGCCGTGCGCGCTGGTTCAGGCCCTATCATGCGGCGATTGATGACGAACTGGCGCGGCTGCGTTCGGAGCACCCCACCGTCGTTCTCTATGACGCTCATTCGATCCGCAGCCGCATTCCTCGACTGTTCGATGGTGAACTTCCGCAATTCAACATCGGCACCAATGGCGGAGAAACCTGTGATGCCGCGCTGGCCGGGGCGGTTGCGGCGATCTGCGCACAGAGCGATCACAGCCATGTTCTGAACGGCCGCTTCCGTGGTGGTTGGACCACGCGCCATTATGGCCAGCCCGCCAAGGGCATTCACGCGATCCAGATGGAACTCGCCATTCGCGGCTATGCCGACGAGCCCGATATGCCGACCCCGGCGAACTGGCCCACACCATACAACCCCGAACGCGCAGCTCCGCTGGCCGCGATTCTTTCTGACATTTTGAAGGCCTGCCTTGCCTTCGCCTACAGCCATCAATCCCAGGAAGACTGATCAATGACCCGCATCGACAACACCCGCGTGATCCGCCCGGCGACCGGTAGCGAAATCTCGGCGCAGAGTTGGCTGACCGAAGCGCCCATGCGCATGCTGATGAACAATCTGCACCCCGACGTGGCCGAACGGCCCGAGGAGTTGGTTGTCTATGGCGGCATCGGCCGCGCCGCGCGTGACTGGGAAAGCTATGACAAGATCGTCGAGACGCTGAAGCGGTTGAAGGATGACGAGACGCTGCTGGTGCAATCGGGCAAGCCGGTCGGCGTGTTCCGCACCCATGCCGATGCGCCGCGCGTGCTGATCGCCAATTCCAACCTTGTCCCGAAGTGGGCGAACTGGGAGCATTTCGGAGAGCTCGATAAGAAAGGCCTTGCGATGTACGGTCAGATGACGGCCGGGTCATGGATATATATAGGCACGCAGGGCATCGTTCAGGGCACCTATGAAACTTTCGCCGAGATGGGGCGGCAGCATTACGACGGCGACCTTTCCGGACGCTGGCTGCTGACGGCGGGGCTTGGCGGCATGGGCGGCGCGCAGCCGCTAGCGGCGGTGATGGCGGGTGCATCGTGCCTTGCCATCGAGTGCCAGCCTAGCCGGATCGAGATGCGCCTTCGCACCGGCTATCTCGACCGCAGCACCGAAACGATCGAGGAGGCCATGGCCATCATCGAAGAGGCCAATGCGGCAAAGAAACCCTTGTCGGTCGGCCTGCTGGGCAATGCCGCCGAGATACTCCCCGAGATGTTCGCGCGCGGAATCCGTCCCGATCTGCTGACAGATCAGACCAGCGCGCATGACCCGGTAAATGGCTATCTCCCCGCAGGCTGGAGCGTGGGCGACTGGATCGAAAGGCGGGAGCGTGAGCCAGAGGCGGTGGCAATGGCCGCTAAGGCATCGATGGCGGTGCATGTGCGCGCCATGCTCGACTTCCAGTCGGCTGGCGTACCCACCGTCGATTACGGCAACAACATCCGCCAAGTCGCCAAGGACGAGGGCGTTGAGAATGCCTTCGACTTTCCCGGCTTCGTCCCGGCCTATATCCGCCCGCTGTTCTGCCGCGGCATCGGCCCGTTCCGCTGGGCCGCGTTGTCGGGTGATCCCGAGGACATCTACCGCACCGATCAGAAGGTGAAGGAACTGATGCCCGACGACGTCCAGCTTCATCGCTGGCTCGACATGGCGCGGGAGAAGATTCACTTCCAGGGCCTGCCCGCGCGGATCTGCTGGGTCGGTCTGGGCGACCGGCACCGGTTGGGCATGGCGTTCAACGAGATGGTGGCGAAGGGTGAGTTGAACGCCCCGGTCGTTATCGGTCGCGACCACCTCGACAGCGGATCTGTGGCCAGCCCCAATCGCGAGACTGAGGCGATGAAGGACGGAACCGATGCCGTCAGTGACTGGCCGCTGCTGAACGCGCTTCTGAACACTGCCAGCGGCGCAACATGGGTGTCACTGCATCATGGCGGTGGGGTCGGCATGGGCTATTCGCAGCATTCCGGAATGGTCATCGTCGCCGACGGGACCGAGGCGGCAGCGAAACGGCTTGAACGTGTGCTCTGGAACGACCCGGCAAGCGGCGTGATGCGTCACGCCGATGCTGGCTATGACATCGCTATCGATTGCGCGCGTGACAAGGGCTTGGACCTGCCCGGCATATTATCAACATGACGGGCTTTCGACGTTTACTGAAGGCATGATCGAGACCCAAGATAGCCACGCTCATACTTAGCGCCCGGCGGTACGCGAACAAGTTCCATACCTTGCAGCCCTGTATCGCCGCTGTCGTCTGCAATGTGCATTGTCGCCGTCAGCGCACCCGAAGCATAGCGACCGTCTTCTGCTACACGACCGGTGCCTGGCCCGCGACAATGAGCGTGATCGTCATGCTGATCATTGGAGCCCAAATATTCAGCGCCGATGTTATCTTCGGGAACGAAATGCATGCCGCATTTCGGGCAATCGTCCGGTTCTACCTGCCTGATATCGGGGTGCATCCGACAGGTATAGATGGTCATGATCTCGTTCCCTCGGACAAGGGGCAAGCAGAAAAGCCTCTTCTTGGCCCGCGCCTTGCCCCGACTCTTATTTCGGACGGTGGCCTGCGTGCGCGTCCTTTGTCGTCGGCGAATGTTTCATATCGTGGTGGTCCATTTGCGAATGGTCTATCTGGCCGTGATCCGTGGCCCCATGATCCGTCATCTGGCAGACCATCTTCCCGTCTTTGCCCTTGACCATCACGCCGCGCATCTTGGTCGTCCCGTGCATCATCTCACAGGCCTGAGGTTTTGGAGCGGGTTTGTCAGCCTGCGAAGGCTGACCTTCGGCAGCGCTTTGGGCATTGGCTGGGGTTGAAAAAAGGGCGGTGGCGGCAAGTGCAAAAAGGATCTGTTTCATGGACACTCTCCAGTTATCGTTCAATTGTACCTGTTGAATATTGACTGCCCCAAGGGACCGAAGGCCAAGACCTGATAGGCTTGTTTTTGATCGCCCTCTTCCATGCCGGGCGATCCGAGAGGCATTTCTGCGACCGCCAGCCCTGTCACTCCAGTCGGCTTGTCGCGCAGCAGGCGCGCGATATCCTCGGCCGGAACATGGCCCTCGCACCTCCGCGCTCGCCGAAGCGGGTCGCGGAGTCATCTCGTGCCCATGTCCGGCATGCGGCGCGGGCGCAGGTGTCGCCTGGAGCGCCAGTGGAGAGGCAATCGTGGTCGATATCAGCATTCTCTTTCTCCCCTCAGAACCAGAAACGGATGCCGCCCAGAAAATTCCAGCCGCCGGTGGCTTCGCCCTCGGCGCGCAGGAAATCGCGCGTCCCGTCGAAGGCGCGCTCGTACTGGACCCCGATATAGGGCGCGAACTCGCGGGCGATGTCGTAGCGCAGCCGGACTCCGATCTCGGCATCGGTCAGGCCCGCGCCGACCCCGATGTCTTCGCTGTTCTGGGCGGCGAAATTGAGCTCGGCGCGCGGTTGCAGGATCAGCTGCTGCGTAATGCGCTGGTCGTAATAGCCTTCCAATCGTCCCATCAGCTCGCCCCGGTCCGACAGGAACAGCGCGCCTTCGACGTCGAAGAATCCCGGCGCCAATCCTTCAAACCCGATGGTGGCGTAGACGCGCGACGGATCCGGCTCGAAATCGTAGCGGACGCCTGCCTGTAGATCGAAATAGGGCCCGATGGCGCGGCTGTAGAGCGCCTGGACCTCGGCGGATTCCACGCCCGCACCAAACTCGCCTTCTCCTTCCGTCTTTACGACCAGGCGGTTGATGTCGCCGCCATACCAGGCTTCGCCGCCCCACTCGTAGGCATCGCGCCCATTCTTAACCTTTACCTCGGCGATGTTGAGGATCGCCATGAAGAAGTTCTGGCCGCCGTGATGCAGCGAGAGATGGTGACGCCCCGACGCCATCGCCGAAGGTCCATAGATCGCATCGGCCGCGTAGTCGGTGGGCACCGGCGGAGCCGTTCCCGAGCCTGCCGCCAGGTCCGTTCCCTCGGCACCCATGGTTGCCGCCGGAGTGCAATGCCCCATCGCCGCGTGTTCCGGAGAGCACGCGGGTTGGGTCGGTCCCGCCGGTTCCGATTTTGTTGCGGGCGAAGGCCTAGGCGCGGTGGCAATGTCCCATCGCAGCATGCTCGGGCGTGCAGGCTGAAGCGGCCTGAGACCCGGGTTGCGCCTGAGCAGGAGCTGCTTGCTCTGCCGGCAGCGTGCAATGGCCCATGGCGGCGTGTTCGGGAGCGCAGGTCGTCTCAGCCGGAGCGGGCTGCTTAGGCGCCGCGGCCTGGTCCTGTGCGAGCACAGGCGCGCTGGCGAAGGCGACGGCCGCAAGGAGCGGTAGTCTGTGGAGCGAGATCATCTTACGCGCCTCCCTTCTCGGGACGGACGGAGACGACACGCATCATCCCGGCGGTCATGTGATAGAGATTGTGGCAGTGGAACGCCCAGTCACCCTGTGCGTCGAGGGTGACGTCGAAGGTCGCCGTCCCGCCGGGCTGGACGTTCACCGTGTGCTTGCGCGGGCTAAGGGCGCCGTGCCCTGTCACCAGCTCGAAGAAATGACCGTGCAAGTGGATGGGGTGCTGCATCATCGTGTCGTTGACGAGCCTCACGCGCACGCGCTCGTTATGGCGGAACGGGATCGGCTCGGCCGGCTCGCTCATCTTCACGCCGTCGAACGACCACATGTAGCGCTCCATGTTACCGGTCAGGTGGATGTCGAGCTGTCGGGACGGCGCGCGCACGTCGGGATTGCGCTCGAGCGCCATGAGATCGCGGTAGGTGAGGACCCGGTGTCCGACGTCCTCAAGACCCGTCCCAGGATCGCCCCATGCGGTCGACCGGCATCGGCGAGATCGTCTGCACGCCGGGGTTCTTGTCGACCTGCGGCGCAATGGCGAAGTCCCGCATCCCCATCGAGCCGTGGTCCATCGGAGCGGCCGCCTGGCCAGCTGACGCTGGCGCGGGCATCGGATGGCCCATCGCTGCGTGATCGACGGGGGTGGCGGCTGTTACCGGACTAGCGCTCGGGCCGTGCCCCATCGCCGCGTGATCCATGTCCGCCATGCCAGCCGCTGCTGCCGTTGCCGCCGCAGCGCCTGTCTCTTTCCAGCCGGTCAGCTTCCACAACTCGCCGGAGGCGTTCTGTTGGGCAGTCGGATCGACGCCGCGCATCTTCTCAGGGTCGGTTGATCCAACGCTCATCGCGCCATGTTCCATACCGCCATGTCCCATGCCGGAATGGTCCATGTCGCCCATGCCCATGTCCTTCATGGTGAGGAGGGGGCGCGGGCGCAGCGGCGGAACCGGCGCACTCATACCCTCGTGCGGAGCGAGCGTGGCCCGGCCCAAGCCTGACCGGTCGCTCGCTTCGCTGACGAAACTGTAGGCCCGATCTTCGGGAGTGACGACGACGTCGTAGGTCTCCGCGGTGCCGATTTGGAACTCGTCTACGGTCACGGGCCGCACATTAAGGCCGTCGGCCTGCACGACCGTCATCGGAGTTCGGGGATGCGGATGTTGAAAGTCGTCTGCGCCGAGGCGTTGATGACCCGCAGCCTTACGCGCTCACCCGGCGTGAACAGGCCGGTCCAGTTGTCGTAAGGTCCGAACCCGTTGATGGTGAAGGCGTAGGTCGAGCCGGTGACGTCCGCGATGTCCGCCGCGTCCATCCGCATTTGCGCCCATTCCCAGCGCTCCTGCGCGGTAAGGTCTTTGCCGGCCATCAGGCCCGACAGCGTCATCCGCTGGCGGTTGAAATAGGGCCCGCCCATCTGCTTGAGCTTGCGGTAGATCGTCGCGCCCGCAAGCGGGCTGTGGTCCGACAGAACCAGCACATGCTCGCGGTCATAGGCCACCGGGTCGGGCCCGCAGGATCGATCACGATCGGGCCGTAGACGCCGTCCTCTTCCTGATAGGCGCTGTGGCTGTGGTACCAGTAGGTCCCCGCGTGGCTGAGATCGAACTCGTATTCGAAGCTCGAGCGCGGCATGATGCCGGGAAAGCTGACTCCTGGAACACCGTCCATTTCGAACGGCACCAGGAGGCCGTGCCAGTGGATCGAGCTGTCTTCGTCGAGCGTGTTCTGCACGCGCAGGCGGACGCGCTGGCCTTCCTTCAGGCGGATCAGCGGTCCCGGCACGGTGCCGTTGATGCCGATCGCACGGCTGACTTCGCCGTCGACCTCTACGCTGACCTGACCGATAGCGAGCGAGATGTCGTTGCCACTGACGGTAGGCAGGGGCCGGACCAGGCCTTTCGAGAGAGGCTGGCCAGGCGGGCAGGGCTTGCGCTAGGCCGAAGCCTGCGCCGGATACGGCGGCGGCACGCAGCAGCGCACGCCGTTCGAGGACAAGTTCATTCATGGATGGATTCCTTAGGCTCACTGACGGCGACGACAGGTCTTCCGGCGGGGCAATGCCCTCGGAAGTTCTAAACGCTCAGTGGTGCGCGTGCCCGTCGCCGGAGCCGGTGCCGGTGCCGGTGCCGGCGGAGTCATGTCATGGTCTGCGTGCGGATCCCGCGAAGGTGCCGTATTGCCGCTGACGGGCTTGCTCGCCATCTTGTCGCAGCACGCGCACTTCTCCTTCATCTTCTCGCCGCATTCCATCTTTGGCTTTTCCGCGGGAGCATCCTGGGCGTGCGCGACGCCAGGAAGAGCGATCGCCAGCGCGACCGCGGTCATTAACTTATTCATAATCCTAAACTCCGTGAAATCGATAAAAGAACGATTTCACGCAAGTCTGGGAGGCGGAGTTGGCAGCTTCGCCAAAAAAGCGCGATGTTCGGACGAAACGAAAAGTCGCAAGGATGGGTGCGTCAAAGCTAGCCGCTCGACCGGGGCGGCATCGAGCGGCGACACCGCCGAACACATCGCGATACAGCACTGGCGTCATCGCGCTTGAATTGTCTTCGTTACCGGCATCCTCGTCGCCGCAACGCCCGGTTTGCGCCATTTCGCCATGATCCATCGGGACCGCCGCCAGCGCTATGCCCGATTGCATCGCCAGCGGGCGACCAGCATGGCAAGCGCAGCCAGGACGAGATGGAATCGGCGAAGCATCAGGAGGGTGTTCTAGGCGCGGGCGAAAGAAGGGTCAAATTTTTTGCGGTCAATGACTGAGTAGCAACGCGGGCTTTGAGAGCATCCACAGCCATGGCCACCATCATTATGTTCTCGGTTAGTGACTCAAAGCCTAGCGGCACGCGGCTGTCGCCACCGACGCAGACGCATTTGAGTTCGCGCTTACGGATCAAAGGACCTGCGGAGGCTGCGGTTCCTACGGCACGCTCAGGGGACGGGATTCACGCATGCGCTAAATGATGCGTATTGGTCTCACCCTTGGGAGCGACCAGATCCGCCCCGCATTCGCATTTCAAATGCTCGGCCCCGCCGCGTTTCGCATCTTTCGATGGACACTCTGGTGCCATCTTCCCGCGTCCCCACACGATCTTCGCACCGGAATCGCTCCGGCCCTGCCCGGAATCCGAAAAGACGAAGCCGAGGCTTTTGCGGTGGGCGGTTGCTATTGCTTCGTTCTGCAATCGCGTGCCTCGCTACGAACCAGCGAACCTTGCGGTACGAAGGGCGTCGACACAAGGACGCCAGCGCCCGTAGAGCATCTCGACCGCCGCGGAATGTTTCATAAGTCAATCAGAAGAAGGCCGATCGCTAACCAGCGAACCGGCCCATCTGATCATGAGGAATTTTACTAGGACAATTGCCGCCCGCATCAATAGTATGATACCGGTTCTGCAGGAGAAGCACATGGCCACCATCGCAAAACCATCACGCTCAGCGACAGTCAGGATGCCTGGATCAAGGCTCAGATCGCACGCGGGGCATTCACGAACGACAGCGAAATATTCGTGACCTCGTACCGCGATCAGGAAGGGCAGAACAGCTTGGCCGAACTGAGGCAGGCGATCGCGGAAGGCTGGAAAGTGGCGTGAGCGATCAGTCGCTGGACGATATATGGACAACAGCAGAGAAGCGTAGCCGCTCCGCAGATGCCTGACCTGCAAATCAGCAGGCGAGCAGCATCCGATCTTGCCGAGATTGCCGATTACACGATTGCCGAGTTTGGCATCGAGCAGGCCCGCAAGTACCGCGATCTGCTGCAATCCTGCTTTCAATCCCTGCTCGAAAACCCAGGCCTCGGCAGGAGCGCCGAAGAGCTTGCTCCAGGTCTGCGCCGATCAGGCAGCAGGCCCATGTCATCTTTTATCGGCCGACCGGCAGCGCGATTCTGATTGTCCGGGTTCTTCACCACAGCAGGGACTTCGGTCGATATCTGTAATTGGGCGCGCCCGCCGATAGACGCGATCTTCGAAATTCCAATCCGACACATGGAAACTCGCAAATCGGTCACGCCGGTGCCGACGCCCCACCATCGCGGGCCTCATGCTTGCGGGTTTTTGCCATCACGGGCAAAGTCGTGCCATGCCCAAACCTCACAATCCCTACGCCTATATCATCCGCATAGAAGTCCGGATTGTGGGCGTCGAGCCAGTGATCACCCGCACACTGGAGCTGCGAGCGATCTCAATTTCGCACAGCTTCAAGAGGTGTTGCAGGCGGCATTCGGTTGGACCGACAGCCATTTGCATCAATTTCGTGTCGAGACCTGATCATTGGCGCGCCCGAGGCTATTCAGGATGCTGCTTATGGCTCACGGGTGTTTGAGGCCACCGACGTCCAGCTCAAGGATCTGACATTTCCTTATGAGGTCGATGCGAAGCTTACCATCACCTATGAATACGACTTTGGCGATGACTGGCAGCACCAACTGGTATTGCGTCGTGCCGAAACTGAGGACGAGCTCAAGTACCCCGCTGCATCGCCGGCGAACGGTCGGGTCCGCCAGAAGATGTCGGCGGATACCCGGGCTATACCGACTTCTTGGAAGCATGGCTCGACTGCACGCAAGAGGAGCTTAAGGCAATGCGGCGCTGGGCAGGTAAGACGTTCGATCCTGAGCGCTTCGACCTTGATGCGACCAACAAGGCCATCGCCAAGGCCATGCGCGCCTGTCGCGGCGATTACCGCAGCGACACATCCGCGACTGAGCGGGACCGTCCGGTCTCTGGCGCCGGATCGAGCGAAGCTGCCAACGCTATTCACCAAGATTTTCCGGCAGAAGTTGACCAGATCACGCCGTTCAGCAGCGGGCGCTTGAAAGTCCGAATACGCCGAAACCCGACATTGGCATATGTCTGACCATCCGGGCAGCAAGCGCCGACAAGGCTGCCATTCACATGGCATCCAGTCCCGTGCATAAGCGGACTATCATTCAGATCAAATCCGCTCGCCGCGTACCTATGTCTCTTATCGATGATCTCAAATCACAGTGCCATTGATCCAGGCCCCGATGGCGGGGTCTCAACTCCTTCGCTGGCAGCCGCAGTGTCTGAAGCGGGCGGTCTCGGATCCATTGGCATAGGCGCAACTGACGCTGCCGGCGCGGGGCAATGATTCAGGAGTCACGCGGCCGCACGAAGCGGGCATTCAATGTGAACCTGTTCGTCCACGGTCATGCCAGAGCGGATCCCGAGCGGGAGGCATCGTGGCTCGAATGGCTTGCGCCACAATTTGCAGAATTCGGCGCGGAGCCTCCAGCATCACTCCGCACGATCTACAAGAGCTTTGCCGAGGACCCCGATATGCTGTCGGCGATCCTGGAACTG